>NZ_JBDZYD010000004.1:0-54986 GCF_040064235.1 Amycolatopsis melonis
CACGACAAGCCGCGGCAGAGGGTCCTTGGTCACGTCTGCCCGGCGACGGTGGTCCGGACCTGGTCGCGGAACCATCGGTGGGCGGCGTCGGCGTCGTGGCGGGGGTGCCAGGCCATACCGATCTCGATGGGCGGGATGGCCAGGGGAATGGGGAACGCCCGCAGGCCCAGTGCGGCGACGGCGTCGGGCAGGGTGCCGGCCGCGATGGTCAGGCAGACCAGGTCGGTGGTCCTGGCCAGCATCATCGCGCTGGTGTGGCTGGGTACCACGGCCGCGACGCAGCGGCGCAGGCCCAGCTTGCCCAGTGCCGTGTCGATCGGGCCGTGGCGTTTGCCGGTGCGGGAGATGCTGATGTGGTCGGCGCCGGCGAACCGGTGTGCGTCGACGGGCGCGTCGAACAGCGGGTGGTCGTGACGGGCCGCGGCGAGCAGCGGCACGGAAGCCAGTGGCTCGGTGAGGGTTTCCGGGTCGAGGTGGTCCAGCACGCCGAGTTCGAGGTCCACGGCCCCCTGCCGGAGCGCGGGGGTGTTCTCCACCGACTCCGGCACGAACACCACGCCCACCGCCGGGGCCCGGGAACGGACGCGGCTGATCAGCGGCGCGGCCAGGGCCGCCTGCAGCAGGTCGCCGGCCTGCACGGTGAACGTCCGATGCAGGCCGGCGACGTCGAATCCGGTCGAGGCGGTGAGGACCGCGTCGGCGCGCTCGATGAGCGCGCGCACCTCGGACCGGAGTTCGAGCGCCCGGTCGGTGAGGGTCATCCGCTGCCCCGAGCGGACGAGCAGGGCGTCGCCCACGGTCCGGCGCAGGCTCGCCAGCTTCCGGCTCATCGCGGCCGGTGACGTGCCGAGCCGGTCGGCGGCCCGGGTCACGCTCTCCTCCTGGAGCAGGGCGTCGAGCGCGGTCAGCAGGGTGAGGTCCATGCAATCCCCTCGTCTTTGCGCTGAGCGCAATGATTCCCTGCCGATCTTTGCATTGCCCGCCGGTTCGCCGCCACGAGAAGCTGGATTTGTCCGCAGAGGGCGGACAAGGAGAGCCGAAAGGGGTGGTCATGACACGTTCACTCCGTGCCGGCCGGTCCGGGGACGTGCTGGCCGTGGTGAGCCAGAGCGGTCCCACGGTGTCGTTCTTCGACGCCGGGTCGGACCGGCATCTCGGCACCGTGGAGACGCCGGCCGAGCCGCACGAGCTGTGCTTCGACCCGGTCCACCGGCTGCTGTGGTGCGCCACCACGTACCGGTCCGGGTACTACCACGCCAATTCCGGCCGCCGCAGCGAGCTGACCGTGCTCGATCCGGACACCCGGCAGATCGTGGCGATCGTCGACCTGGCGCCGGAGCACGGGCCGCACGGGCTTGCCCTGGACGTCGCGCGCGGGCGGCTGTACGTGAGCGTGGAGGCGTCGCAGACCCGGGGCGGGGGAGTGGTGGTCGTGGACACCGCCACCCGGCGGGTGATCGGCCGGATCGACACGGGGGCACCCGGCCCGCACTGGTTCGTGGCGAGCCCGGACGGGACGACGGGGTACGCCAGCAACAAGGAAGCGCCGTTCGTGTCCGTCGTGGACCTGCTCGACGGCACGCTCACCGACCGGATCGAGGTGCCCGGCGGGGAAGGCCTGGCCGTGTCGCAGGACGGCGCCAAGCTGTACGTCGCGTCCCCGTACGCGTCGTTCGGTGGTGCCCGGCCCGCGGCGCCGCCGGGCGTCCGCGTCATCGACACCAAGGCCCGGTCCGTCGTCGGCACGTTGCCCACCGACGACCTCGTGGTCCCGGTGCACCTGACCGCGACCGGCAAGCTGCTGGCCGGAGAGGTGCGGATGACCGACGGGAACACGGAACCGGGCCAGCTCCAGAAGCCGGGGCAGCTGACCGTGTTTTCGGCGGACAGCCACGAAAAGACGGGCAGCGTCGACGTCGGCCGCTGCCCGCTGACGATCACCTCGTCACCGGACGGGGCGCTGGGCTACGTGGCCGGCGTCATCGATTCCACGGTGCACGTCATCGACCTCGACGCGATGTCCTGCCTGGCCCGGCTGGACATCCCCAAGCTCGGCGAGCCGGGCGCCCACGGCCTGGCCTACATCCCGCGCGTGACCTCGTAAGGAGATCCGGCCATGACTCGTATCGCACTCGTGACCGGCGGCAACCGCGGTATCGGCCGCGCGGCCGCCGACGCACTCGCCGACGACGGCACCGACGTGATCCTCACCTACCGCGCCAACCGGGACGAAGCCGAGGAGGTGGCGGGCAAGCTCGCCGCCCGCGGTCGCACCGCGGCCGCCCTGCCCCTCGACCTCACCCGGCCCGCGACCTTCCCGGGCTTCGCCGAGCAGCTGCGCGCGCTCCTGCGGAACCGCTGGGAGACCGACCGGTTCGACATCCTCGTGAACAACGCCGGCTTCGACAAGCTGACCCCGTTCGGCCGGACGACGACCGACGACATCGACGCTCTGTACGCCGTGCACGTCCGTGGCCCGATCCTGCTCACCGAACTCCTGGCCCCGATGATCCGCGACGGCGGCCGGATCCTGTTCACCTCCAGCGGTCTGACGCGCTACGCGGCCAATCCGGCGTATTCGGTCTACGCCGCGATGAAGGGAGCCATCGAGGTCTACACGAAGTATGCCGCGAAAGTGCTGGGGGCGCGTGCTGTCACGGTCAACGCCCTCGCGCCCGGCGCGACTGCCACCGATTTCGCGGGCGGCGTCATCCGCGACGACGAGAAGTACCGGGCCATGGTCACGGCCAACCACGCGTCGGGCCGGGTCGGGGAGCCGGAGGACATCGGCAATGCGGTCCGAATCGTCACCGCCGAGGCGGCGTCGTGGATCACCGCTCAGCGCATCGAGGCCTCGGGCGGCCAGAGCCTGTGACGGTCATGCGCCGTCGAAGCCGTTCTCGGTGGCGGTTCGAAGAATTCGACGGCGAGGACGAAGGAAATCCAATTGGTGGAGTCTTGTCAGGGTCGCGCGGGTGGGGTTCCATTATTGCCGGCACCGCGCAGAGTTTTTGAACGTTCAATTCGGCCGGTGCGGATCGTCGTCGATCAAGGGAGATCGAATGACCGTTCAGGGAACTCCGGAAGAGCGGGCGGGAATCGCTTGGGTTCGGCTGGGTCGCCGCAGTGTGCTGCTCGGTGCGGCCGCGGGTGTGGGTGCGCTCGCTTTGGGAGCGCACACCGCGAATGCCGCGGCCGCCTTCTTCAAAGGCGCCGACATCAGCTGGGCGCCGCAGATGGAAGCCCATGGCTACACCTGGAAGAATGCTGCCGGGCAGAGCCAGGATCTGCTGACCATCCTTCAGGGCTACGGTATCAACGCGATCCGGCTGCGCACGTTTGTCAACCCGTCGGGCAGCGCGACCGACGGGCACTGCAGTATCAACGAGGTCGCCGCGCTGGCCAAGCGGGTCCGGGATGCGGGCATGGCAATCATGCTGGACTACATGTTCGGCGACACGTGGAACTCGGTCGGCGTGCAGAATCCGCCCGCCGCATGGAAGAACATGAGCTACAGCCAGATGCTGAGCGCCATGAACTCCTACGTGAACCAGACGATGACGGTCATGAAGAACAACAACGTCCTCCCCGCCTGGGTGCAGATCGGCAACGAGATCAACAGCGGCATCTGCCGCCCGGTCGGCAGCGTTTCCAACCCCGCCCAGATGACCGGACTGCTCAATGCCGCCTACAACCAGGTCAAGCAGGTGTCCCCGAACACCACGGTGTGCATCCACCTCGCGCAGCCCCAGAAGTACGACTCGATGCAGACCTTCTTCAGCCGGTACGCCGGGAACGGCGGCAAGTGGGACATGTCCGTGTTCTCCTCCTACGGCAGTGCGAGCGTGGCCGCCGGGATCGTCGGGAACATGAAGAAGATCGCCGACGCCTACCGCAAGCCGTTCCTGCAGAGCGAATTCGGTGGTCCCGTCAGCAAGGTTGCCGCCACCAGGGCGTCGCTGGCCGCCTACCTCGACGCGCTCCGGAGCACCGGCGGGCAAGGTCTCTTCTACTGGGAGCCGGAAGGGTATTCGCCCTTCACCGGCTACGCCAACGTCGCCTGGGACGCCGCCACCCGGCGCCCCACCGCCATCATGGACGGATTCCGGTGAGCCGCGCGACCCGGGTGGCGGTGCTGCTCGTCGCCGGGCTCGTCGCGACCACGAGCGTGGGCGTGGACGTCGCGACCGCGCTTGAGCAGCGCGGAGAAAGCGCTTCCTGGACGCCGGCGGTCCGGCACAACGGAGTCCCCGGACCGAGCTGCGCGGAACGTCCGGCGCTGCGCACCGCCGCGGCCACCGTCAAGGTCTGGCTTGCCGGTGACTCGACCATGGCGGATCCGAAGTCCTCGTGCCCGGTCGGCTGGGGCAGCAAGTTCGGGCCGCTGTTCACCGACCAGGTGTCCGTGGTCAACAAGGCCGTGGCGGGGCGCAGCATCCAGACGTGGCTGTACGAGTCGAACGTGACCGGCACCAAGAACTCCGCCGGGGAATGCGTGGTGAGTCCCAGTACCTACGCCCAGCGGTGGCTGGACATGCTCGACCCCGCGAAGGGGATGCACGCGGGGGATTACCTGTTCATCCAGTTCGGCATCAACGACAGCGATCCGAACTGCCCGCGGCACGTCGGCCCGGCCCGCTACCAGAGCCTGCTCACCACGATGGCCGACGCGGCGAAGAGCCGAGGTGCCCACCCGGTCCTGCTGACCCCGGTCGCGGCCATCACCTGCAGCGGCAGCACGGCGGTCGGCAACCGGGGATTCCTCTCGCCGACGACCGCCGCGGCCGCCGCCACCGGTGCGCCCCTGATCGACCTGCACAAGCTGAGCTACACCCTGTACAACACCCTCAAGCTGTGCCCCAACGACGGCGACTACAGCAAGGGCGCCGTCGGTGCCTTCTTCTGCAACGACCACACGCACTTCGAGGCCGCCGGCGCGGACCGGATCGCGCGGGTCGTGGCACAGGCACTGCGCGACCAAAAGATCGGCCTCGCCGGCTACCTGAAGTAAGCGTTCATCGACAGTGCAGGCGCCACGACGAATGAGCCGCGGCGCGGCGGAGGGTTTCGGCCGCCCAGTTCTCCACCGACATGCCCTGCTGGCCGGCCGCGCTCTCCAGCTGCTTCAGCTCTTCGGGGGACACTGCGAGGTGCAGCTGGCGGTCGACCGCCACCGGGTCGGCGACTGCCCGGGACGGCCGGGCGGCCGGCTCGGTGGCGGTGTCGGTCTGCAGCTGCGGGCTCTCGGCGTCGCGGGTGGCCTGGCTGGCGCGGATCTCGGCGCGCAGCCGGTTGCGGCTCCAGGTCAGTTCCTCCGCCTTGCGCAGCCAGTAGTCCTGTTCCGGCTGTGCCAGCGCCACGACCTCCAGGTGGTGGCTGAAGCTCAGCACCTGCCGCCGCCGGGCCAGCGGGAACCGGCGCGCCACCCACGTGTAGTTGCGCAGCGTCTGGTAGCTCAGTGACGTCTGCTTGATCGCCTCCTCGTAGCGGTCCTGGAACGTCGTCTCGCCGTAGACCAGCCAGTCGGCGATCCACCACGTCGAGGAGTCGGCGAACGAGAACAGCCGGGAACCGACCTGCTCCCACATCCCCAGGCTCTGCTGCGCGGTGAACAGCAGGCCGGACTTGTGCACCTGCACGCCCCGGCCCATCGCGGGACCCGGAGTGGCCGCCGACAGCGAGGGCGGTGTGACGACCGTGTGCCGGACCGCCGCTGTACGCGAGCGTGTCGGGATAGAAGCTGCATTCATGACGGACCCCCTGTTACGAACCACCCCAGCCGCGCTTTCGCGCCGACGCATCGGACCCCAGACCACCGTGCGTACGGCGTTCTTACCAAAGGACGAGCGAGCCGCGCAAGGCAACCGGTGGTTGCACTACGGGAAGCCCGTCGTCAGGCGCCTGGGCCGCCGGAAGCCGATGTCCTGATTCAGCTGCAGGTGAAACGGGATATAGATCATCTTTCGGGCCCTTCCCGGCCGAGGAATCGATTCCTCGCCGGGGAAGGCGTGAACTGTGCACATCGGACCACACCGCCGGGATGACCGGCACGGCGTTGTCTCGCTGGCGAGACGGGCGCAGGATGGGCGAGGCCTGCCGATGCCGGACATTGGTTGTGCGCAATGGAAATTCGTGGCGAACCCCGCCGAGGATCAGGGAGATGGCCGATGAGTAACGGCTTCCAGGCTGTCCACAGTTACCTCGACGAGCTGATCCGGGCGCGTCTGACCAGCCCGTTCCGCAGCGACGTCCCGTTGGTGTCGCTGGGGTTCGACTCGCTCGCGGCCATCGAGCTGTGGGCCCGGCTGCGGACCGACCTCGGTGTGGACGTCCCGGCCGACGAGTTGCTGGGACTCACCATGGACGGCCTGGTGGCGCGGGTGCAGCCGGACACCGTGTCCTGACCAGGCAGTAATCGATTCCGTTGTGGAGCCTTGATGAGTTCGTCTTCCGTCTTCCTCAGCGGACCGCAGTACGTCCTGGGGGAAAGCACGTCGCACCACTCCGAGATGCCGGGCCTGCAGGCGCGGTCCGAGGAACTGGGAATCCCGTATGCGCCGCAGGTCTGGGGCTGGGGTTCGGCGCACCGGACCCGGAAGTCGCTGGAGGACCTGGCGATCGAGGCGGGCACCGCGACGCTGCGTGCCGCCGGCGCCGACCCGGCCTCGATCGACGCACTGGTGCTCTGCTGCACCGGTTTTCCCGGGGGACCGGACAGTCACGGCGACTTCGTGCGGACCATCTCCGAAGGGCTGGGCACGGGGGAGACCGACTTCCTCGGCGTCACGCTCGACCGGTGCACGAACTTCCTGGCGGGCCTGCGTGTCGCGGAAGCCTTCGTGGCCGCCGGAATCCACCGGCGGGTCCTGGTCGTCACCACCGACAAAGTCACTGCCGAAGCGGAGAGACTGGCCAAGTTCGCCCTGTTCAGCGATGGCGCGGCCGGTGCGCTCGTGTCGGACACCGACGGCGAGTACGAGATCGTCGCGAGTGCCGTGGCGCACGAGATGCGGGAGCTGGACTGGTCGAACCAGATCAGCCCGGACCTCTCCCGCCGCGTGAACACGCAGCTGATGAAACACGTGTCCATGGGGATCGACGAGGTCGACATCCTGCTGCACGCCAACATCTTCGAAGCCATCATCGTCATGAAGGAACTTCAGGCGGGTTTTGCCGCAACACAGTTGTACACCGGCAACATCGCCCGGGTGGGACACTGCTTCGCCGCCGACCCGATCATCAACCTGGCCGACCTCGCCGCGGCCGGTCGTCTGCGCGACAACGGCCACTACCTGCTCGCCGCCTCGGTTCCCGGGTCACGGACCGGGATTCTGCTGCGCAAGCTGGTGGAGACTGCCGAGTCTACGAAGTGAACGGTTGCCTGTCTTTAGTTGGCGCTGTCTCGCCAGCGAGACAGGCATCGGCCGTCGATCCGCCAGCATCGGGGAATCGCTGACGCACCAAGCAATTCGTGCTCTGGCGGGGCCGCGTATCGGTCGCGTAGCTTTCATCGGGCATCGCCGCGCCGGTTTCCGGCCGAGGCAGACCCGCGGATCCGGAAGGGCGAAATGACAGACGTGCTGTTCAGCGGTCTCGACGAACGCATGCTTGCGCTGCCCTTCTACGAGGAGCAGCACCGCACGCTCGCCGGGAAGCTCGCCGCCTGGTGCGCCGAGCACGCGAGCCTGTGGGCACGTCCGCTGGAGCAGACTCCGCAGCATGCGGGCCGGGCGATCCTGAGCGCGCTGGGTGCCGCCGGATGGCTGGGATTCCTCGATCCGCCCGCTGTCGACTACCGTTCGCTCTGCCTGGCCAGGGAGATCCTCGCCTACGCCGACGACTTGGCCGACTACGCCTTCTCCATCCAGGCGCTGTCGGCGACCTCGATCATCCGGTACGGCACCGGCGAACAGCAGGCCGAGTATCTGCCGCGAATGGCCTCGGGCGAGGTGGCGGGCTCGTTCGCGATCTCCGAAGAGGAGGCCGGTTCCGATATCTCGGCCGTCGGCCTGACCGCCGACCGGGTGTCCGGCGGCTATCTGCTGAACGGCCGGAAAGCCTGGATCGCCAATGCCGGTACCGCCGATCTGCACTGCGTGCTCGCGCGCACCGGCGGGGGACCCGGTGCGCTGGGGCTCACCGCGTTCCTGGTGCCGGCGCGCACGCCCGGAGTCCGCGCGTCCGAGGACGTGCCGCTGGTCGCGCCGCGCTCGTTCGGGCACCTGGTGTTCGAAGACTGCCTGGTCCCGGAATCGAGCGTCCTCGGCCGCCCCGGACAGGGGTTCGTGGTCGCGACGGACGTGCTGGAGCGGTTCCGGATGACGGTGGGGGCGGCCGCGGTGGGGTTCGCGCGGCGCGCCGCCGACTCGGCCGTCCGGCGGGCCCGTGAGCGGCGGATCCACGGCGGCAAGCTGATCGACCTCCAGCTCGTCAAGGCCGCGCTCGCCGACATGGAGATCAAGCTGAACTCCTCCGCGCTGCTGGTCGCCAGGGCCGCGTGGGAACTCGACCACGGCAACCCCGGCTACGCGAAGCATTCGAGCATCGCCAAGGTGGCCGCCACCGAGGCCGCGCAGGAGATCGTCGACGCCGCGGTCCAGGTCCACGGTGCGGCCGGCCTGGTCGCCGACAGCGTTCCCGAGCGCCTGTACCGGCAGGTCAGGTCGCTGCGCATCTACGAGGGGGCGTCCGAGGTCCAGAAGATGATCATCGCGGACGCGCTGGGCCGCCGGGCGGGGCGCTGACTTCCTTTGACGCCATACACGTGGAGAGCCATGAATGACGAACAGCACTACGAGTGTGTCGGCGTCGGTGTCGGCCCGGCGAACCTGAGTCTCGCCTCCCTGCTGCACGGCTCTCCGGGCCTGCTGCCGAACCTCTTCCTCGAAAAGAGTGCGGAGTTCAGCTGGCACGACGGGCAGCAGATCCCCGACGCGACCCTCCAGGTGTCGATCTTCAAGGACCTGGTGAGCCTGTCGGACCCGACCAGCCCGTTCTCGTTCCTGTCCTACCTGAAGGACAAGGGGCGGCTCTACCACTTCATCAACGCCCGGTTCAGCGCCGTGCCGCGCCAGGAGTTCCGCAACTATCTGGAGTGGGCCAGCAGGCGCAACCGGAACGTCGTGTTCGGCGAGGAGGTCGTGTCCGTCGACTTCGACGGCGTGTTCGTCCTGCGGACCAACCGGCGCACGGTCACGGCGGACAACGTGTCGATCGGCATCGGCAGCCGCGCCTGGGTGCCGGAGCCTGCCCGTGCCCACCTCGGCCCCACCCAGTTCCACGTCAGCGAATTCGTGCCGCGCAGCCGCGGCCTGGCGGGCAAGCGGGTCTGCGTGGTCGGCGGCGGCCAGTCCGGCGCGGAGGCGTTCCTCGACCTCATCTCGCGGCCGCCCGCCGAGCGGCCGCGCCGGGTCTCGTGGGTGTCGCGACGGCGCAACTTCTACCCGATCGACGACTCGCCCTTCACCAACGACTTCTACATGCCCGGCTACTCCGACTACTTCGCCCGGCTGGACCAGGGCACCCGCGAATCGTTCAACCGGGAGCACGTGCTCACCAGCGACGGCATCTCCGAGAGCACCCTCCGCGAGATCTACCAGCGCATCTACGCCGAGCGGTTCATCCACGGCAACACCGACCTGGTCTCGCTGTACCCGAACCGGAACGTGATCGCGGTCGCCGCGTCCGGCGACGCGTGGGCGGTGCAGCTGGCCAACAGCAACCACCCGGCGGTCCTCGGGCAGGTCGACGCCGACGTGGTCGTCTGGGCGACCGGATTCCGCACCGCCGCGCCCGACTTCCTCGCGCCGATCGCGGACCGGCTCGAACGCGAAGGCGAGGAGTACCGCATCGACAGCGACTTCGCCGTGCGGTGGGACGGGCCGGCCAACCGGAACATCTTCGTGCAGAACGCGGCCCTGCGGCAGCGCGGGCTGGCGGACAAGAACCTCAGCCTGCTCGCCTGGCGCAGCCAGCGGATCATCGACCGCCTGCGCTGCGTGCGCAGCGACGATCCGGCCCCGTCGTTCCTCGAATGGTCGGCGAAGCTCAGCCCGGACGAGAGCGTGGGCTGAAGCCATGACACACGTCGACTTCGCCGTCGTGGGCGGCGGCATCATCGGGTGCACGATCGCCCGCGAGCTGGTGCTGCGCGCGCCGGACGCCTCCGTGCTGGTGCTCGACCAGGACGCCGTCGGGTCCGGGGCCAGCCGCCGGTCGGCCGGTCTGCACTTCCCCCGTGGCGCGACCGAGCGGGTCCGCCGCATGGCCGGCTACAGCCAGGCCGGCTACCGGGCGCTGCTGGCCGCCGATCCGGCCCTGCCGATCCGCCCGGTGCCGATGCTGGTGGTGGCCGACCGCGCGAGCGCCGCCCAGGTCGAGGCGAGCTATCTCGCCGAGGCCCGGATGTCCCGCGTGGACGAGCTGCCGGACTGGCTGCCGCCGCTGACGGACGAGACGGCGGCCTGGACCGGCGAGGGCTGCCAGTACGCCGACGTCGGCGCGCTGGCCAGGGCGCTGGCCCGGTCCTTGCGGCCGGGGACGAGCTTCCGGGAAGGCGCCGACGTCACCGCCCTGGAGGAGACCGGGGACGGCTACGAACTCGCGCTCGGCACCGGAGAACGCGTCACGGCACGCGCCGTCGTGCTCGCACCCGGCCCGTGGCTGGCCGCACCGGCCTGGCGGGACCGGCTCGCGCTCCTGGACGTCCGCGTGAAGAAGGTCGTGGCCCTGCACATCGAACAGCCGCCCGCGGCCGGGGACGGGGTCGTCGTCTTCCACGACGAGGACGCGTTCCTGCTCCCGCTCCACGAGCAGCGGCGCTGGCTGTTCAGCTACACCAGCCAGGTCTGGGACGTCGAGCCCGACCGGCTCACCGGCAGCGTCTCCGCGGCGGACCTCGCCGACGCCCGCGAGGTGCTGGTCCGCCGCGTGCCCCGCCTGGCCGGCGCCGCCCGCAGCGGCCGCGTGTTCTGCGACGCCTACAGCCCGGACCGGGAGCCGCTGGTCCGCGCACTGGACGAGGACGGCCGGCTGGTGTTCGCGGGTGCCGCCAACGGCTCCGGCTACCGGCTCGCCCCCGCCATCGCCGCCGAAGCGGCCGACCTCCTGCGTACCGCCGTCCCGACCGTTTCCGAGCAAGGGAGCCATCCGTGAAGTTGAGCGTCTTCGCCGCCGAGGAGCTGCACCGGGCCTTCGGCATCGAGATGAGCTCCGTCGAGTCGATGAGTGCCGGCGCGGGCTGGGGCCGGGTCGCGCCGGGCGGCCGCTCCGAACCGCACCAGCACGACGAGATCGAGCTGTTCGTCATCGTCGCCGGCACCGGGTGGGTGGTCTGCGACGGCAGGCGGGTCCGGGCGGAGCCGGGCACGGTGTGCCAGTTCGAGCCCTTCGAGACCCACGTCGTCGAGAACGACGGCGACGCCGACCTGGTCTTCTTCGACCTGTACTGGCGCGACCCGGCGCTCGCCGCCCGGACCGCGGCCACGGCTGCCGCGCGCCGCCGCTTCCCGGAACGGCCGGTCTTCGTCTTCTCGACCCCGCCCACGCCCAACGGCGACCTCCACCTCGGCCACCTGTCCGGCCCCTACCTCGGCGCGGACGCCTACGTCCGGTTCCAGCGCATGCAGGGCACCGAAGCCTGGCACCTGACCGGGAGCGACGACTTCCAGAGCTACGTGGTCGAGTGCGCCCGCCGCGAGGACCGCGAACCGGCGCGCACCGCCGCGCACTACAGCGCCGAGATCGCCGCGACGCTGCGGCTGATGGACATCGAGGTCGACCAGTACACCGTGACCAACGAGGACCCCGGCTACCGGGACGGCCTGCGCGGGTTCTTCTCGAAGCTGGCCGATTCCGGGGCGGTCGCCGTCCGGCCGACGCCGGCCCTGGTGGACGCCGAAACCGGCGCCTACCTCTACGAGGTGGACGTCTCGGGTGGTTGTCCCGGATGCGGCGGCGGCACCAGCGGCAATATCTGCGAGGAGTGCGGCGAGCCGAACGTCTGCGTCGATCTGGCCGGCCCGCGCAGCCGGCACTCGGACGCGACGCCGGAGCAACAGCCGGTCGCCCGTTTCGTCCTGCCGCTGCACGAGTTCGCCAAGGAGGTCGCTGACCACCACCGCCTCGGCCGGGTCCCGGCCCGGCTCCGCGAACTGGCGGACCGGGTGTTCGCGCGCGAGGACCTCGACATCCCGGTGACGCACCCGGCGGACTGGGGCGTCGCCCCGGCGGAGACCACTGTGGACGGTCAGGTGATCTGGGTCTGGCCCGAGATGTCCTACGGCTTCCTCCACGGCGTCGAAGCACTGGGCGGGCGGCTGGGCAGGCAGTGGCGGGCCGGCACTCCCGAGCAGGACTGGAAGATCGTCCACTTCTTCGGCTACGACAACAGCTTCTACCACGCCGTGCTCTACCCGGCGCTCTACCGGTCGGCGTACCCGGAGTGGCAGCCCGACATCGACTACCACGTCAACGAGTTCTACCTGCTCGACGGCGGCAAGTTCTCCACCAGCCGCCGCCATGCCGTGTGGGGCAAGCAGATCCTGCGTCCGGAGACCGTGGACGCGGTGCGCTTCTACCTGGCGCTGACGCGGCCGGAGCAGCACCGGACGAACTTCGAGCTCGCCGCCTACACCGAGACCGTCCAGCGGGTCCTGGTGGACGGCTGGCAGGGCTGGCTGAACGACCTGGGTGCCCGGATCGCCACCCGGTACGGCGGGCTCGCCCCCGACGCCGGTGTCTGGACTCCCGAGCACACCGCGTTCCTCAACCGGCTGGGCGTCCGGCTCGCCGCCGTCGCCGACAGCCTGGGACCGGACGGCTTCTCGCTGAACCGCGCGGCCGCCGAGCTGGACGGGATCGTCGTGGACGCCCGGCGGTTCGCCGAGGCGGAGGCGCGGACCGCCCTGATCGCCGGCTGGCAGGACGAGGCCCGGACGGCCGTCGCCCTGGAACTGGCCGCGGCACAGGTGCTGGCGCGCGCGGCCGCGCCGGTCCTGCCGCGGTTCGCCGCCCGGCTCGCCGAGGCACTCGGGAAGGCCGACCTGACGTCCTGGCCCGACCGGGTCGAGCTGGTCGCACCCGGGACCGGGATCAGCCTCGCGGACCAGTCCTACTTCGCGGCCCTGCCCTCGGACTGGCCGGCCGGGGAGACCACGGCATGACCGGCTCCGTGCTCAACCGCGTGGTGGCGGGGCCGCCGTCGCCCGGCCACCGGATCTCGTTCCTGCGGCTCGGCAGCCGCCGGACGCTGGAGCTGACCGAGCTGTACGAGCAGTCGGGGCGGGTCGCCGCCTACCTGCGCAGCCTCGGCGTCGAACCCGGGGACCGCATCGGCATCCTGGCGGCCAACAGCCTGGAATGGGTGCTGCTGGACCTCGCCGCGCTGCGGCTCAAGGCCGTCGTCGCGGGGTTCGAGCCGGGCAAGTTCGCCGACGCCGCCGAGCTGGTGGCGCGCTACGGGCTCAAACTTCTGTTCACCGACCGGGACGTGCCGGCGGACGCGCCGCCGCCGGTCCGGGCCTGCGCCGACGTCGCCGTCGCAGCGGAACAGGCGTGGACGGATCTGCCCGAGCCGGTCGTGTACGAGCCCGGCGAGGTGACGACGATCAAGTTCACCTCCGGCAGCACCGGCGTGCCGAAGGGGCTCGGGGCCACCGTCGGCAGCATCGACGCGTCGATGCAGGCCGTGCAGGAGATCTTCGAGCACCGGGGCGGGGACAACCTCTTCGTCTTCCTGCCGCTGTCGCTGCTGCAGCAGCGCTACTGGATCTACTCCGCCCTCTGCTTCGGCCACGACGCGACCGTGACCACGTACGAGGCGGCCTTCGCCGCGCTCGCCACGGCCCGGCCGACCGTGGTGATGGGGGTGCCCGCGTTCTTCGAGACCGCCCGGCGGCAGATCGCCCAGGACGCCGCGCGCATGGACGGCGTCCCGCCGGAGGAGGCCCGCCGGGCCGCGGCGCGGCGGCTGTTCGGCGACCGCATCCGCTACCTGTGGACCGGCTCGGCACCCGCCGACCGCGAGGTGCTGCGTTACCTCACCGGCGCGGGCCTGCCGATCTACGAGGGCTACGGGCTGAACGAGACGTGCATCGTCAGCAAGAACCACCCCGGTGCCCACAAGGAGGGCAGCGTGGGGCGGGTGCTGCCCGGCAAGCAGGTGCTGTTCGACGACGACGGCGTGATCCTGGTCCGCAGCGAGCATCCGGTGAACCGGCGCTACGAGTTCGCCGAACCCGGCGACTCCGAGCGGATGTTCGTCGCGGACGGGGTGGTGCGCACCGGCGACCTCGGCTACCTGGACGAGGACGGCTTCCTGTTCGTCCAGGGCCGCGCCGACGACGTCATCGTGCTCGGCAACGGGAAGAAGGTGATCGTCCGGCCGATCGAGGAGCACCTGCGGGCGAGCCCGGCGATCGAGGAGTGCGTGGTGTTCTGCCCCGCGCAGACGTCCCTGGTCGCGGTGGTCTCGCCGGCCTCCGGCACCGCCGACCACGCGGCGATCGCCGAGCAGCTGGCCCGCACCAACGCCGCGTTCGGCCGCGACGAGCAGATCCGCCGGGTCGTGGTCGCCAGTCCCCGGTTCAGCATCGCCAACGGCATGCTCACCTCGCAGTTCAAGCCCAAACGCCAGACCATCTTCGCCGCGTTCGAAGCGGAGATCACGAACAACCAGGACGGTATCCATGCCCAGTGACATCGAAACCATCGCGCGGGAGAACCTGTCGGCCGCGCTCCAGCCCGCCGTGGACCCCCACGCGATCGAGCCGGACGTCGAGCTGACCGACTACGGGCTGACCTCGCTGCAGAAGGTCCTGTTCCTGACCCGGCTCTGCGAGGACCTCACGGTCGACCTCGCCCTGCTGACCGAGCGCGACGTCGCCGGGATGCGCACGCTCGGCGACGTCGTCGGGACCCTGTCGCGCCACGCGGGAAAGGCTGCCTGAAGTGAGCTGGGCGGAGCTGGCCGCGGCCACGCTGGAGAACGACCACGTGCGCCTGCGTCCGATCAGTGCCGACGACCGCGAGTCGATCCACGACATCGCGATGGACCCGGTGATCTGGCGCTGGTTCGTCAGCCGCGTCGAGACCGAGGCCGACTTCGACGTCTTCTTCGAGGGCATGCTCGCCGACCAGGCGACAGGCAAGCGCGTGGTCTTCCACATCACCGACAAGACGACGGGCCGCTGCGCGGGCAGCATGAGCTTCGGCAACCTTTCGGAGCCGGACCTGCGCCTGGAGATCGGCTGGTCCTGGCTGGGCGTCGGTTTCCAGGGCCGCGGCATCAACCGCTGGGCCAAGTACCTCCTGCTGGAGCACGCCTTCGAGACCCTGGGCGCCGAGCGCGTCGAGTTCAAGACCGACCGGCTCAACGTGCAGGCCAGGGCGGGCCTGCGCAACATCGGCGCGCTGGAGGAGGGTGTCTTCCGCAGCTACAACCCGATGCCGGGCGGCCGGCGCCGGGACGCGGTGTTCTACAGCGTGGTGCGCAGCGAGTGGCCCTGGCTCAAGGGCGAGCTGGCCGCGCACCCGAAGGTGACCCGGCAGGACGCGGGGGTGTGACCGGCCCGGCGGGCATCACCGCCCTGCGCCTGCGTGGCGATCCGTACGAGGCCGGACGGCAGCACGGGACCGCTCTGGCCGGTCCGCTGCGCGGCTTCGTCGGCGACTCGCTCTGCCGTCTCGGGCTGCTGCTGGACGAACCGGTCACGATGTCCGGGCTCGAACCGGTGCTGTCGGCGTTCGACAAGGTGATCACGGCCGAGCTGCCCCGGCTCGCGGACGAGATCACCGGGCTCGCCGACGGCATCGGCATCCCCCGCGACCAGGCGCTGCTGCTGCAGCTGCGCCGGGAGATCCTGGGCTACCGGAAGATCCCGGCGCGCGGCGACTGCACCACCTACGCGCGGGCAGGCTCCCGTCCGGTCCTGGCCCAGACGGTGGACCTCAACGGCGACCTCGACGACCAGATCAGCGTCCTCGACGTCCGGCTCACCGGTTCCCCGCGCGGGGTCCTGGTGCTCAGCTTCGCGGGCCTGCTGGGCTATCTGGGCGTCAACAGCGACGGCTTGGCCGTCGGCCTCAACCTGGTCCTCGGCGGCGACTGGAAACCCGGAATCCCGCCGTACCTGGCCATCCGCCACGTGCTGGACTCCGCGGCCGGCGTCGACGAGGCGGTCGAGTGCCTCCGCGGTCTCCCGCTGGCCAGCTCGCGTTCGTTCATGCTCTGCGACGCGGGCAAGGCGGTCTGGGTGGAGGCACTGGACGGCGGGTTCCGGTGCTTCGAGGCCCGGCAGGCCGAGCACACCAACCACTTCCTCCACCCCGACTTCGCCCCGTTCGACGAGATCAACGTCTTCGCGCGGAACTCCTCACGGCGGAGGCTGGAGGCGTGCCGCGCCGGTCTCGCCGCACTGGGCCCGGACGCGGGCGTGGAGGAGCACTTCGCCCTGCTCTCGGCGCCGCCGATCCGGGTCGCCGGAACCGGCGACATCCGGTACGAGCGCACCGTCGCCGCCGCCGTCGCCCTGCCGGGCGGCGGCCGGCTGTACGTCCGGCCCGGTGATCCCGCCACCGCGTCCACCAGGGAGTTCGCCGTTGCGGCTCTTCCGGAAGGGAACCTGACATGAAAGCGGGGACCGCCCTCGGCGTCGACGTCGACGACCTCGCCTGCCTGCTGCTGATCAGGCACTTCGAGCAGACCGTGCTGGACCTGTTCGCGCGCGGGCTGCTCAACGGCACCACGCACACCTGCCTCGGCCAGGAGTACGTGCCGGTGGCACTGCGGCCGCTGCTGGCCCCGGACGACTTCGTGTTCAGCAACCACCGCGGCCACGGGCACTACCTGGCCCGCTTCGACGACCCCGAGGGCCTGCTGGCCGAGATGACCGGCCGCGCGGGCGCGGTCTGCGCGGGCGTCGGGGGCAGCCAGCACCTCTTCCGGGACACCTACCTGTCCACCGGCGTGCAGGGGGAGAGCCTGCCGGTGGCCGCAGGCACCGCCCTGTGGTTCCAGCGGACCGGCCGGACCGGGATCGCCGTGGCCTACGTCGGCGACGGCACCTGGGGCGAGGGCGCGGTCTACGAGGCGTTGAACCTGGCCGCGCTGTGGCGGCTGCCGCTGCTGGTGGTCGTGGAGAACAACGGCATCGCCCAGACCACGCCGACCGCGCACGCCATGGCAGGCGACATCGCCGGGCGGGCCGCGGCGTTCGGCATCGCCCACGTGCCGGTGACCGGCAGCGACGTTGCCGCGATCCGAGCCCGCCTGGCCCCGGTGGTCGAGCGGACGCGCACCGGCGGCGGGCCGGTCGTCGTGGAGTTCGCGACCCACCGCCTCGGCCCGCACAGCAAGGGCGACGACACGCGCTCCACCGCCGAGGTCGCCGCCGAGCGGGAGCACGACTGGCACGACGCCTACCGGCGCCGGGACCCCGATCTGTTCGCCAAGGTCGAGGACGAGCAGCGGCGGCGGATCGCCGAGGCCGTGGACCGGGTACTGGCCCGCCCGGCCTCGGTGTGGGAGAGGAGCTGAGCCGTGGAACGTGTTGCCGAGAACCTGAACCGGGCGCTGCACGCGGCCTTCGCCGCGGACCCGGAGCTGTTCCTGCTCGGGGAGGACGTCGCCGATCCGTACGGCGGCGCCTTCAAGGTCACCAAGGGCCTGTCGTCGGGCTACCCCGGCCGGGTCCTCAGCACCCCCATCAGCGAGCAGTCGCTGGTGGGCGTGGCCAACGGGCTGGCGCTGTCCGGCGGGCGCGCCATCGTCGAGATCATGTTCGGCGACTTCGTCACCCTCGCCTTCGACCAGATCGTCAACTTCTCGGCCAAGTCGGTCGCGATGTACGGCCGCCGCGTCGAGGTCCCGGTGGTCGTGCGCTGTCCCACCGGCGGGCGGCGCGGCTACGGCCCGACGCACAGCCAGAGCCTGCAGAAGCACTTCATCGGCGTGCCGCACCTGTCGGTGTACGAGATCTCGCCGTTCCACGACAACACGGCGCTGCTGGCCCGCCTGCTCGCCGGCGGCGAACCGGCCGTCCTGTTCGAGGACAAGGTGCTCTACGCGCAGCCGATGCACGAGCCGGGGACGGACGGGCCGTTCGTCGCCGACTTCCCGTTCGGCGACGACGGCCCCGCGCGGCTGCGGGCCTCCGACGGCGACGACGCGGCCGACTGCGTGATCGTCGCGCCCGGCGGCGTGGCCCGGCGGGCGCTGGAGGCGGCCGGGACGCTGTTCGCCGAGCACGAGATCACCTGCGAGGTGATCGTCCCGGCCCGGTTGTACCCGTTCGACGTCGAGCCGCTGCTGCCCGCACTGGCCGGTGCCGAGGTGGTGTGCCTGGTCGAGGACAGTGCCGCCGGCGGCACCTGGGGCACGGAGGTCGCCGCGCGCGTCTACGAGCGCCTGTGGGGACGGCTCCGGCGCCCGGTCGTGCTGTGCAGTGCCGAGGCCGAGGTCATCCCGACCGCCGCCCACCTGGAAGCGACCGTGCTTCCCCAAGCGTCCGACATCCACCGCGCCATCTGGGAGGCGTCGCATGCGTGAACTGCTGCTGCCCAAGTACAACACCAACGACGAGGGCTGCGTCCTGGCCGGCTGGACGGTCGACGACGGCGCCGCGGTGTCCGCCGACGCGGTCGTCGCCGAAGTCGAGACCGCCAAGGCGGTGGAGGAACTCGTCGCGGACACCGACGGCGTCCTCCACCGGCTCGTCGAGGCGGGCGCGCACTGCGAGTTCGGGCGGCCCGTGGGACTGCTGTTCGACAGCCACCGCGAACGGGACGACTACCTGGCGAACCTGGACGGCACGCCCGGCAGCGGGGAAGGGGAGCACGACGGCCCGGTCCTCAGCGCCGCCGCGCAAACCCTCGTCCAGGAGCACGGCATCCGGGCCGAACAGCTGCGCGCGCTCGGCAAGCGGATGGTGAAGGCCGCCGACGTCCAGCGGCTGATCGACCAGGAACCGGCCGCCGCGGACGTCGTCACCCTGAGCCCGCGCCAGCGCGCGGTGGCCGCCGTCGTCACCGAGGCGCACCGCACGATCCCGGCCGCCTTCGCCGCGATCTCGGTCGACCTGACGACGTTCCGCGCCACGCGCGCGGACGCCGCCCCGTACGGCCTGGTCGAGCTGCTGGTCAAGGCCATCGCCGCCCGCCACGCCGAATTCCCGTTGTTCTTCGCCACGCCCGGCGCGGACCACACCCTCACGCTCGCGCCGGACGCCAACGTCGGGGTCACCATCGACGTCGGGACCGGCCTGTTCATCCCGGTGCTCCGGGACGTCGCGCGCCGCCCGATCGGCGACCTGACCGACGACCTGATGGACTTCCGCGTCAGCGCCCTGCGGCAGAACTTCCGCGAGGAGGCGTTCGCCGGCGAGACCATCACCCTCTCGCTGCACAACGATCCGGACATCGTCCTGGCCATGCCGATCGTCCACCCGGGACGCACCTGTGTCGTGACCCTGTGCGCCGAGCGGAGCGAAGTCGCGCTGACCGCGGACGGCGTCCCGTTCGCCCGGCCGGTCACCACGGTCACGGTCACCTACGACCACCGCTATCTCAACGGCCGCGACGCGGTCCGCTTCCTCGGCGCGGTGAAGCAGGACCTGGAATCCGCCGACGCCATCGCCCGGCTCGCGGGCTGAAGGGGGACAACGATGTCCACGCTGAACCACGACGAACCCACGCATCGCGATCTCTACGTCCGGGCCAGTGATCCGGAGGGGATCCTGGTCTCGGACGGCTTCGCCGCCGAGCTGAGCCGGGAGGTCCACGGGCCGGGCACCACGCCTGCCGGTGATCCGGCCGCCGCGCTCGACGACCTCCTGGCACAGGCCCGGGAGTGGGCGTCCGCCGAGTCCGCGCGCTATCGGCGGGTCGCCGGCTCTCCGCTGTTCGACGCCGCGCGGCCGGCCGTCGCCGCCCGGATCGGGCTGAACTGCGCGCCGCTCGCCCTGAACTCCGGCGCCTGGCTGCAGTGGCTCGTCTCGCCGGGCAACGGCGACAGCGAGCTGAGCACGCTCGTGCTCGGCCTCTACGCCGAGGACGTCGGCGTCGGCAAGCCGCGCAGCGCCCGTGGCAGCCGCTATCTGGACCTGCTGCGGGAACTCGGCCTGGAGACCCGGGTGGTGCCGGAGTCGCGGCTGGCCGACGAGCCGCAGACGCTGGACTCCGCGTTCCGGCTGCCCGGCGTGCTGCTGGCGATGAGCCGGTGCGGCGCCGGGTTCCAGGCGGAACTGCTCGGGGCGGACGTCTGTCTCCGTGCGCTGGGTCTGCTGCCGCCGCTGGAATTCCTCCGGGACAGCCTGCACGTCGACGCCCGGTGGCCGGCCCTCGACCTCGGCGGGACGGCCGCCGAGACGTCGCTGAAGATCGCGCGGACCTTCCTCGAGACCGGCGGTGACGAGACGGCCCGCCTGCTGGGCGGGGCACGCTGGGCGTTGGCGCGCATACAGGAGTGGAGCGGCGAACTCCTCGATCTCGTCGTGGACGTGCTCGACCCGGCGTTCGAGATGGCCGAGATGCTCGGGCAGCGCTCCCGGCAGGCGGCCGCGTACCACGCCCACTTCATCCTCGAAGGCCGGACGCTGCGCGAGTGGTTCGCCGACGCCCGGGACGGCCACGGCGAGGGGTTCGTCGCGGCGCTGGCCGCCAGCAAGCTGGTCAAGCAGGGAAAGCCGGAGGTCAGCCGTCTGCTCGGCAGGCTGCTCGACGCCGACGGGCCGATGTTCCGGATCTTCTCCCCAGAAGATCTCGGTGTCCTGCAGCGGTGGATCGCGTCGCTGGGCGACGACAGCACGCCGGACGTCGAGCGATCCGCGCAGCCGGCGGCCGGCTCCAGCGTCCTCCCTGCGGCACCGGACAGCTCCGCCGCCCCCGCGGACGACGAGGAGCCGTCGACGATCCGGCTGGCCTTCCACCGGCTGCTCCACCGCGGCGACTCACCCGGCCTGCGCCGGTACGCGCTCGGCTACGTCTCCGACTGGCTCGACGGCTCCCGGCGCGGGATCGAGCGGGTCAGGAAGCCGCCGCGCACCTGGGAGCCGGGCGGCCTGCGGCGGTGGCTCCTCGACGAGCACGACGAACACGACGAGCTGTTCCAGGCCTCCGGCGACATGGCGGCGCCGCCCCGGGAGGTCGTCCTCGACACCTACCTGCAGCTGGCGCCCCTGAACCTGGTCGACGGCAGCTGGCTGGCCGGCTTCACCGACTACCGGCACGCCTCTTCGGACTTCGGGCACTTCCTGTTCGCCACGCACTTCGACGAGCTGGGCAACGGCGAACGCAGGCTGAACCACGCGGTCATCTACCGGCAGCTCATGCACGAGATGGGCTTCGACCTGCCGCCCACCGCGACGCTGGAGTTCGCGCAGTGGCCGGGTTTCCGGGACGAGTCGTTCGCGCTCCCGGTCTACTGGCTGGCGATCAACCGGTTCCCCCGGCGGTTCCTGCCCGAGGTCCTCGGCCTCAACCTGGCGATGGAGCTGTCCGGAGTCGGCGGGACCTACCGGCGCGAGCGGTTCAACCTGCGGTCACACGGGTTCAGCAGCCAGTACTTCGACATCCACAACACGATCGACAACGTGGCGACCGGCCATTCGGCCTGGGCGGCCGACGCGGTCGAGGCCTACCTGGCCGGCCTGTCCGCACAGCTGGGATCCGAAGCGGCCGCGACGGCCTGGGACCGCGTCCGGGTCGGCTTCCGTTCCCTGAAGCCGCCGAAGCAGCCGAAGCCGGACGAGCAGATCGCCGTGCTGACGGGATGACCTGACCCGGACGCGGCAGACCCGCCGGCGCGAAGCCGGCGGGTCTTTGCCGGTGGCTGCGGGGTCAAGTGTCCACAAGGGACAATCTTCGGCGGCCCGCTCACGTCTCGAACAGAAGGACGGTCAGCGGCCGGACGTGCCGTCGGCGCACGCGTCCTGCAGCCGCTTGAGGTAGGTCAAGCCGGTCATGACCGTGTCGGTCGGCAGGCCGAAGTCGATCAGGCAGGCGATCTCGTCGACGCCCAGTTCCGCGAGCCGTGCCACGACCTGCTCGGCCTTGTCGACCGAGCCGAGCAGGCCGACGTGGTCGAAGTAGTGCTCGAAGGCCCGCTCGACGAGCATGTCGATCTCGTCCGGCTCCAGGTCTCCGGTACTGAGGTCCGACGCCAGGATCAGCCCGAGCGAGCTGCGCAGGTAGGCGCTCAGCGACGGCCGGACCAGCTCGCGGATCTCGTCGGTGTCCTCGCCGAGGTAGGTGTGCACCATGACCGTGACGTGGCCCGGCGCGCCCGCGTCGGCCGCGGCCTTGCGGTACTCGGCGATCTTCTCGGTCAGCTGCTCGGGAGTCTGGCCGAGCAGGTGGGTGAGGAGCCCGGCGCCGATCCGGCCGGCGCTGCGGAACGTCTCGACGTCGCCGACGCTGGCGACCCAGATCGGCAGCTCGGCCTGGACCGGCGGCGGGAAGGACCGTACCGGCACCGGGGTTCCCGCGCCGTCGGCGACCTCGATCGCCTCGCCGCGCCACAGGGTGCGGACCTGCTCGATGCGCTGGTACATCTCTGTCCGGCGGTCGGCGTAGGCGGGCGGGTTGAGCGCGAAGTCGGTGGCGTGCCAGCCGGAGGCGAACGACACCCCGACCCGGCCGCCGGAGATGTTGTCCACCACGGACCACTCCTCGGCGATCCGCAGCGGGTGGTGCAGCGGCGCGACGACGCTGCCTGCCCGGATTTTGACGCGCTGCGTCGTCGCCGCGATCGCCGCGCTGGTCACCGAGGGGTTCGGGTAGGTCCCGCCGAAGGGGTGGAAATGGCGTTCCGGGGTCCACACCGCCGCCAGGCCGTTCTCGTCGGCGAACCGGGCGCCGTCGAGCAGCAACCGGTAGCGGTCGGCCTCGGCGCTTCCGCTGTCGTTGGCGAAATAGAAGAGGCTGAGTTCCATCGTTGCGTTCTCCCGACATCGGTCCGGTAAATGCGCCGCCCCTGGATTCATAGCACTCCCGTTCTTCGCGGACACCCTCGCCGCGGAGCACGCCGGAATTCGGGCGGCGAAGTGTTGTCTCGCCGGCGAGACGGGGCGCACGATGGGCACGTCCTCCGGAAATCCCGGATTCCAGTCACTCAGGAGAGCCGTGAGCAATCCCTTCGAAGACGACGAAGGCGTGCATCTGGTCCTGGTCAACGGCGAGGGTCAGTACTCGCTGTGGCCGTCGGCCAACGCCGTGCCCGCGGGCTGGTCCGTCGCGCATGACGCGGACACCCGGGCGAACTGCCTTGCCTACGTGACGGCGCACTGGTCGGACATGCGGCCCGCGAGCCTGCGCGAGGTGGCCGGGTGACCGCCGGCGGCGGGTTCCGCAACCCCATGGACGAGCTGGTCGTCGGCAAAGTGCGTGAGCTGCTGGGGAAACCGGGCATCGGCATCGGCGACGACTTCCTGGCCGTCGGCGGCAACTCCATCATCGCCGTCCGCCTCGGCCAGGCCCTGCGCCAGGAACTCGGGATCTCCCGGATCACCGGGGTCATCCTCAAGAAGCCGCTGCTGAGCGACCTCAGCGACGCGCTGAGCGACATGGTCGGCGCGGCGGCGGCACCGGCGGATTGAGAAAAATCCCTGTCTCGCCGGCAGGACATCGAGCCTGACCTTTTGCAGACTTGACAGATCGGTTGGAGTTCCTTCGTGCCCGGAATGCCGTACAACAATGGTCGGGACGTGTCCGGCGGAGGTCATTCCCGGACCGTCGCCGCATCGTCGGCGCAGCGCCGGATGTATTTCTCCTGGGTGCTGCGGCCGGAGGACACCGCCGACATCTGGAAGGCAGTGCTGAGCGTCTCCGGCGACCTCTCGGTCAGCCGTCTCGAACGGGCGCTGACGGTGCTGTACCGCCGTCACGACGTGCTCCGCACGACCTATGTCGAACGGAACGGCGAAGTCCTGCAAGTGATCCAGGACGCCGACGCGTTCCGCGTCGCGATCGAGGTCGTCGAGGCCGAGGGCGAGTCGGCGACCGAGCGCCGGGAGTGGGCGGACGCCGAAGCCGCGCGCCGGGTCGACGGCCTGATCGACCTCGCGGCCGGGCCGGTGGGCCGGGTGATCGTCATCCGGATCGCCCCGGGCCTGCACCTGACGGCCTTCGTGTTCCACCACATCGTCATGGACGAGATCTCCGCGCAGGTCTTCGCCGAAGAGCTGCGGCTGGCGTACGCCGACCCCGACGCGCCGGCCCTCGCCGAGCCGGTCCCGCAGTACTCCGACTTCTGCGCGGCGGAGCGGAGTGCGGGCGTCAACGGCGAGGAGCTGGACTACTGGCGCGGGCAGCTGGCCGGCGTCCAGCCCGCCCGGCTGCTCGAAGACGGCGCGGAGAACCCGGACGGCGCCGTCGGACGACGGCTGCCGGTGCCGGTGCCGCCGGACGTGGCGGCGGAGTTCGAGGTGTTCTGCAAGGAACAGGCGATCACGCCGTTCACCGGCCTGCTCGCGGTGTACTTCGTCCTGCTGGGCCGGTGGTCCGGGACGACCGACGTGACGGTCGGCGCGCAGATGCTGGGCCGTCCGCGCGCGGAGTTCTTCCGCACGATCGGGTTCTTCGCCAACACGGTCGTCCTGCGCGCCGACGTGCGGCAGGCGCCGACGTTCCGGGAGTTCGTCGCCGGTGTCGGGGACACGGTCCTGGACGCGCTGGACTACCAGGACGTGCCGTTCGACGCGGTCGTGGACGCACTGGCCCCGCAGCGGGACGCCGACCGCAATCCCTTGTTCCAAGCCAACATCGAGTACGACACGGTCGATCCGACCCAGGTCTGGGCCCTGGACGGCCTCCAGGTGACGCCCGTGCCGGACCTCGGCGACCAGACCGGCGTGCACTTCGCCGTGAACCTGCGCGTCCAGCGGCTGGACGGCGAGCTGACGCTCACCGTCGAGTACGACCGGCGCCGCTTCTCCGACGCGGCCATGGCCGGGTTCGCCGAGGCGTACGGATCCCTGCTGCAGAGCCTGATCCGGACGCCGGACGTGTCGCTCGGGAGCGTCCCGATGCTCGACGGGGACGCGCTGGCGCGGACCCTGGCGCTGGGTGCCGGTGAGGCGTCCGCCGCGGGGGAGTGGGCGTCGGGGTGGGAACTGTTCGAGGCGACCGCCGCCGCCACTCCCGACCGGGAGGCGGTGTGCGCGGGAGCGGAGCGGGTGACGTTCGCCGAGCTGGCCGACCGGGCCCGGACGACGGCCGCGGGCCTGCGCGCCCGCGGTGTGCGGACCGGGACCGTGGTGGGGATCTGCCTGCCGCGGCAGGCAGATCTGATTGCCGCGATGCTCGCCACGTGGTGCGCCGGTGGTGCGTTCCTGCTGCTGGACGCCCAGCAGCCCGCGGACCGGCGCCGCCTGCTGCTCGCCGAGGCCGGTGCCACGTTGCTGATCGCGGACGAGCCGTTCGCGGAAGTCCCTACGGTTTCCGTCGCCGGGCTCGGCGCGGGACCGGTGGCCGGTTCCGGCGGCGAGCGCGACTCGGTTGCCGGGGAGGCCGGTTCCGGCGGCAGGCCCCTCCCGGCGGCCGCAGACCCCGGTTCCGGCGGCGTGCACCACCCGGCCGCACCGGCGTATGTCGTGTTCACCTCGGGTTCCACCGGAAAGCCGAAGGGCGTCGTGGTGGACCAGGCGGGCGTCGTCGCGCTGGCCACCACCCAGCTCGCGCCGCTGTACGCGCGGCTGCCCGCCGGTCGGCAGGCGAACGTCGGCGGGCTCAGCGCCCTGACCTTCGACGTGTTCGTCAACCAGTTCCTGGCCATGGCCGCCCTCGGGCACCGGCTGCTGCTGATCGACGACGCCGAACGGCTGGACCCGGCCCGGCTGCTCGCCAGGGGAGCGGACCCGGACACGGCGATCGACGTGCTCGACATGAGCTGCAGCCAGCTGGAGATCCTGGTCGACGCCGGGCTCCTGGAGCTGCCGCACCGCCCCAAGATGGTGGTGACCGGCAACGAGCGGGCGTCCGGGCGGCTGTGGCAGCGGCTGCACGAGGAGCCCGGGCTCCTGGCGTTCACCTCCTACGGCGTCACCGAGTGCACGGTCGAGTCGACGCTGGGCGAGATCGGCGGGCAGCCGCGGCAGGTGGCCGGGCGGGCGGCAGGCACCTCGCGGCTCTACATCGTCGACGACCAGCTCCAGCTGCTGCCGCCGCTGTTCGGCGGCGAGGTGTGCATCGGCGGGATCGGCGTCGGCCAGGGATACGCGGGCCAGCCGGGGTACACCAGCGAGCGGTTCGTCGCCGACCCGTTCAGCCCGCTGCCCGGGCAGCGGATGTACCGCACCGGTGACAAGGGCCGGTTGCGGCCCGACGGGCAGCTGGAGTTCCTGGGACGCATCGACGACCAGGTCAAGGTCCGGGGCGTGCGGGTGGAGCCGGGCGAAGTGGAGGCCGCGTTGCTCGGCCACCCGGGCGTTGCGCGCGCCGCCGTCGTCGCGACCGGCGAGGGCACCCGCATGGCGAAGCTGGTGGCGTGCCTGGTGCCGCAGGACGGCGGCGACGTGCCGACCACCGCCGGCGTGCGGGAGTTCCTGCGGGACCGGCTGCCGTCCGCGATGCTGCCGGACCGCGTGGAACTGCTGGACACCTTCCCGATCACGGCGAACGGCAAGCTGGACCGCCGGGCGCTGGCCGAGCGGATGACTCCGGTCGACCGGCCTGCGGACACCGGGCCGCCGCGCCCGGAGCCTGCCGCCGCTTCGCCTGCCGATCCTCGGGGCGAGCAGCTGTGCGAGATCGTGGCCGAGGTCCTGGACCTGCCGGAGGCGGGCCCGGACGACGACTTCTTCGCCCTCGGCGGGACGTCGCTGCTGGCCATGCAGCTGACCAGCCGGGTCCGCCGCGTCATGGGGTGCGAGCTGAGCGTCCGCGTGGTCTTCGACGCGAAGTCGCTGCGGGACATCGCGGCGCAGCTGGTGGCCGCCGAGAGCAGTGCCCGCCCGGCACTGCGGCGACGGGGGACCTCGTGACGGCGCCGCGGACCGGGTTCCTGTTCCCCGGACAGAGTTCCGAGTACGCCGGCATGGGCGTCGAGCTGCATCGCGAGCACGCGGTGTTCCGCACGGCCGTCGACCGGCACGCCGGCCGGTTCCGCCGGCTCACCGGCACCGGCCCGCTCGACGTGTTCGCCGACCCGGCCGCCCAGGCCAGGGCCGAGCTGCTCCAGCCGGCGGTCTTCCTGCTGCAGGTCGCGCTGGCGGAGTTCTGGATGGCGTGCGGCGTGTTCCCGGACGCGGTGCTCGGGCACAGCCTCGGCGAGTACGCGGCCGCCTGCGTGGCGGGCGTGTTCGACGTCGAGGACGGGCTCGAACTCGTCAGCGCCCGTGGCCGCGCCTTCGCGGCCGTGTCCGGCACCGGCCGGATGGTCGCCGTCGGCGATCCCGACCCGGCGGAGCTGGAACGGCTGGTCGCGGCGCACGGCGGCGCGGCATCGGTGGCCGCGTACAACGCCCCGGGGCGGATGGTCGTCTCGGGAACCGACCCGGCGATGGACGAGCTGGTCGCCGCGTTCGGGCAGCGAGGCTGGCTGACGATCCCGCTGGAGACCACGCACGCGTTCCATTCGGCGCTGGTCGCCCCGGCCGTCCCGGCGCTGGCCGCGGCGGCGGAACGGATCGGGCACCGGGCCCCGGCCGTGCCGCCGGTGCTGAACCTGACGGGGGACTGGGCGGCGGACGGCGAACCGGGCCCGCGGTACTGGGGCAGGCAGCTCACCGCACCGGTCCGGTTCCAGCCAGGAGTCCGCGCCCTGCTGGACGACGGCTGCACGGTCTTCCTGGAGGTGGGCTCCGGCCGGACGCTGACCACGGCAGGCCGGGCGCAGAGCACCGGAAACGAGCTTTGGCTGGCAGGGCTGTCGCCCCGGACACCGGACCCGGCGACGGTCCTGGACCACCTGACCCGGTTGGAGGAGGCGGGAATCCCGGTCGACTGGGTGCGCTTCCACGCACCATCCCGGGCGGCGGGGCAGGTCACCGGGCTGGAGTTCCGGGCGGTGGGGCAGGCCGCCGGGTTGCCGTCCGGGGGGATTGGGCAGGCCGCCGGGCTGCCGTCTGAGGCGACCGGGCAGAGCGCCGCTGGGCTGCCGTCCCGGGCGGCAGGGCAAACCACCGGGCTGCCGTCTGAGGCGACTGGGCAGAGCGCCGCCGGGTTGCCGTCCCGGGGGATTGGGCAGGCCGCCGGGCTGCCGTCCCAGGCGACTGGGCAGAGCGCCGCCGGGTTGCCGTCTGAGGCGACCGGCCGGACTGCCGCCGAGCTGCCGTCCCAGACAACCGGCCAGACCGCCGCCGAGCTGCCGTTCCGGATCGAGCGGGTCGTGCTCCACGAACCGGCGGGCACCGCGACGTCCGGCGTCGCGGTGGTCCGGCACCGGGCAGCCGGGGAGGTGGTCGACGTCTCGGTCGTCGACGGCACCGGCCGACCCGTGGCCGAGGTCTTCGGGCTCGAGCTGCACCGCCGTCCGATCGATCGAGGAGTGACACCCATGACTGAGCATCCGCTCTCCTACGCGCAAAGCTCGATGCTGGTCCTGCACCGGATGGACCCGGACAGCGCGGCCTACAACGTCGCCCTCACCGCCCGGTTCACCGGGGGATTCGACCCGGCCGCGTTCCACCGCGCGCTGCAGTCGCTCGCCGGGCGGCACGCGGCACTGCGCACCACCTTCAGCCACGCGGGCCGTCAGATCGTCCACGACCGGCTCGACCCCGACTTCGCCGAGCTCGACGCGAGCCGGTGGACCGGCGGAGAACTCCGGGACGCGGTGCGTGCCGCCTATCGCGAGCCGTTCGCCCTCCTGACCGGGTCTCCGCTGCGGGTGCGGGCCTACCGGGTGGCGCCCGGGGAAGCCGTCGTGCTGCTGGCCGCCCACCACGCGGTGTGCGACTTCTGGTCGCTGGGCACCATGCTCGCCGAACTCGAGCAGCTCTACGCCGCCGAAGTCGAGCAGCGCCCGGCGGAACTGCCGGAGAACCCCAAGCCGTACAGCGACTTCGTCACCTACCAGCGTGAGCTGATCGCCGACGAGCGGGGTGCCCGGGCCCGCGCCTACTGGCACTCCCGGCTGTCCGGTCCGCTGGAGCCTGCCGAATGGCCCCGGTTCGACCTGGACCCGGCCGACACCGACGGCGGCGACCAGTTCCAGTTCCCCCTGCCGCCGGAGCTGGCCGCCGAGGTGTTCGCGTTGGCCAAGGCCGAAGCGGTCACGCCGTATGTGGTCCTGCTGACGGCCTTTCAGCTCCTGGTCGGCCGCTACACCGGACGGCGTGACGTGCTCGTCGGCAGCCCGTTCGCCGGCCGCACCGACCCCACGCTGACCGACTGTGTCGGCAACTTCGTCAACTCCGTCGTGCTGCGGGCCGACCTGGGCGACGCGCTCTCGTTCCGCGAGCAGCTCGCCCGGACCCGCCGCACCGTCGCCGAGGCGTTCCAGCACCAGGACTATCCGTTCGAGCTGCTCGTCAGCGAGCTGGCGCCGCGCCGGGTGGACGGCCGCAACCCGATCTTCCAGGCGATGTTCATCTACCAGAAGTCCGGCAGGCACCCGGCGCACGCCGCGCTCCACCTGGCCGACGAGACCGTGCCCACGGCCGGCTGGGCCGGGTTGTCCGTGACGCCGTTCCCACTGTCCAAACAGGACAACCAAGTGGAGCTGACGCTCGAAGTCGTCCACGACGGCGACCGCCTCGCCGGGGTACTCAAGTACCGCAAGTCCGTCTTCTCCCCGGCCGCGGCCGGTCGTGCCGCCGAGCACTACGTGACGCTGCTGCAGGCCGCGGTCGCCGACCCCGGCCGCAGCGTGGTGAACCTGCCGCTGCTGACCGAAGCCGCGCAGCACGCACCGGCGCCGGTCGCCCCGGACGGCAGCCTGGCGGCCCGTTTCCGGCAGGCCGCGCAGCAGCACGCGCATCGCCCGGCGGTGCGCTGCGACGGCGACCAGCTCACCTACGCCGAACTCGACGAGCTGACCGGGCGCTGGGCGGCCCGGCTGCGGGCCGAGGGCGCCGGGCCGGGCAGCCGGGTCGCGGTCCGGCTCGAACCCTCCCTCGACGCGGTCGTCGCGATCGTCGCGATCCAGCGGGCCGGGGCAGCCTCCGTGGTCCTGGACCCGTCCTCCCCGGCGGCACCCGAAGCTTGCGTGGTGCTCACCCAGCCGGACCTGGCCGGTCAACCGGCCGGTGTCCCGGTGCTGGTCATGGCGGAGACGGAGCTGCCGCCTTCCGGCGACGTGGCTTGCAGCGGCTACGAGGGGTTCGACGTGACGCACGGCGACGTCCTGACGCGGCTGGAATCGTTGCGCGAGCACGTCGACGAGACCGCGGTCGTGGCGTTCGGCCACCCGGCCGTCTCCGAACTGCCGCTGTGGAGCGCCCTGCTGGCCGGTGCGTGCGTGGTGGTCGTGCCGCCGGGAGCGACGCCCGATTTCCTCCACTCGCTGCTGGTCGCGGAGCGGGTGACCCACCTGGTCCTGACCCCCTCCGCGCTGCACGGTCTGTCCGAAGTGGTCCAGCGGACCGGGACTCGAGGTCTGGCGCTGCGGCACGTCTTCTCGACCGGCGAGCCGCTGCCCGCGCCGCTCGCCCGGACCGCCCGCGAGTGGTGCGGGACGCTGTGGAACACCTACGCCCCGGCCGGGACCACGGTCTGGGTCACCGCACAACCCGTCGGGCCCGAAGACTGCACGGGAACCACCGTGCCGGTCGGGTTCCCGCTGGCGGACACCGGGATCCACGTCCTCGACGAGCACGGGCAGCCGGTGCCGCCGGAGTTCACCGGCGAACTGCACCTCGGCGGACCGCCGCCGCTGTCCCGCACCGGTGACCTGGCGCGCGTCGACAGCCGGGGGCGGCTGGAGATCCTGGGCCACCCCGGCGCCGACGACGCGAACCCGGTCGCCGTAACCGGCGTCGCCGCCGCGCCGAGTGATCACGAGCGCCGGGTGGCGGCCGTCTGGCAGCAGGTGCTGAACCGCCGGGACATCGGCCGCGAGGACAACTTCTTCGACATCGGCGGCAATTCCCTGTTGCTGCTGCAGGTCTACGAACTGCTCTCCGGCGACACCGCGGACCCGCCGTTGAAGGGGTCCGAGATGTTCCGCTACCCGACCGTGGCGAGCCTGGCCGCGCGTCTCGGCAGCGCGGACACCGGAGGTCGCGACCGGACCTCGGGCCGGCGCGCCCGGCCGGCGGACGACACGGTCCGCGGCGCGCGCCTGCGTGCCCGGCAGCGGGGCGGGCGCCATGCCTGACGAGACCGAGGTGCCGGTCCGGCCGAACGACGTGGCCGTGATCGGGATGAGCGGCCGGTTTCCCGGCGCCCCCGACCTGGACACGTTCTGGAGCAGGCTGCGGAACGGCGACGAGCTGCTGACCACCTACACCGACGCCGAACTGGCCGCGGCCGGAGTGCCCGAGCGGGTACGGCGCGACCCGCGGTACGTCCCGCGAGCGGCCGTGCTGCCCGACGCCTTCGACTTCGACCCGGGGTTCTTCGGCTACACCCGGCGCGAGGCGAAGCTGATGGATCCCCAGCAGCGGCTCATGCTGGAGGTCGCGGCGGAACTGCTCGACACCATCGGCTACGCGGGCGGGGCCGGCGACCAGGCGGTCGGGGTGTTCGCCGGCGCGGCGATGAACTCGTACCTGGCGAACGTCGTGGCCCGGTCCTGCGACCTGCTGACCTACGACGGCATCGAGCTGATGGTCGCCAACGACAAGGACTATCTGACCACGCGGATCTCCTACAAGCTGGACCTGACGGGGCCGAGCGTCGCCGTGCAGACCGCGTGCTCGACGTCGCTGGTCGCGGTGCACGTGGCCGCGCAGAGCCTGATCGCGGGCGAATGCGACATCGCGCTGGCCGGCGGCGTCTCGGTGATCGCCAACCCGTACCCGGGCTACGTCCACGGCGAGGGAATGATGTTCTCCCCGGACGGCCGCTGCCGCCCCTTCGACGTGGACGCCGACGGCACCACGTTCGGCGACGGCGTCGGCCTGGTGGCCCTGAAGCGGCTGGCCGAGGCCATCGAGGACGGCGACCGGGTGCTGGCCGTGCTGAAGGGCTCGGCGGTCAACAACGACGGGTCCGCCAAGATCGGCTACACCGCCCCGAGCGTCGAAGGACAGCGGGCGGTGATCAGCGAGGCGCACGCGATCGCCGAGGTGGGCAGCGACACCATCACCTACGTCGAGGCGCACGGAACCGCGACGGCACTGGGCGACCCCATCGAGTTCGACGCCCTGAGCGAAGCGTTCGTCGCGGGCGGGGCCCGGCCCGGGCAGTGCGCGCTGGGTTCGGTGAAGGCGAACGTCGGGCACTTGGCCGCCGCCGCCGGGATCGCCGGGTTCATCAAGACGGTGCTGGCCCTGGGGCACCGCGAAATCCCCGGCCATCCGACCTTCACCCGGCCGAACCCGCGGATCGACCTGGACGGAAGTCCGTTCCACATCAACACCTCGCCGCTGTCGTGGCCACAGGGTGCGACCCCGCGGCGGGCCGCGGTCAGCTCGTTCGCCATCGGCGGCACCAACGCGCACGTCGTGCTGGAGGAGGCACCCCCGCTGCCCGCGCGGTTGGCACCTGCTGCCGGTCCCCGGCTGCTCGCGGTGAGTGCGAAGAGCGACCGGGCCCTGCGCGAGCTGGCCGAGCGGCTGGCTGGGGCGCTGGCTGGGCCGGATGCCCCGGACCTGGCGGACGCCGCCTTCACGCTGAGAGCTGGGCGGCGCGAGTTCGCCTACCGCGGCACGGTTGTTGCGGAGGACCACGCCACTGCTGTGGATGGGTTGCGGGCGATTGCCGCGGGGGCGGCGGCCCAGGCGGCGGAGGACGCCACCGACGTCGCCGCGTTGCGCGGGATTGCCGCGGGGACCGCGGCCTGGTCGGCGGAGGACCAGGCCACTGCTGTGGCTGGGCGGCCGATCGCCACGGCGGCTCGGGCGGCGGAGGCGGTCCCGGCGGTGTCGTTCCTCTTCGGCGAGGTCCCACCCGAAAACTTCCGCGTGCTGGCCGACCGGCTACCTGCCGTGGCCGCCATCGCACAGCGGTCCGGCGCTACACCGGCCCCCGGGCTGGTGCTCGCGACGCTGTGGGCCGAATCCGGCGCGCGGCCCGACGCGGTCGGCGGCGCCGGGTCCGGCGAAGTCCTCGCGGCCTGCTTCGCCGGGGTCCTCGACGAAACCGACGCACTGGCCCTGCTGTCCTGGCGGGCCGGACTGCTCGACAGCCCACCCCAACTACGGCCGCAGCTCCCGCGTATCCCGATCCTGTCGGCCGTCGTGGGCGGCGAGCTGCCCCCGGCGCGAGCCCTCGACCCGCTGCACTGGACCCGCGACGTGTGGACAGGCAGCCGGCTGGCCGAGGCCTTCGCGGGCCGGACCGGAGACGCGGCGACGGTGGTCAACATCGGCATCCCAGCCGAACCGCTGCCCGAGGACGTCACGTCGTCACCGGTCGCGCGGCTGCTCCACGACGCGGCCCGGCTGTGGACCGCCGGGGTGCCGGTGGACTGGTCGGACTGGTTCGGCGACGAGCCCCGCCGAGTCCCCCTGCCCGCACATCCGCTGTACCGCAGCAGGTTGCGGCTGGACGAAGCCGGACCTCCGCGCGGTGAGGAGCTGAAGCGGCTGCTGGCGAAGCTGTGGACCGAGGTGCTGCGCACCGAGGTCGACCGCTACGACCTGAGCATCTTCGACATCGACGACGACCCCGTGCTCGCCGTGCGGCTCGCCCGCCGGATCGGGACGGAACTCGGTGTCTCCCTGACCGCGATCGAACTGCTGCGGCACCCCACGATCGACCGCCTCGCGGCCCAGCTGGACCGGGCCGGCTGACATGAACCACGAGGAGAACACCGTGCAGCCACTGGTCCCCGACGTCGTCGCGCTGGTCGGCGGCTACTTCGACATCCGGCCCGACACACTGGATCCGCACGTCTCGTTCGCCGACCTCGGCGCGGACTCGATGGCACTGCTCGGCCTGCTGCGGCTGGTCGAGGAACGCTTCGGCAGCCGGGTCTCGCTCCGGCAGCTGTTCGGTGACATCCGGACGCCCGCCGCGCTCGCGGCGCACCTGGCGGCGAACACGACGGCCGAAACCCCGCCGGAGGCCGTCGAGCTGCCGCCGGTGCCGGACCGCACCGTTCCCACGACGGCGGTCGAACGGCTGATCACCGAACAGCTCGCCGTCATGCGCAGGCAGCTCGAACTCCTGGCGGGTGGCACCACAGAACCAGCAGTCGCCGCACCGGCGCCCGCGGCCCGTCCGGCCGTCCCGCTCGCCCCCGGCGCGCGCGGCGGAACCGGGCCCGTCGACTCGGAGCAGCGCGCCCGGTATCTCAAGGTTCTCGCCGAGCGGTTCGGCAGCCGGACGAAGGGCTCGAAGGAGTTCGCCCAGCGGTTCCGGCCGCTGATCGCCGACAGCCGCTCGTCCATCGGCTTCCGGCCGGCGACCAAGGAGCTGGTGTACCCGATCGCCGCCGAGCGCGGGGAGGGTGCCCGGCTGTGGGACATCGACGGCAACGAGTACGTCGACCTCACCATGGGCTGGGGCGTCCACCTCCTCGGGCACAACCCGCCCGCGGTCATGGCAGCCCTGCGCGAGCGGCTGGACGTCGGCTTCGTCGTCGCCCCGCGCACCGAGGTGGTCGAGGAGGTCGCGGCCGTCCTGCTCGAACTCACCGGCATGGAGCGGGTCGCCTTCCTCAACAGCGGCACCGAAGCGGTGATGACCGCCCTGCGCATGGCCAGGACCGCGACCGGCCGCGACGACGTCGTGGTCTTCTCCACCGCCTACCACGGTCACGCGGACGGCGTGCTCGCCACGGCCGCCGTCGAGAACGGCGTGCGGATCACCCGGCCCAGCACCCCGGGCATCCCGGCGGGCGCGGTGGCGAACCTGCACGTGCTCGACTTCGGCACCGACGAAGCCCTGGACTTCATCGAGCGGCACGGCCCGCGGCTCGCCGCGGTGCTGACCGAGCCGGTGACCCTGCGCACCCCCGGGGTGCAGAACCCGGAGTTCCTGCGCCGCGTCCGGGAAATCACCCGGCGGCACGGCACGAAGCTGATCTTCGACGAGATGGTGACCGGGTTCCGCTGCCACCCCGCCGGGGTCCAGGGGCTCTACGGCATCGACGCGGACCTGGCCACCTACGGCAAGATCATCGGCGGCGGCCTGCCGATCGGCGTCATCGCCGGCCGCGGCGGGATCATGGACACGATCGACGGCGGCGTCTGGGACTTCGGCGACGACTCCCGTCCCACCGCCGAGTCCACCTTCTTCGCCGGCACGTTCTGCCAGCACCCGATGACCATGGTCGCGGCACGGGCGGTGCTGAACCACCTCCGCGCCGAAGGCCCGGCCCTGCAATGGAACCTGGACCGCACGACCGAGCTGTTCGCCGACGGGCTGAACGCCGACTTCCGCGAGCTCGACGTGCCGATCGAGGTACGCCGGTTCTCCTCGCTCTTCCGGTTCGAGCACGAGCAGAACCTGGACCCGCTGTACTTCAACCTGCTCGACCGCGGGGTGTTCGTCTGGGAGCTGCGCAACTTCTTCCTGTCCACGGCGCACGAGCAGGCCGACCTCGACCACATCCGGGCCGCGGTCCGCGACTCGGTCACCGAGCTGCGGGAGCACGGGGTCCTCGGCCCCGGCGGGACGGCCACGGACGCGCCCGTGGTGCCGGTGCCCGCACCGCGCAGCACTCTGGCGCAGCGGCAGCAGGCGGCACTGGACGAGGGCGGCGTGCCGGCGTACCGGATGTCCGTCGGCTTCTGGCTGGACGGCGTGCTGGATCGGGACGCGCTGCGCGACGCCGTGCAGGGCCTCGTCGCGCGGCACGAGGCGCTGCGGACCACGCTCGCCGCCGACGGGGTGACGCTCGTCGTGCACCCTGCCGCGGAGACGGCGCTCGGCGAGGTGCTGACCGAGCACGTCTGCCCGGACGACGACGACCTCGACCGCTTCCGGCAGTCCTGGGCGGAGCAGCCGATCGGCCTCGCGGCCGGGCCGGTGTTCCGCGTCGCGCTCGTGCAGACCGCCCCGCAGCGGCACCTGCTGCTGATTGCCGGGGCGCACGCCGCGGTGGACGGCTGGTCGTTCGGCGTCCTGGTCGACGACCTGGTCGCGCTGTACAACGCCGGCTGCCAGGACGCCCGGCCGCTGCTGCCGCCCGCGGCGCAGTTCCGGGACTACACCGCGTGGCACGAGCGGGTCGCCGCCGGCCCCGACGCCGCGGAGCACCGGGACTACTGGCGCACGCTGCTCCGGGGTGCCGAGGCGCCGAAGCTGCCCGGGGCGGGAACGTCCGCGCCCTTCCCGTTCCGGGCGGAGCGGCACAGCGTCCAGCTCGACGCGGAGTTCTGCGACCGGATGCGCGAAACCGCACGGGAGCAGGGCGCGACCGTGTTCGCCTACCTGGTCGCGGCCTGGGGCGCCGTGCTGCACGAGGTGACGGGGCAGGACGACCTCGTCGTCCCGGTGCTGGCCGCCCGCCGTCCGCCGGAGCTGGACCGGATGGCCGGGTACTGCTCGAACCTGCTGCCCCTGCGGCTGCGCCGGACGGCGGACGTCCTGGCCGCGGACTACGTCGCCGACGTCATGGAACACCTCGTGACCGGGCTGGAGACCCAGGACCACCCGTTCGCCGACCTGATCGAGGAACTCGCGCCCGGCGCCGGCCTGCGTGCCGGCCTGCTCGCGACGTCCATCTCGTTCTACCGCCGCGTGGCGGCGCCGCCGATGGCCGGGATCACCGTGTCGGACGCCGATCCGCTGCCGATCACCCACACCGGACACCCGCTGGCGCTGAACATCGTCGAGGGCGCGGACGGCCTCCGGTGCGACTTCGAGATCGCGACGGACGTCGTCGCGCCCGAACTCGCCACCACCATCGCGGGCCGCTACCGGACCCTGCTCGACGGCCTGCTCGCCGGCGGCGACCGGCCATGACCACCGAAAAGCACCCAGGACACGACCACATCAACCTTCGACACAGGGGAGCCCCACGACCATGATCACAGCAGGCTTGAAACTCACGCAGAGCGGCGGACTCGCCATCCTCGACGGGGACCGGCTGGTGTTCAACGTCGAAATGCAGAAGATCGCCAACGGCGCCCGGTACAGCAACGTCGACGAACTCGACGACCTGACCGGCGTCATGGGCAAGTTCGACCTCAAGGTCGGCGACGTCGGCCGGTGGGCGCTGGACGGCTGGGACGGCGCCACCGGCGGGCGCGTCAAGGTGCTCGCCGGTGGGCTGGCGACCGAGGTCCTGGTCGCCTCCTACCGGGAGACCGACCTGGTGCCCGACCCCGGGTTGCCGGGCCATCACGGCCGGATCGTCATCGGCGGCCAGGCACTGGACTACGACAGCTACGTCCACGTCGCCGGCCACCTGGCGTCGGCCTACTGCACCAGCCCGTTCGCGCGGCGCGGCGAGCCGTCGATGGTGCTGGTCTGGGACGGCGGCTGCTTCCCGCGGCTGTACTGCGTGGACGCCGACGGCCGGATCGAGCCCGGCGGCGAGGCGTTCCCGCTGATCGGCCACACCTACTCGATGGCGTCGCAGTACTGGGGCCCGTTCAAGCGGCAGAACAAGTCGAAGAACGTCGACGACCTGTCGGTGGCCGGGAAGATGATGGCCTACATCGCCCTCGGCACCTCGCAGGAGCAGATCAAGCAGGTCTTCCGCGAGGAGTTCTTCGAGTTCTTCGACGCCGACACCCCGCGGGTGCGGGAGTACCGGCGGACCATCATCGGCTGCGGCAGCACCGGTGAGCCGTCCCACGCCTACGTGCACCGGTTCCTCGGTGCCGTGCAGGCCCGCACCGCCGCGCTCGGGGTCTCCGACGAGGACGTGCTGGCCAGCGTCCACACGTTCATCGAGGACCTGCTGATCGACCGGGTGACCAGGAAGATCCAGGCGTGGAAGGGCGGCGGCGCCTGGAACCTGTGCTTCGCGGGCGGCTGCGCGCTGAACATCAAGTGGAACAGCGCCCTGCGCTCCCACCCGGCGATCAAGGCCATGTGGGTGCCGCCGTTCCCGGACGACTCCGGCGTCGCCATCGGCACGGCCTGCCTCGCCGCGGCAGGCGGCTCCGGCCTCCGCCCGATCCAGTGGGGCGCCCGGCTGGGCCCGGCGCTCGAGCCGACGCCGGAGGTGCCGCACGGCTGGAGCACCTCGCCCTGCACCCCGCAGGAGCTGGCCCGGATCCTCCACACCACCGGCCAGCCCGCGGTCGTCCTCGGCGGCCGGGCCGAGCTGGGCCCCCGCGCGCTCGGCGGCCGCAGCATCATCGCGCCGGCGGTCGAGGCGTCGATGAAGAAGCTCCTCAACGACGTGAAGAACCGCGAGCGCTACCGCCCGGTCGCGCCCATCTGCCTGGAGGAGCACGCTCCGACCGTCTTCGACCCTGGCACGCCGGACCCGTACATGCTGTTCGAGCACTGGGTCCGTCCTGAGTGGACAGAGCGCGTCCCGGCGATCATGCACCTGGACGGCACCGCGCGGCTGCAGACGGTCAACGAGTCCGACGACCCGACCCTGCACGCCATCCTGCGCGAGTACCACAAGTGCAGCGGCATCCCGGTTTTGTGCAACACCAGCGCCAACTACAACGGCCGCAGCTTCTTCCCCGACGTCGCCTCGGCCATCGAGTGGGGCCAGCTCGACCTCGTGTGGAGCGAAGGCGTCCTGTACCGGCGGGAAGACCCGGCGTTCTTCTGAGGGGTAAGGCAAACGTCTCACCCCTCGACAAGCCCGCTTCCCCGATCCCTGTCCCAGTGCTGTGAGGAGCCTGCTGTGATTCCCTTGTCGTTCGCCCAGCGGCGGCTGTGGTTCATCGGCCAGGTGGAGGGGCCGAGCCCGGTCTACAACGTCCCGTGGGTGCTGCGGCTGTCGGGGACGCTGGACCGGGCCGCGCTCCAGCAGGCGCTGCTGGACGTGGTGGGGCGGCACGAGAGCCTGCGGACCGTCTTCGGGGTGGCGGACGGCGAGCCGTTCCAGCGGGTCGTGCCCGCCGGGGAGGTCGTGCTGCCGGTCGTCTGGGCCGACGCCGGTCCGGCGGAGGCGGCCGCGCTGGTGACCGAGGCGGCGGGGTACGTGTTCGACCTCGCCGCCGAGATCCCGGTGCGGGCGCGGGGATTCTCGATCAGCCCGGACGAGCACGTGCTGCTCCTGCTGGTCCACCACATCGCCTGTGACGGCTGGTCGGCGGGCCCGCTGAGCCGGGATCTCCGTACCGCCTACGCGGCACGGGCCGCGGGGACCGCGCCGGAGTGGGACGAGCTGCCGGTCCAGTACACCGACTACACGCAGTGGCAGCTGGAGCTGCTGGGGGACGCCGATGACCCCGGCAGCGTGCTGGCCCGGCAGACGGCGTACTGGCGGGCGGCGCTGGCCGGGCTGCCGGAGGAACTGGCGCTGCCGTACGACCGGCCGCGGCCGGCGTCCGCCGACCGCCGTGGCGCGCAGGTGCCGGTGGACGTCGGCGCGGCGACCCACGCCCGCATCGAAGAACTGGCCCGCGAGACCGGCGTCACCCCGTTCATGGTGGTGCAGGCCGGGCTCGCGGTGCTGCTCTCCCGGCTGGGGGCGGGCACCGACATCCCGCTGGGCACCCCGGTGGCCGGCCGCCTCGACGACGCGCTGGACGACCTGGTCGGGCTGTTCGTCAACACCCTGGTGCTGCGGACCGACCTGTCGGGGGAGCCGACCTTCCGCGAGCTGCTGGCCCGGGTCCGCGACGCCGACCTGGCGGCACTGGACCACCAGGATCTGCCGTTCGAGCGGCTGGTGGCGGCCGCCGATCTGCCGCGGTCGCCGAACCGGCATCCGCTGTTCCAGGTCATGCTCGCGTTCGAGGCCGGCGCCCGGGTCGGCTTCGAGCTGCCCGGCCTGACGGTCGGGGAGCTGGAGACCCCGGCCTGGGACACCGCCAAGTTCGACCTCAACTTCGAGCTGCGGGAGCAGCACGGACCCGACGGACGGCCGTCCGGGATCACCGGGACCGTGGAGTACGCCACCAGCCTGTTCGACGACGACACGGTCCGGACACTGGCCGGGCGGTTCGAGCGGGTGCTCGGGCAGCTCGCCGCCGATCCGGACCAGCGGGCCGGCACCGTGGACGTCCGGACCGACGCCGAGCGGGCGAGGTCCGAAGGCCTGGCCGGTCACGCCCTCGAGGTTCCCGGAACCACGCTGCCCGCCTGGTTCGAGGAACGCGCACGGGACACCCCGGACGCCGAAGCGGTGGCGTGCGGTGCCGACCGGATCTCCTACGGCGAACTGAACGCGCGGGCCAACCGGCTCGCCCGGCTGCTCACCGCCCACGGCGCCGGACCGGAACGCCGGGTCGCGGTCGCGCTGCCCCGCTCGGTGGACATGATCGTCGCCGTCCTGGCCGTCCTCAAGGCCGGCGCGGCCTACCTGCCGGTGGACCCGGCGCTGCCGCCGCAGCGGATCGAACGGATGCTGGCCGACGTCGACCCGGTCGCGATCGTCAGTGCCGGCGGCGTGGACCTGCCCGCGTCCGGCGTGCCGGTCGTCGTCCTCGACCAGGCCGACACCCGGGACGTCCTCGCGGCACAGCCGTCGCACGATCTCGCCGACGCCGAGCGGCGTTCGCCGCTGCACCCCGGACATCCGGCCTACGTCATCTTCACGTCCGGCTCGACCGGCGACCCCAAGGGCGTGCTGGTCCCGCACCGCAACGTCGTCAGCCTGCTGACGGCCACCCGGGACGCGTTCGGCTTCGGTCCCGGCGACGTGTGGACGATGCTGCACTCGCTGGCGTTCGACTTCTCGGTGTGGGAGATCTGGGGCCCGCTGCTGTCCGGCGGACGGCTGGTCGTGGTGCCCGCCGACGTCACCCGGTCCCCGGCGGAGCTGCTGGAACTGCTGGCCGCCGAGCGGGTCACGGTCCTCAACCAGACGCCGTCGGCGTTCGCCGAGCTGCTGCGGGCGCAGCCCCGGAAACTGGCGCTGCGCACCGTGGTCTTCGGCGGCGAGGCGCTGGCGTTCGAGCGCGTCCAGGAGTGGTACGAGCGCTACCCGGACAGTTCCGCGCAGCTGGTGAACATGTACGGCATCACCGAGACCACCGTCCACACCACCATCCTGGCGCTGGACCCGGAGCTGGTCGCCGCGTCATCGGCCCGCAGCCTGATCGGCACCGCGCTCCCGGGACTGGCCGTCCTGGTGCTCGACGAGCGGTTGCAGCCGGTGCCCGCCGGCGTCGCGGGTGAGCTGTACGTGGCCGGTTCCCAGCTCGCGCGCGGCTACCTGAACCGGCCGGAGCTGACCGCGACCCGGTTCGTGGCCTGCCCGTTCGGGGCGCCCGGCGAGCGGATGTACCGGTCCGGCGACCTGGCCCGGTGGCGGCCGGACGGGACACTGGAATACCTGGGACGGGCCGACGACCAGGTGAAGATCCGCGGGTTCCGGATCGAGACCGGCGAAGTGGCGGCAGCGCTGGCCGGACACCCTGGCGTCGCGCGCGCCGCGGTGGTGGCCCGGGAGGACATCCCCGGCGACCAGCGGCTGGTCGGTTACGTGGTGCCGGAGCCCGGCAGCACCGCCGAGGACCTGCCCGGCCTGCTGCGCCGGCACGCCGCCACGGTGCTGCCGGAGTACATGGTGCCGTCGGCGGTCGTCGTCGTCGACGGATTCCCGTTGACTGCCAACGGAAAACTCGACCGCCGTGCATTGCCTGCCCCGGACTACGCCGCCGCTGCCACGCGCCGGGCGCCGGTCACTGCCCGCGAGAAGGCCCTGTGCGCAGTGTTCGCCGAGGTGCTGGGGCTGCCGGAAGTGGGCGTCGACGACAACTTCTTCGAACTCGGCGGCCATTCCCTGCTGGCGGCCCGGCTGGTCGCCCGCGTCCGCGCCGTGCTCGGCGTCGAACCGGCCATCCGCGTCCTGTTCGAAGCACCCACCGTCGCCGCGCTGGCCGGTGTGCTGGACACCGCCGGGCCCGCGCGGCCGGCGCTGGTGGCCGCGGTGCGCCCGGAGCGGCCGCCGCTGTCGTTCGCCCAGCAGCGGCTGTGGTTCCTGGACCAGCTGGAGGGGCGCAGCACGACGTACAACGTCCCGTCGGTGATCGGGCTGTCCGGCCCCGTCGACGTCCGGGCGCTCGCCGCCGCCCTGCGTGACGTCCTCGGGCGCCACGAGGTGCTGCGCACCGTCTTCCGGACGGCCGAAGGAGAGCCGTACCAGCTGGTGCTGCCTGCCGACGAACTCGACGTGCTGACGGTGGTGCCGTCCGGTGCCGCCTCGCTGGTGGCCGAAGCCGTGCAGCACTGCTTCGACCTGTCGGCCGAGGCGCCGTTGCGGGCCTGGCTGTTCGAGGCGGGTGCGGACGAACACGTGCTGGTCCTGCTGATGCACCACATCGCGGGCGACGGCTGGTCGCTGGCCCCGCTGATGCGGGACCTCTCGGCGGCGTACGCGGCGCGCTGTGCCGGACGAGCACCGGAGTGGGCGCCGCTGCCGGTGCAGTACACGGATTACACGCTGTGGCAACGGGAACTGCTGGGCTCGGCGCAGGATCCGCAGAGCGTGCTGAGCCGGCAGCTGGCGTACTGGCGCCGCGTGCTGGCCGGGCTGCCGGAGGAACTCGCCCTGCCGGCCGACCGGCCCCGCCCGGCGGTCGCCACCCACCAGGGCGCGAGCGTGCTCCTGGAGCTGCCCGCCGCGCTCCACGCCCGGATCGCCGAGCTGGCCATGGCCGAAGGCGCGACGGCGTTCATGGTGCTGCAGGCCGCACTGGCCACGCTGCTGTCCCGGCTCGGCGCGGGGACGGACGTCCCGATCGGCTTCCCGATCGCCGGCCGCACCGACACGGCGCTCGACGACCTCGTCGGGTTGTTCGTCAACACCTTGGTCCTGCGTGCCGACCTGGCAGGCGGGCCGTCGTTCCGCGCCCTGATCGCCCGGGTGCGCGAGGCCACGCTGGACGCGCTGGCGCACCAGGACGTGCCGTTCGAGCGGATCGTCGAGGAGCTGGCCCCGGTCCGCTCCATGGCCCGCCATCCGCTGTTCCAGGTGTCGCTCGCGTTGCAGAACACCGCCGAGCCGGTCCTCGACCTGCCCGGCTTGGCCGTGGGCCTGCTGCCCGACGGCGAACCGCCGGCCAAGTTCGACCTGTCCTTCGACCTGACCGAGCGGCACGACGAGCACGGACGGCCCGCCGGACTGACCGGCGCTCTCACGTATGCCGCCGACCTGTTCGACCGGGACAGCGCCGAGCGGATCGCCGAGCGTTTCGTGCGCGTGCTCGACGGCCTGACCCGCGACCCGGACCAGCGGGCCGACCGCGTCGCCGTGCTCTCGGGCGGCGAGCGCGAACAGGTCCTGCGTACGTGGAACGAGCCGGACATCGGCACCCTGCCCGCCGACACGCTGCCCGCGCTGTTCGAGGCCCAGGTGGCCCGGCAGCCGCAGGCCACCGCCGTCGTCGCCGGCGAGGTCGTCCTGACTTACGGCGACCTCAACGTCCGGGCCAACCGCCTGGCACATCACCTGATCGCGCAAGGGGTGGGTCCCGAGTCCGTCGTGGCGCTGGCCCTGCCCCGCTCGGCCGACCTCATCGTGGCACTGCTGGGAGTGTTGAAGTCCGGAGCGGCGTACCTGCCGATCGACGTCGAGTACCCGCTGGACCGCATCCGCTTCATGGTCTCCGACGCCCGGCCCGCGTACGTGGTGACCCGGCTGGACACGGTGGACCGGCTACCCGCCGACGCCCCACTGCTGGTCCTCGACGACCCGGCGCTCGCGCTCTCGGCCCGGGACCACGACCCGGCCGACGCCGACCGCACCGCTCCGCTCGATCCGGCGCCCGCCCTGCCGGTCCGGGACCACGACCCGGCCGACACCGACCGCACTGCTCCGCTCGACCCGGCGCACCCCGCCTACGTCATCTACACCTCCGGCTCGACCGGCACCCCCAAGGGCGTCGCGATGCCGCACCGGGGCATCACCAGCTTCCTCGCCGTGCACCGCGAGGCCGTCTTCGGTGCCGCCACCGCGCCGCGGGACCGGCCGCTGCGGGTGGCGCTGACCACCTCCATCTCCTTCGACGCCGTCTGGGACCAGCTGTCCGCCCTCACCGAGGGCCACGAACTGCACGTCGTCGGCCGCGAGGAGCTGGCCGACACCGGGCTGCTGGGCGCCTGGCTGGACGCGCACGACGTCGACTTCCTGGAACTGACCCCTTCGCACATGGCGTCCGCGGTGGCCGCCGGCCTGTTCAGCGACCGTCCGTTGCCGGCGCTGCTGGGTGTCGGCGGGGAGGCGGTGCCGCAGCCGCTGTGGGAGTGGCTCGGCTCGGCCGGCGCCGGCACCCGCGGCTTCAGCTTCTACGGGCCCACCGAGTGCACGGTCTACCAGGTCTTCGCCGACCCGCGTGTCACGCCGCAGCCGGTACTCGGCCGGCCCACCCCGACCATGCGGGTGTTCGTGCTCGACGACGCCCTGGAGCCGGTGGCACCCGGCGTGACCGGGGAGGCCTACATCGCCGGGCCGGGCCTGGCGCGCGGCTACCTGAACCGGCCGGGCGTGACCGCGGAGCGGTTCGTGGCCTGCCCGTTCGGCGCGCCGGGGGAGCGGATGTACCGGACCGGCGACCTGGTGCGCTGGCACGGCGACGGGACACTGGAGTTCCTCGGCCGCTCCGACGACCAGGTGAAGATCCGCGGGTTCCGGATCGAGACCGGCGAAGTGGAGGCCGCGCTCGCCGCTCACCCCGGCGTCACCCGCGCCGTCGCCGCCGTCCGGGAGGACGTCCCCGGCGACAAGCGGCTGGTCGGTTACGTGGTGCCGGAGCCGGGAAGCACCGCCGAGGACCTGCCCGGCCTCTTGCGCGGGCACGCCGCCGGCCTGCTGCCGGAGTACATGGTGCCCGCCGCGATCGTGGTACTGGACCGGCTGCCGCTGACGGCCAACGGGAAGCTGGACCGCAAGGCCCTGCCCGCCCCGGACTACGCGGCCGCCTCGACCCGGCGCGCGCCGGCCACGGCACTCCAGGGGCAGCTGTGCACGGCGTTCGCCGAGGTGCTGGGGCTGCCCGAGGTGGGCGTCGACGACGACTTCTTCCAGCTCGGCGGCCACTCGCTGCTGGCGACCCGGCTCGTCGCGCGCATCCGGGCCGAGCTGGGGCTGGAGGTCGGCATCCGCACCCTGTTCGAGGCGCCGAACGTCGCCGCACTGGCGGCAGCGCTCGGCACGGCCGCCCGGCCGCGCCCGGCGTTGACGGCCACGGACCGCCCCGATCCGCTGCCGCTGTCGTTCGCCCAGCAGCGGCTGTGGACCATCGGCCAGCTGGCCGGGCCGGCGGCGACCTACAACATGCCGGTGGTGCTGCGCCTGTCCGGGCCGCTGGACCGCGGCGCGCTGGCGGCGGCACTGCGCGACGTCGTGCGGCGCCACGAAAGCCTGCGGACCGTCTTCCCGGCGGTCGGCGGCGAGCCGTTCCAGCGGATCGTGCCCGCCACCGAGGTCGTGCTGCCGCTGGAGTGGGCCGCTGCCGCGGGACGGCCGGTCGCGGAGCTGGTGGCCGAGGCCGCCGGGTACGTCTTCGACCTGGCGGCCGAGATCCCGGTGCGGGCGCAGGGTTACGCGCTGGGCCCGGACGACCACCTGCTCGTGCTGCTGCTGCACCACATCGCCTGCGACGGCTGGTCGGTGGGGCCGTTGAGCCGGGATCTGGCGACGGCCTACGCCGCACGGCTGGCCGGGACGGCGCCGGACTGGGCCGAGCTGCCGGTCCAGTACGCCGACTACGCCCTGTGGCAACGGGAACTCCTCGGGACCGAGGACGACCCGGACAGCGTCGTGGCGCGGCAGTCGGCCTACTGGCGCGACGCGCTGGCCGGGATGCCGCCGGAGCTGTCGCTGTCGTTCCGCCGTCCCCGGCCCGCGGTCGCCAGCCACCGGGGTGCCGAGGTGCCGGTCACGATCGGCGCCGAGGTGCACGCCCGGGTCGAGGAGGTGGCCCGCGGCGCGGGCGTGACCCCGTTCATGGTGGTGCAGGCGGTGCTGGCGGTGCTGCTGGCGCAGTCGGGCGCCGGCCCGGACGTCCTGCTGGGCACGGCGGCGGCCGGGCGCACCGACGCGGCGCTGGACGACATGGTCGGGTTCTTCATCAACTCGCTGGTGCTGCGCACCGACGTCTCCGGCGATCCGACGTTCCTCGAACTGCTCGACCGGGTCCGCCGGACGGACCTGGCGGCGTTCGAGAACCAGGATCTGCCGTTCGAGCGCCTGGTGGAGATCCTGGCGCCCCGCCGGACCCTGGCCCACCACCCCCTGTTCCAGGTGATGCTCTCCTTCGACACGACCGCCGGGGCGGACTTCGCCCTGCCGGGCCTGGGGGTCGCCGTGGTGGAGGTTCCCGGGCGGGCCTCGGCGAAGTTCGACCTGAACTTCCTGCTGCGCGGCGGATTCCGGCCGGACGGACGGCCCGCCGGGATCGAGGGCGTCGTCGAGTACGCCACCGACCTCTACGACGAATCGGCGGTCCGGTCCCTGGTCGGGCGCTTCGAGCGCCTGCTCGGCTGGCTGGTCGCCGACCCCGGGCGGCCGATCGGCGCCGAGATCGTCCGGAAGCCCCCGGCCTTCGGCCGCCGCCGGGTTGCCGTCGCCGCCCGTCCAGCCCCGATGTCCACGACCGCAGAAAGTTGGCCAGAGCTATGAGCGAGACCACGGCGACCGCGGAGGTGAAGCCGCGTTCCCTGTTCCGGCAGCGGAACTTCCTGCTGCTGTTCACCGGCCAGACGGCTTCGCTGTTCGGCACCCAGATCACCTTCGTCGCGGTACCGCTGACCGCCGTCCTGCTGCTGCACGCGACGCCGCTGGAAGCCGGCGTGCTCGGCGCCCTCGACATGGTGCCGTTCCTGCTGTTCGGCCTGTTCGTCGGCGTGTGGCTGGACCGCCGCGCCCGGCGGCCGGTGATCATCGCCGCCGACGTCGTGCGCGCCGCGGCACTGGCCTGGATCCCGATCGCGCACTTCCTCGGCGTGCTGACCATCGCGCAGCTGTACGTCGTGGTCTTCGTCGTCGGCACCATGACCGTGTTCTTCGAGGTCGCCCTCCAGTCGTACACGCCCGGTCTGCTCGGCCGGGACCAGGTCGGCTCGGCGAACGGGAAGATGCAGGTGTCGGACTCGGCGGCGCAGGTCGCCGGTCCGGGAGCGGCGGGGCTGCTGGTCAGCACGCTCGGGGCGCCGGCCGCGATCGTGGTGGACACGGCGACCTACCTCCTGTCCGTCGTCACGGTGGCCGGGCTGCCCGCCGACAAGGCGCCGGAGCCGCAGCCCGAAGCGAAGACGCTCTCGGTCCGCGCGTCGATCCGCGAGGGGTTCGCGGTGATCACGCGGAACCCGCTGCTGCGCTCGATCACCACGGCCGCGGTGACCATCAACCTGTTCGCGGCCATGCAGCTGGCGGTCTTCTTCCTCTACCTGGTCCACATCGGCATCGGCGCGGCGCAGGTCGGCCTGGTCCTCGCGGTCGGCAGTGTGGGCGCGCTGCTCGGCGCGGTCTTCGGCGACCGGCTGACCGGCCGGTTCGGCGTCGGCCCGATGATGATCACGGCGCTGGTGATGCCCGTCGCGGGCTACCTGATCCTGGCCGCGGTCAACGGAAATTCGGCCGCGGACGTCGCGGCCGTGGCGGCCTCGTCGTTCATCGTCCAGTTCGGCATCCCGATCTTCAACATGAACATCGTCAGCTACCGGCAGATCGTCACGCCGGACGAGCTGCTCGGCCGGGTGGTCGCCACGTCGCGCACCTGCATCCTGGGGGCGTTCTCGATCGGCTCGCTGCTCGGCGGCGCGTTCGGCGCCGCGGCCGGGCTGCGGACGACCCTGCTGGTGGCGGCGGGCGGGACCCTGGTGGCCGCCCTGGTTTTGGTGTTCTCGCCGGTGCGTTCGGCGCGCCGGCTCTATGACCCGTCCGACGGCGGCGACGCGGCGGAACTCGTGCACTCGACACCCGGGGAGGACCAAGAATGACGAGCCTGGAGACCCAGCAGGAGGAGGGCTACCAGCTCGCCCCGCAGCAGCTCGCCCGGTCGGGCGAGGCAGGCGGCACGGCGTCGCGCACCTTCCGCACCACCGCGCACATCGCCGGAGCGGACCTGGAGGCCAGGATCGCCGCGGCGGTCTCGGCGCACGAGATTCTCCGCACGCGGTACCGCGAACTCTCGGGCATGCTGACTCCCGTCCAGGTCGTGGATCCGGCGGGTCCGGTGACGATCGACCGGCAGGCGAACGGGGTCACCGTGTTCCGGGCCGGTGCACTTACTGTCGAGCAGGAGCCCGGCCCGGACGGCACGCGGCTGGTCCTCAGCCTGCCGCGGCTGAGCGTCGACGACGAGTCCTGGAGCAGCCTTGCCGGGCTGCTGCTCGGCGACCCGGTCGCCGAGGCGGAGCTGCAGTACGCCGACATCGCCGCCTGGCTCGGCGAAGTCCTGGCGCACTCGGCACGTCCGGCGGACGACGAACCGGCGCCGGCGCTGCCCTTCCTCAAGCCGGGCGGCCACGGGGACGCCGTGCGCGTCTCGGCCGTGGTGGAGGGCCCGGCGCTGGACCGGCTGGACGAACTCGCCGTCCGGCACGGCGTGAGCGAAGCGGCCGTGCTGCTCGCGCTCTGGCGCGCGCTGTCCGGCCGGTACGGGCAGGACGCCGACGACCGGGTGGTGGTGCTGTCCGACGGGCGGTCCACGGAGGGCCTGGAGACCGTGCTCGGCCTGCTGGAACGGCCGGTACCGGTGCGGCTGGAGTTCACTGTGGACACCCCGATCGCGGACGCGCTCCGGGCGGCGCAGGAAGTCCTCGGCTTCGTCGCGACGATCGAGAACGAGGTCGACCCGGGGACGGTTGGTGGCGGGATCTCTTACCGGCACCGCGAAGACCGGTGGGACGGGCAGCTTTCGGCCGAGGAGCCCGCGACCGGGCTGCTGCATCTGGACTGCGTCCGTGGGTCGCGGAGCCTGCGCCTGACTTTCGTCGGCGACGCAGGCCGGATCGCCCAGGCCGACTTGGACCTCGTGGCGGCGGCGTATGGGCATCAGCTTGCCGATCTGCTGGCCGGGAGCGTGGAGCGTGGTGTTGGTGGGTTGCGGCTCACCGCGCCGGGCGAGCTGGGCGAGTCGGCTGGGAGTGCGGAGCGTGGCGGCGGGTTGCGGCTGGCCGCGCCGGGCGCGCCGGACGAATTGGCCGGGAGCGTGGAGCCTGGTGTCGGCGGGCTGCGGCTCACCACGCCGGGCACACCGGACCAGCCGACCGGGCCGGAAACGCGATACCCCTCAGTGCCCGAACGGTTCCTCGATCAAGCAGCCCGGACTCCCGACCGACCCGCACTGCGCTGCGGCGAAACCGTCCTGTCCTATCGCGACGTTGCCCTACGCGCCGACACGGTCGCCCGGCTGCTGCGCGAGCACGGAGTGTCCACTGGGGACCGGGTCGCCCTGCTGGCACCGGCTTCGGCCGAGACCGTCGTCGCGATGCTCGGGATCTGGTTCGCCGGGGCGGCGTTCGTCCCCGTCGACCCCGCGTGGCCGGAGCAGCGGGTCGAGACCATCCTCCGCGAAGCCGCCCCCGCGCTGCTGCTCACCCCCGATCCGGAGACCGATCCCGGCGTCTCCGTCCGGACGATCTCGGCAGCCGCCACCGAGACCGCGGGCGCGGCCTACGTGATCTTCACTTCGGGTACCTCGGGCGTGCCGAAGGGCGTGGTCATCGGCCACGACCAGGTCGCCCACTACACCGCGGCCATCGAAAAAACCCTCGGCCTGTCCGAGGGTGCCGAGTTCGCCGCTGTCTCCACCCTCGCCGCGGACCTGGCCTACACGGCGATCTTCCCGGCCCTGGCGAGCGGCGGCTGCGTCCAGCTCATCCCCGCCGAGACCGCCACCAGCCCGGCCGCGCTCGCCGAGTGGTTCCGCGCGCATCCCGCCGCCGCGCTGAAGCTGGTTCCCTCGCACCTCTCGGCGCTGCTGGCAGAGGCCGCCGATCCGCTCGCGCTGCTGCCGGGCGAGGCACTCGTGCTCGGCGGGGAACGGCTGCCGCGTCCGCTGTACGAGCGGCTGCGCGAGATCGCGCCGTCGCTGCGCGTGTACAACCACTACGGCCCGACCGAGACGACGGTCGGCGCCTCCTGCCTGGCACTCGACGAGGAGATCGACGAACGCTGCTCCTCGATCCCCGTCGGCGGTGGCCTGGGCGCGAACGTCCTGACCGTGGTCGACGCCGCGGGCATCCCGGTGCCGCCCTGGTGCCCCGGTGAGGTGGTGGTCAGCGGACCCGGTGTGGGCCTTGGCTATCTCGGGCAGCCGGGCTTCGGCGGCACCTACCGGACCGGCGACCTCGGCCGCCTCGTGCCCGGCGGCGTCGAGATCCTCGGCCGGCTCGACGACCAGGTGAAGCTGCGCGGGCACCGCGTCCAGACCGGCGAGATCGAAGCGGTGCTGACCGAGCTGCCCGGCGTCGGGGCCGCCGCGGTCGTGGCGCGCGGGGACGACAGCGGCCTGATCACGCATCTCGACGCCTACCTCGTCGCCGCCGGGGCGCTCTCGATCGAACAGGTGCGGACGGCCGTCGCCGGACGGCTCCCGGCCGCCGTGGTGCCGACCGGCTGGCAGGTGCTGGAGCGGCTTCCGTTGACCGCCAACGGAAAGCTCGACCGCCGGGCCCTCGCGCCGATCGCGCCGCCGAAGGCCAGGGCAGGCCGTCCGCGCGACTCGGTGGAGCAGCGCCTGGTGGCGATCTGGTCCGCGGTCCTCGGACAGGACGTCTCGTCGCCGGACGACGACTTCTTCGAGCTCGGCGGGCAGTCGCTGCGCGCGATCAAGCTCATGGCCCAGATCAACACCACCTTCGGCTGCCGGCTGCCGATGTCCGCGGCGTTCAGCGCGCCGACCGCCGCGGCGATGGCGTCGCTGGTGCGCGAAAGCGGGTTCCAGGACTCGACCCTGGTCCTGCTGCGCGCCGCCCGCGGACCGCAGGCCGTCTTCTGCGTCCACCCGGCCGACGGCACCACGCTGGCCTACTGGGACCTGGCCCGTGCGCTGCCCGAAGACCGGCCGGTCTTCGGGATCGAATCCCCGGGCCTGCACGGCCGTCCGCTCCCGCAGGACCTCACTGCCATGGCGGAGGAGAACGCGGCGGCCATCGCGGCCGCGGGCGACGCCGCCCCGGTGCTCGTCGGCTGGGGCTCCGGCGGGATCATCGCCTACGCCACGGCCGGGGCACTGCGCCGGTCCGGGCGCGAGGTGACCCGGCTGGTCATCGTCGACGGCGGCCTGGCGCCGCTGCCCGGCGACGACCCGGTCCACCGCTTCGCCGTCCATCACGACATGGAGCTGCCCGCCGGCAGGCAGGACCTGCTCAAGGCCATGCACAACGCCGGGCTGCTGGCTCCCGGCTCCGGTGAGCCGGAGCTGCAGAACCTGCTGGACGTCTTCGCGGCCAACGTGACCACTTTGGACCGCTTCTTCGCCCAGCAACACTCCACAGTGGACCGACCGGACTTCCCCGTGTTGCTGGTACGTGCGGAGACAGATTCCACAGAGGACTGGAAATCGGTGGTCGGCCCCGGCCTCGCCGTCGCGTCGGTGACGGCAACCCACCACGGCATCCTGCGCGCGCCCGCGGTGGCCCAACTCGCCGAGATGATCCGATGACACCGGGGACAAACGCTTCCACCGCAAAGGAAACGAGGACCAACCACATGAACGCAGTCACTTCGCCGGGGCCCCGCCCCCTCCTGGGCGCCACCCGGCGGTCGGTGCCCGCTGCCGCCGGAGACGCGGTGACCTTCGGCTTCCTGCCGGAGTCGCCGTCGACGCCCGCCGTCCTCACGCCGTCCGGGCCCGGCGTCGACCTGCCCGGCTGGCTGCGCGCGAACCGCGACGAGATCGACGCCCGGCTGCTGCGGCACGGCGCGGTGCTGCTGCGTGGGTTCCACGGCGGCTCGGTGGAGAAGTTCGAGCAGGCCGCGTCGGCGTTGTGCAGCACCCTCTTCCGGGAGTACGGGGACCTCCCGCGGGAGGGCGAATCGGAGCGCGTCTACCAGTCGACCCCGTACCCGGAAGACCTCTCGATCCTGTTCCACAACGAGAGTTCCCACCTGCCGCAGTGGCCGATGCGCCAGTTCTTCTCCTGTGTCGTCGCGCCGCTGACCGGGGGCCAGACGCCGATCGTCGACTGCCGGACGGTCCTGGACCGGATGCGGCCGGAGCTGGCCGAGGAGTTCGCCGCACGGAAACTCCGCTACGTCCGCACGTTCATCGAGGGCGTCGACGTCAGCTGGTCGCGGTTCTACGGCACCGACGACCCGGCCGAGGTCGAGCGCAAGTGCGCCGAGGAGGGCACGAGCTTCGAATGGACGCCGGGTGGCGGCCTGCGGACCTCGCGTCAGGCCGACGCGGTCCTGCACCACCCGGTGACCGGCGAGCGGGTGTTCTTCAACCAGCTGGCACTGCACCACCCGTCGGCGCTGGACGCGGAGACCCGCGCGTCGCTGGCCGAGATCTGCGGTGAGGACGGCATGCCCCGCAACGTCTTCTGGGGTGACGGCGGCGTCATCGACGACGCCGTGGTGACCGAGGTCAGGGAGCTGATGGACCGCGAGTCGGTCGCGTTCACCTGGCAGGAGGGCGACGTCCTGATCATCGACAACATGCTGGTCGCGCACTCGCGCAGCCCGTTCACCGGGCCACGGAAGATCGTGGTGGCGCTCGGCGACATGACCGGCGGGACCGCTGACCCGCACAAAGCCCAGTCCGAGGAGACGCACTGATGTTCCAGCCCGATGTCCCGAAGATCCTGGAGAAGTACGCCGCCGAGCGGACCAAGCGGACCCGGCCGGACGGCGCCGCGCAGTACGTGCTGCTCAGCGAAGAGCACACGCATCTGACCGAGGACCCGTTCACCGAACGGGTCGAGCGCGAGCCGGTCCGCGACCACGTCACGGTCGCGGTGATCGGCGCGGGGTTCGCCGGGCTGATGACCACCGCGTACCTGAAGGAGGCCGGGGTCACCGACGTCCGGGTGGTCGAGAGCGGCGGGGACGTCGGCGGGACCTGGTACTGGAACCGGTATCCGGGGGTCCGGTGCGACGTCGCGTCCCTGCTCTACCTGCCGTTGCTGGAGGAGACCGGGTACATGCCCACCGAGTGGTACCCGTCCGGCCCGGAGATCCTCGAGCACTGCCAGCGGATCGCGAAGCAGTACGACATGTACGACAAGGGGCTCTTCCACACCCGGGTCACCGACCTGGTGTGGGACGAGACGGCGCGGCTGTGGACGGTGCGGACCGACCGCGGTGACGAGTTCACCGCGCAGTTCGTCAGCTACGGGCTCGGCCACCTGTCGGTGCCGAAGCTGCCGGGCGTCCCCGGGGTCGAGAAGTTCGCCGGGCACATGTTCCACACGAGCCGGTGGGACTACGCCTACACCGGCGATCCCGACGGCGGGCCGCTGGACAACCTGCGTGACAAGCGGGTGGCGATCATCGGCAGCGCCGCCACCGCGGTGCAGGCCGTGCCGGAACTGGCGGCCGCGTGCCAGGAGCTGTTCGTCTTCCAGCGCACCCCGAGCGTGGTCGACGTCCGCAACAACCGCCCGGTCGACCCGGACTGGTTCGCCCGGATCGCCACGCCCGGGTGGCAGCAACGCTGGCTGGAGAACTACGCGGACACCATGACCGCGGCCGAACCGCCGGAGGAGTGCCTGATCGACGACGGCTTCACGGCGATGGCCCGGATGTGGCGCAACTCCGGAGGCCAGGGACCGAGCACGGACCCCGACGCCCCCGAGGGGGTCAAGGGCTGGCTGTTCGCCGACCTCAAGAAGATGCACGAAATCCACGCCAGGGTGGACGCGACGGTGAAGGACCCGCAGACCGCGGAGCTGCTCAAGCCCTGGTACCACGTCTCGTGCAAGCGGATGGCGTTCAACGACGAGTTCCTGGACGCCTTCAACGTGCCGACGGTGCACCTGGTCGACACGGACGGCAAGGGCCCGGAGCGGATCACCGAGCGGGGCGTCGTCGTCGACGGCGTCGAGTACGAAGTGGACTGCATTATTTTCGCGTCCGGGTTCGAGGTCAACACCGCGCCGACCCGCCGGGTCGGGTTCGACGCGGTCGGCCGCGACGGCGCGCGGCTCTCGGAGTACTGGGCCGACGGCATGCGCACCATGCACAGCATCCACGTGCACGGGTTCCCGAACGCGTTCCTCGTCCAGCCGGCCACGGGCGCGATGCGGTTTTCGAACGTCACGCACATCCTGATGGAGTCCGCCCGCACCGTCGCGACGGTCATCGCGCACGCCCTCGACGAAGGCGCCGGCGTCGTCGAGGTCACGCGGCAGGCCGAGGACGACTGGATGCAGAACGTGGAGGTCGACGAGGACTGGGCGGCGTTCCTGACCGCCGACTGCACACCCGGCTACATCAACAACGAGGCAGGCGGGCTCGGCGCGTTCTCCCTGTTCCAGGACTACGTGACGGCCGACGTGATGACGTTCTTCCGGGTGCTGCAGCAGTGGCGTGACGCCCGGGAGTTCACCGGCCTGGAGTTCCGGTGACCCCGCTGCCGCCGGCATGCCCGCGTCTCATCTGACCTGGATCCACCGATCGGCGCGGGCTGAAAGGGACTTTCCTGGCGTCTGACGCGACGAAAGTCCCTTTCGTCGCACCAGACGAGACGAAAGTCCCTTTCAGCCCGCCCGGGTGCAACCCGCAGGTGTCGTGAGTGGTAATTCGGGTTATTGAGGGGCAAGGCAAACGCGTCGTGGCGAGTTGGCGACAGACCGGGAGCGTGAAGCATCTTCTCGACTGTCCACGCAGGACGCAAAGTCCGACATAAATGTCCACTTTGAGAACTTTGCACAACTTCGCGCGGTCGTGGGGGGGGGGGCGGGGGGGGGTTGTCCCAGCCATGCCAACCACCCAACCCCGCGCGACCCGCCCCAACGGC
>NZ_JBDZYD010000004.1:54996-376843 GCF_040064235.1 Amycolatopsis melonis
CCAAAAGCCCCAAATAAATGCCCATTTTGAGAACTTGCCACAACGGCGGGCGGTCGTCGTGAGTGGCAATGAGGGGTTAGAACCCTAATTGCCACTCACGACCTCGGCGCTAACCGGACACATGGGCAAGAATTGGACATTCGGCTGCTCGTAATTGTCCCTTGTGGACACTTGGGGTGCGGCTGCGAGCGAGGACCACGCCGTCACGCCACCTTTGACTTACCCCTCAATAGAACGCCAATTACCACTCACGACAAGCCGCGGCAGGCCACGCGCCGCGAGTTCGGCCTTCAGCTGCCCGCCAGTGTCCGGACGTATCCGGCCAGGTCCTGGGGCGTCGAGATCGCCGCCGCGTCGACGGCCCGGGACACCGCCGGATCGTCGTCGGCGGAGAACCGGGGGAGCCGCTGCGGGAGGTCGATCCCCGGCTGCGTCGCGACCTGGCCCGCGACGGCGGCGACCCACACGTCGTCGACGTCGAGACGGCCCACCGCCAGGTGCCACTCGCGGTCGTCCATCGGCTCGACCGCGAGACCCGCCTCGCGCAGGCCGGCGACGAAGTCGCGGGTGCTGCACACCCGGTTCGGGACGGCGTTGACGAAACGGCATCCCGGCTCGCCGGAAGGCCGGGCGAGATCGACGATGACGTGCGCGATCACGTCGGCGGGCACCGCCTGGGTCAGTTCGTTGCCGGGCAGGTCGTAGCTGCTCGGGTAGCGTCCGGTGAGGACGGTGGCCTTGGTCCAGCTCCACCAGGCGTCGCCGGGCTGGATCTGGTGCCGGTCGCGGTCGCCGAAGACGCCGGGGATCCGCACGACCGTGACCGCGGCGCCGAGTTCGGCGGCGCGCGCGAAGTAGGCCTCGGCGACGGCCTTCGACCGGCCGTAGCCGTCGGCTTCCGGGGGGAGGGCCACCACGGGACCGGCGGCGATCTCGGCTTCCGGCGGGTAGTTCTCCGGCGTGAGCACGCCGCGGGTGGAGACGTAGGTGACCGGTTTGCGGCGGCGGGTCACGGCGAGTTCGAGGATCGACGCGGCACTGTGGGCGTTCGCGGCTGCGAGCAGGGGATAGGGCAGGACGTGGTTCACCCACGCGGCACAGTGGATGATCCGGCCGATGGTCCCGGCCAGCTCGTCGTGGGTGGCGCGGTCGAGGCCGAGGGCAGGCGCGGCGAGGTCGCCGTCCACGACGGTCAGCCGGGCGGCGTACCCGTCCTGCCACAGGCCGAGGTTCTCCAGGTGCCGGACGAGTTCGCCGCGCCGTGGTTCGCCACCCCGGACCAGAGCCGTGACGGTGCGGCCGCGGGCGAGCAGGTGGGCCAGGACGAACGCGCCGACGAAGCCGGTCGCCCCGGTGAGGAGGACCGGCTCGGCGGTGGAGTCCGCGGAGAACGTCGGGGTGATCCGCCGGAGCCGGTCGGTGATCTCGGCGTGGATCGCCGCGTCCGCGGCAGGCAGCGGGGGAGCCACCGGTCCGCTGGACCGACGCGGGACCCCGAACCGGGCGGCGACCCCTTCCGGTGTCGGCTCCTTGAGGAACTCCCGCAGGGGCAGCGCCACCCCGAGTTCGGCCCGGATCCGGCCGGCCAGCCGGGTCGCCGCCGCGAGATCACCGCCGGCTTCGAGAAGGTGCGTGCCGGGCCCGACGTCGGAGACGCCCAGGACGTCCGCGAACAAGGCCCTGATGACCGCTTCCGGTTCCGGCACTCGTCGTCCTCCCTTGCCGCACCGGCGAAGATGCCTCCTGGCGAACCCTAGGCGGGGGAGATCGCGCCGGTCGAGGATTCGCCGGTGTCTTGCCGGCGAGACACCGGCGGGCACGCGGCCGGCGGACGTCGTGGCGTCGCTAGGATCGCCGTGATCGCGGCGTCGGCCGGATCGGCGGGAGGGTGGAGATGACCGGCGAACGCGAGATCGAAGCCGTCGAACAGTGGTTCCGGCGGCGCGGGCTGCCTGCCGTCGTGCGCGGCCGTCCCGCCCGGCTCCTGGTCCGCACCGCCCCGGCGGTCGTGTTCGCCGCGGCCTGGCAGCTGCTGACCGCCGTGCTGTCCGCAGTGGACGGTGAAACGGACGCCGACTTCGACCGGCTGATGGACAACGACCTCTTCGCGCTGGGATACGGCGGCCTGCTGCTGGGCCTGGTCGTCGTGCCGGGCCTCGGCTCCTGGCTCACCGCGCGCTGGGTACGGCGCAAGCTGGTCGACCGCGGCGGAACCGGGACGGCGGCGGTCGTGGCGGCCGTGTTCGTGGTCGTCGTGCCGATCGTCGACGGGGTGGTCGACGGCGAGTCGATCCTGCTCGGCTTCGGCGCCCAGCTCGCGATCCTGGCCGGGTTCTTCGCGGCCGCGTTCGTCGGGGTGGGCTCGATCGTCGGCTGGGCGCTGCGGGCCGCGTTCCGCCAGATCCGCCTGCTGGGCGAGCTGACCAGCCGGGTCCTGCCCCTCCTGCTGCTGTTCACCGTCTTCGGGTTCTTCACCACCGAGATCTGGCAGGTCGGCGCCGCGCTGCCGCGGCAGCGGATGTGGGTGGTCGCCGGGCTCTTCGCCGTGGTCGCCGTGGTGTTCCTGCTCGCGATGCTCAAGGCCGAAGTCACGCGGCTGACCCAGTCGCCCACCGTCCCGGTCGGCCTCGACAAGCTGCGCGAAACCCCGCTGGCACCGTTCCTCGCGGACGGCGTCCCCGCCGGACGGCCCCCGCTCACGAAGCTGGAGCGGGCGAACATGACCCTCGTCCTGGTGCTGACCCAGGTGCTGCAGACGTTCGTGCTCGCCACCGTGATGTTCGTCTTCTTCGTGGTCTTCGGGATCATCGCGGTCCAGCACTCGGTGATCAAGGCCTGGATCGGCCGCGACCCCGCCGGCGGCACCCTGTTCGGCATCCAGCTGCCGATCCCGCAGGAGCTGCTGCACGTCTCGCTGTTCATCGCCGCGTTCTCCGGGCTGTACTTCGCCGCGTCGACGGTGACCGACGCCCAGTACCGCACCGCCTTCTTCGACCCGCTCGCCGATCACCTGGCGGTCAGCCTGGTCGCCAGGGACCTCTATCTCGCCCGGCTGCCGCGGGTCTCGTGACGGACGGCACGCTGCGCCGGGTTGCATACACGAACGTATCCGATACAAGATCGTATCGGAAGGAGTGGTGCCGATGGCGACGCAGCAGGGCGCGCCGGCCCGGCGAGTGACGAAGCGGCGAGCGGAGACCCGAACCCGGCTGCTCGACGCCGCGCTGGAGGTCTTCGCCGAGGAGGGCTTCGGCCGGTCGACCGTCGAGCAGGTGTGCGAGCGGGCCGGGTACACGCGCGGTGCGTTCTATTCGAACTTCGCGTCGCTGGACGAGTTGTTCCTCGAGATGTGGGAGCAGCGTTCCCAGGCGCAGCTCGCCCGGATGCGGGAGATCGCCGAGGCGGTCGTGCGGGCCGACGAGCCCGTCGGCACGGTGGTGGCGCGGCTGGCCGGCGCCCTGCCCGTCGACGAGCGCTGGTATCGGGTGAGCGCCGAGTTCACGCTGCACGCCCTGCGTCATCCCGAATTGCGCCGGGTCATCGCGGCGCGGGAAGAGGCGATTGTCGCCGCCATGGTGCCGCCGCTGCTCGGGGTCCTCGCCCGCCTCGGCCGTGTCGTCCCCGATCCCGGCGCGCTCGGCCGCGCGCTCGTGGCCGTGCACGACGGCACCGCCGCCCAGTGCGCGCTGGAACCCGGCAATCCCGAGGTGTGGCGGCAGCGCACCGACCTCTTCGTCCACGTCGTCAGCGCCTACAGCACGAAGGACACGCATCAGTGATGGACACCGAACCGGACGTCATCGTCGTCGGAGCGGGCCTCGCCGGCCTGGTCGCCACCCACGAGCTGGTCAAGGCGGGCCGCGGGGTGCTCGTCCTCGACCAGGAGAACCGGAACAACCTGGGTGGCCAGGCGTTCTGGTCGCTGGGCGGGATCTTCCTCGTCGACAGCCCGGAGCAGCGCCGCACCGGGATCAAGGACTCCTACGAGCTGGCCCGGCAGGACTGGCTGGGCTCGGCCGGCTTCGACCGGGACGAGGAGGACAAGTGGGCGCGGCAGTGGGCCGAGGCCTACGTCCGGTTCGCCGCGACGGAGAAGCGCGCCTATCTGCACGACCTGGGGCTGCGGTTCACCCCGGTCGTCGGCTGGGCCGAGCGCGGCGGCGGGCGCGCCGACGGGCACGGCAACTCGGTGCCCCGCTTCCACCTGACCTGGGGCACCGGGCCGGAGGTCGTGCGCATCTTCCGTGACCCGGTGCTCGACGGCGAACGGCGCGGGCTGGTGCGGTTCGCCTTCCGGCACCAGGTCGACGAGCTGATCGTCGAAAAGGACGCCGTGACGGGCGTCCGCGGCACCGTGTTGGAGCCCACCGACCTGCCGCGGGGCAAGGCGTCTTCCCGGACGCCGGTGGGCACCTTCGAGTTCCGGGCGAAGGCCGTCGTCGTCACCACCGGCGGGATCGGCCACAACTTCGACCTGATCCGGCAGAACTGGCCCGCCGACCGGCTCGGCCCGGCACCGGAGACGATGATCGCGGGCGTCCCCGCGCACGTCGACGGCCGGATGATCGCGATCACCGAGCAGGCGGGCGGCGCGATCGTCAACCGCGACCGGATGTGGCACTACCCCGAGGGGCTGCACAACTGGGACCCGATCTGGCCCGACCACGCCATCCGGATCATCCCCGGCCCGTCGTCGCTGTGGTTCGACGCGACCGGGAAACGGTTGCCACCGCCCAATTTCCCGGGATTCGACACGAACGCCGCCCTGAAGGCGATCCTCTCGACCGGCTACGACTACTCCTGGTTCGTCCTGACACAGTCGATCATCGAGCGGGAGTTCGCGCTGTCGGGTTCGGAGCAGAACCCGGACGTCACCGGCAAGGACGTCAAGCTGATGCTGCGGAGCCGCATCGCGAAGGGCGCACCGGGCCCGGTCGAGGCCTTCAAGGAACACGGGGAGGACTTCGTCGTCGCCGACACGCTCGACGAACTCGTCGCCGGCATGAACAAGCTCGCCCGCGGCGGCGCGCAGGTCGAGCCGGCCGAGATCGAGCGGCAGATCGTCGCCCGCGACCGCGAACTCGGCAACGCGTTCTCGAAGGACCTGCAGCTCATGGCCATCGCGAACGCCCGCCGCGCCGTCGCCGACAAGCTGGCCCGGGTCGCGAAGCCGCACCGCATCCTCGACCCGGCACACGGCCCGCTGATCGCGGTCCGGCTCAACATCCTGACCCGCAAAACCCTCGGCGGCGTCCAGACGAACCTGGACAGCCAGGTGATGCGCCCCGACGGCACCCCGTTCCCCGGCCTGTACGCGGCAGGCGAAGTAGCCGGCTTCGGCGGCGGCGGCGTCCACGGCTACAACGCACTGGAGGGAACCTTCCTCGGCGGCTGCATTTTCTCGGGCCGGGCCGCGGGAATCGCCCTGGGCCGGGAGTTGCGCTGACACGTCGCGGCCGCGATCATCCACGAGGCGAAGTCCGCCTGAGCGCTGCGCCCGCAGCGGCGTAGGCCAGATGATCAGCCTCCGGGGAGGAAACCGCCGAGCTTGCGACGTCGTCGGCCGAGCCAGGCCAGGAGCACGAGGGCACCGCTGACGAGCCCCAGCAGGACGGCGGCGAGCGTCAGCAGGCCCATCGCGACCGGCCGGTCCCTGAACTGCCAGCCGAGGAGCGCGGCAGACGCGAGCAGCACGGTGAAGCCCACCCAGTACAGCCACCGGCGGAGGAGCCACGGCGTCGCGGGTTCGGGGACCTCCGCCTGGGCAAGCCAGTACCAGGCGGCGGCACGGAGGGGATGGGTGAACCAGCGCGCGACCCTCTGGTACGTCGAGAGGTTCGTCATGTCGTGGCGCTGGGTCAGGCAGGCGAGCCAGAGCGCGACGGTGGCCAGGCCCCCGCTGTGCCCGTTCGTGAGGAGGCGCAGTGCCCGGTCACCGAGGAGCCTGAGGCTGTCCCGGCTCGACCTGCTGCGCATCGCGTTGAGCACGTTCGGGAGGTTGAGCTGCGCCACCCTCGTGAGCCCGGCCTCCACCTGGCGCGCCGACCGGCCTTCGCTGCGGAGGATCCGGTGCTGCATGTTCGCGATCCAGGACTCGATCTGGGCTTCGGTCATGCCCTGGTCGCTGCCGATGGCCCGGCCGAGCTGCGCTGCCGCGTCCAGCCTGCCCCACATCCAGTCCCACCGGCGCCACTTGACCCGGCCGAACGCCCCGAAGTGACCGGCTTGGGTGCCGTAGAGCTTGCCGCCGCCGAGTGCGACCGCCATCGCGCTGTAGGCGCCTTCGAGCGCCGGCGCCTGGGTGTCGGGGCCCAGCCGGAGCAGGTCGAAAGCAGCGTGCCGCTGCTGGGGCAACCGGGCGTGCAGCGCCTTGCCGATCACCTCGACGGCCAGGAGCGTCCGGAGCAGTGCCTGCTGCCGGGGACCTGGGCCGGTGACCAGCCCCGGCACCGCGGTGAACGCTTCGACGGCGTCCCCGACCAGGGTGGACAGCACCTCGGAAGTGTGAATTCCGGCCATCGCGCCGGACACGTGCTGCGCGAGAAGCGTGTCGTCGTCGGCTACTTCGCTGTCCAAGCCGATGATGAGCTTCTCGAAAGCCTCGCGGACCGCGACGATCCGTCGCAGGCTCCGGTCGACCTCGGTGATCGCGGTGGTGAGGCGTTCGTCGCCCGGGGTGCCGGCAAGCTGGTTGCGCAGGTGTTGCAGCATCAGCCTGACCGAGTTGTGTGCGGTCGAGAAACCCCACTGCCATGGGCTGCCGACGGTGAAGTCGGTGAGCGCCGCGTTCTCCGGAGGCAGCCAGCCGGGGCTGGTGCCGAGGACGGCGGCCACGTCGTCGGCGGACAACGTCGGATGCGCACTGAGGGACGTGGGGGCACTGGGCACTTCGGAGGTGCTCTGCCGCGTCTTGGCGATCAGCCGGGCTTCCCGGATCCCGCCTGCCGCTCGCGCGGTGCGGTACGTCGAGACGAGGTTGGTGGCGGCGGAAACGTGCTGGTCGCGCTGTGCCGGCGAGGCCAGCAGCCGGGTGAAGAGCTGGTCGGCGTCCGCCCACACGGCCTCGCCTTCGCGCATCAGGGTTTCCAGCTGTTCGATGTCCGCCCTGAAGTCGACCTCGCGCGGGAAGGACACTCCGGCGACGGCGATCTGCTGCCAGCTCGGCCCGTCCGCGGCGATGTCCGCGCCGGGCGCGTCCCGGCCGTTCGACGGCACGACGTAGACCAGGGTCCGCCGGGTGTCCCCGGTGAGCGGGCGTCGCGCGATGGCGTCCAGGACCGGCCCGAAGGGTGCGTTGTCGAGAATGCCCCCGTCGATGAGCCAGCTGCGGCCGGCCGGTTCCTGCGGGACGATGCGGTGGGTCCCGTTGAGCTCCAGGTTTTCCTGCACTGCCGGAAACGCCACCGGGAACGAGGCCGACCCGCGGGCCGCGAGCCCGAGGGTGCGCGACTGCCGTTCGCAGAAGTGGTCGGTTTCGACCTCGCTGAAACAAGCACCCGCCTCGGCGGCGTTCCATTCTTCGGGCGCGTGGTAGGCGAGCCGTTCCTTGCTTCGCTCGAACCGGTAGATCCGGCGGTGATCGGGAACGGTGAATTCTCCACCGTATCCGTCGACATAGGTCTGGTTACTCGGGTCGACCGCGGTGGCGGTCACGAACAGTGAAACCGGCGTGCCGCTGTCACAGTCGGCGAGTCCTTCCAGTGCCTTCTCGATGGTTTCGCTGAAGTACGGACCGCTGAGCAGGGAAGCGGGACCGGTGCCCTTCGAGAGCAATTTTCTCGCCGTCAGCGCAGCCTGTTCGATCCACATCCTGCTGAGCCATGGCCGGTTGTCCCGGGTCGGGTTCAAGGTGTTTCCCCGGGCTATCGCCGTCGCCAGCAGCGTGCCGTTGAGACCGCCTGCGCTGGTCCCGGCGATGACGTCGACCACAACGCGGCGAGCCTGGCCGGTACCGGCGGAACACAGCCGGCGCCAGCTCCGCATGACGGCGGCGTCCGGGTCCGCAAGGATGCACGGCGGCTGTCCGTTGGGCGCCGCCTGCGAGGACCGTCGCAAGAGGTCGATCTCGTAGACCACGCCGGCCATCCATACCGCCAGGCTCACTCCGCCATTGAGGACGAGCGCGATGCGTTGCTCGGTCACGTGATTTGTGCCCATGAGGTCCTCCTCGGCGGAAGAAAGCTGCCGTGTCCTCATTGAGTCGAGAAAGGACCGCGTTCGTTAAAACAGATGGAGTAACGTTACGGGCACGATTCGGCGCATTATCAATCAAAAACGTCGGCGCTTATCGAGTGCAGGTGGTGGCCGGTGACCTGCCCGCCGCCGGCAGACCATCCCGGCGTCCGGCACCGAATCCGTCCAAAAGGGACATATACCGCCACACCCACCTGACGTCTTGACGTGCCCCCGGTCGTCGTCGATAGTGGTGACTCCCATCCTGACTTCGACCGGGATCCGCCCGCCGCCTGAACTGTTAGCGCTAACATTGAACAAGGGAGTTCAAGATGTCCGCGCTGCCCGTGTTCCGCCGACTGTGTCATGGAGTGACCGTCTCCGTAGCTGTCGCGGCGCTCGTTTTGCCCGTCTCCACTGGAACTTCCCAGGCCGCCGAGCAAAGACCGTGCGACATCTACGCCGCCGGCGGTACGCCGTGCGTTGCCGCGCACAGCACCACCCGGGCCTTGTTCGCTTCCTACAACGGCTCCCTCTACCAGGTGCAGCGGGCCTCGGACAACGCGACCAAGGACATCGGGCTCCTGTCCACCGGCGGTGTCGCCGACGCCGCCGCGCAGGACGCCTTCTGCGCGGGCACCACCTGCACCATCACCCGCCTCTACGACCAGACCGGCACCAGCGCCAACACCCTGGTCTACCAGGGCCCCGGGGGCACCGGCGGCGCGGACACCGCGGCCGTCGCCACCACCGAGGCCCTGACCGTCGGCGGGCGCAAGGCGTACGCCTTGTACATCAATCCCGGCAACAGCTACTTCGCCGCCGGGTCCGGTGTGCCGACCGGCAGTTCGCCCGAAGGCGAATACCTGGTCACCAGCGGGACGCACGTCAACAACGGCTGCTGTTTCGACTACGGCAACACCGAAACCGACCACCGCGCGGACGGCAACGGTGCCATGGACGCGATCAACTTCGGTACCGAATGCTGGTTCGGCGGCTGCAGCGGCACCGGGCCGTGGGTGCAGGCGGACCTGGAGAACGGCCTGTTCTCCGGCGGCAGCAAGACGTGGAACCCCGGCCAGGTCGCCCAGACCAGCCGGTTCGTCACCGCGATGCTGAAGAACAACGGCACCACGCAGATGGCGCTGCAGGGCGCCAACGCCCAGTCCGGCAGCCTGACCAAGTTCTACGGCGGCGCGCTGCCCAGCGGCTACAACCCGATGCACAAGCAGGGCGCGATCATCCTCGGCAGCGGCGGCGACTGCTGCCAGACCAACCGGAACGCCAGCGCGGGCACCTTCTACGAGGGCGCCATGGTCAAGGGGTATCCCTCCGACGCCACCGACGCCGCGGTCCAGGCCGACATCGCGGCGGCCGGGTACGCGACCGGCACCAGCCCGTTCACGCCGGGGGCGAAGATTTCGCTGCAGGCCACCACTTCCTGCTGCACCGGCGAATACCTGCGGCACGACGCCGGCGACGACAAGGTCGTGATCGCGCCGGTGACCACCGGCAGTGCGCCGGCCGACAAAGCCGCCGCCACCTGGATCGTGCGGCCCGGGCTGGCCGACGGCAGCTGCGTCTCCTTCGAGTCGGCCGACGCGGCGGGCAGCTATCTGCGGCACTACGCCTTCCAGCTGCACCTGCAGCCCAAGGACACGACCGCGCAGTTCGCCGCCGACGCCACTTTCTGCCCGAAGCCCGGCAACAGCGGCACGGGGTATTCGTTCCCGTCGTTCAACTTCCCGGCCAAGTACCTCCGCCACTACGCCTCCACCGCCTATATCGCGAGCAACGGCGGCACCAACGCCTGGGACACCACCTCGCTGTGGCGTGAGGACACCTCCTGGCTCGCCGCGGCCCCCTGGAACTGACCGCGCGCCGGACGTCCGGTGCCGCGTTTCCCCACCGTGTGAAGGAGAATCGATGACCCGTCGACCGTGGATCCGCCGCGCCCTCCTGGCGGCCGGTACCACCACCAGTCTCGCCGCGGGCCTGCTTGCGGCGACGGCCACCACCTCGCAGGCCGCCGCACAGGGACCGTGCGACATCTACGCCGCGGGCGGCACACCGTGCGTTGCCGCGCACAGCACCACCCGTGCCCTGTACGCGGCCTACAACGGCCCGCTGTACCAGGTGCGGCGCGCGTCCGACAACGCGACCAAGGACATCGGCGTGCTGACCGCCGGCGGGTACGCCGACGCTGCCGCGCAGGATTCCTTCTGTGCCAACACCAGTTGCGTCATCTCGGTCATCTACGACGAGTCCGGCAAGGGCAACCATCTCACCCAGGCGCTCAAGGGCTACTGGCCCGGCCCGGCCGCGGGCGGGAACGACAACCTCGCCAACGCCTTCGAGGCACCGGTCACGGTCGGCGGCCACAAGGCGTACGGCGTCGCCGTGGCACCCGGCACCGGCTACCGCAACAACCACACCAACGGCATCGCGACCGGTGACCAGCCGGAGGGGATGTACGCGATCTTCGACGGCACCAACTACAACGGCGGCTGCTGCTTCGACTACGGCAACGCCGAGACGAGCGGCAACGACGACGGCAACGGCACCATGGAGGCCATCTACTTCGGCAACAACAAGGGCTGGGGCTACGGCAGCGGCGCCGGCCCGTGGATCATGGCCGATCTGGAGAACGGCCTGTTCTCCGGCGTGAACCAGCACTTCAACGCGGGCGACCCCACGGTCACCAACCGGTTCCAGACCGCGATCGTCAAGGGTGGCCCGAACCAGTGGGCCATCCGCGGCGCCAACGCGCAGTCGGGTGGTCTGTCCACTTACTACAGTGGCGTGCGTCCGAACGTCGCCGGCTACAACCCGATGAAGAAGCAGGGTGCGATCATCCTCGGCATCGGCGGTGACAACAGTGTCGGCGGACGCGGCACCTTCTACGAAGGCGTGATGACCGCGGGCTATCCCTCGGACGCCACCGAGAACGCGGTCCAGGCCAACATCACCGCGGTAGGCTACAGCAGCGCCCCGGCCGGCGCCGGAACGCTCACCCCCGGTGCCAAGGTCTCCCTCCAGGCGACGACGGCGTGCTGCACGTCCGACTACCTGCGCCACAACGACACCGACGACAAAGTCGTCATCTCCGCCGTCGACTCCACCAGCTCGGCCGCCCTCAAGGCGGACGCGACCTGGATCGTGCGGGCGGGCCTGGCCAACTCCTCCTGCCTGACCTTCGAGTCGGCCGACCAGCCGGGCCGGTTCCTGCGCCACTACGCGTTCCAGCTCCACCTGAACGCCGACGACGGCGGCAGTGCCTTCGCCCAGGACGCGACGTTCTGCCCCGCCGCGGGCAACAGTGGCACCGGGAAGTCGTTCCAGTCGGTCAACTACCCCGGGAAGTACATCCGCCACTACAACTTCACGGGTTACGTGGCGAGCAACGGCGGGAGCAACGCCTGGGACGCGACGACGTCGTGGGCACAGGACACCAGCTGGCTCGTCGCCTCACCCTGGAGCTGACGGAACCCGGCTTCCCTGCACCCGCGGGGAAGCCGGGCGTCAACCGTCCACAAGAGACCGGACACCGGCAGGCAGGTGCGCCGGATCGACCACCGATTCGGTGATCGCGTCGCGGAGAGCACGCACCGCCCGGGTCGGGTCAACGTCCGTGCGGACGGCCAGCTGGACCACCCGGGTCATGCCCGTCTCCGGGGCGAACCGGGTCGTGGCGAACCGGTGGCCCGCCACCGTGCTCGGGACCACCGCCGCTCCCACACCGGCGTGGACCAGCTCCAGGACCGCGTCCATCTCGCCGCCTTCGATCGCGAACGACGGCTCGAAGCCCGCGGCCCGGCAGGCGTTCACCGTGGCCTCGCGGACGTCGTAGCCGCGGCGGAACATCACCAGCGGGACCTCGGCCAGGTCTGCAATGGCGAGGCGGGTGGCCGGGACCGGTGTCCCGGCCGCGGCGATCAGCACCAGTTCCTCCAGTAGCAACGGCGTCGCCGCCAGTCCCGGGTCGGGCGTCGTGCGGGCACCGGCCAGCAGGGCCAGGTCCAGTGCGCCTTCCGACAGCCGCTGCCGGAGGTCCCGTGACCCGCTTTCGTGCAGCTCCAGCTGGATTCCCGGATAGCGGCGGCGGAACGCCGCGAGCATCGGCGGCAGCAGGCCGGTGCACAGGCTCGGCGGTGCACCCAGCCGGACGCGGCCGCGGTCCAGCTCGTCCAGCTCGCGGATCGCGCGCTGCGCGCTTTCGGTGTCCGCGAGGATGCGCCGGGCGATCGGCAGCAGCGTCTCGCCCGCCTCGGTGAGGGAGACGTTGCCGCGGATGCGGTGGAACAGCGGGGCGCCCAGATCGTGTTCCAGCGCACGGATCTGCTGGGACAGCGACGGCTGCGCGACCCGCATCCGCTCGGCCGCCCGGGTGAAGTGGCGCTCTTCGGCGACGGCGACGAAGTACGCGAGCTGATGGAACTGCATAGCCACAGCCTATCGAGTGCAGAGATTTCATGTCTTTGACCTCTGATGCGGGCGGCTCCTACCGTCGGTCGGGTGGCAAGCGATCTGGCGGCGCGGCGGCGCGTCCGGCACTTCTGGGCTTCGACGATCGGCAAGAAGATCGTCATGGCGGCGAGCGGGGCACTCCTGCTCGCCTTCGTGCTCGCGCACATGGCCGGCAACCTCAAGACCTTCCTCGGCGCGGACGAGCTCAACCACTACGCCCACTGGCTGCGCACCATCGGCGCGCCCGTCCTGGGCCAGGGCTGGTTCCTCTGGATCCAGCGCGCGGTCCTGTTCGCCGCGCTGGTGCTGCACGTCACCGCGGCGGTGCAGCTGACCCGGCGGGACCGGCGCGCGCGGCCGGTCCGCTACGTCCACCGGCGGCCGGTGCGCGCCGGCTTCGCCGTGCACACCATGCGGTGGGGCGGGGCCGCGCTGGCGCTGTTCGTCGTCTGGCACATCCTCGACTTCACCGTCGGCGCGGTGCACCGGGACTTCGTGCCCGGTGACCCGTACCACAACCTCGTCGCGGACTTCCAGGTCTGGTGGGTCAACCTGATCTACCTGGCCGCGCTGGCCATGCTCGGCCTGCACATCCACCACGGCTTCGCCAGTGCCGCGCGCACGCTGGGCGTCGCCACCGCGAGACGGGAGCGGGCGATCAGGATCCTCGGCAGCACGACGGCGGTCGTGGTCGCGGGCGGCTACGCCCTCGTCCCGGTCGCGATCATGACAGGACTGGTGCACTGATGACGGACTACGTCGTCGGCGAAGCGATCGCCGACACCAAGGCACCCCATGTCCCGCTGGAAAGCCGGTGGGACGAACGGAAGTTCGCGGCGAAGCTGGTGAACCCGGCCAACCGGCGACGGCACCGCGTCATCGTGGTGGGCACCGGGCTGGCCGGTGGCTCGGCCGGCGCGACACTCGCCGAGCAGGGCTACCACGTCGTGCAGTTCTGCTTCCAGGACTCGCCGCGGCGCGCGCATTCCGTTGCCGCGCAAGGGGGAATCAACGCCGCCAAGAACTACCGCAACGACGGCGATTCGGTGTACCGGCTGTTCCACGACACGGTCAAGGGCGGCGACTTCCGCGCGCGGGAGTCCAATGTGTACCGCCTGGCGCAGGTATCGGCGCAGATCATCGACCAGGCCGTGGCCCAGGGCGTCCCGTTCGCCCGCGAGTACGGCGGCCTGCTCGACACCCGCTCCTTCGGCGGGGTGCAGGTGCAGCGGACGTTCTACGCGCGCGGCCAGACCGGCCAGCAGCTGCTGATCGGCGCGTACCAGGCGCTGTCGCGGCAGATCGACGCGGGCAACGTCGAGCTGCACGCCCGCACCGAGATGCTCGACCTGGTCGTCTCCGGCGGCCGGGCTCGCGGCATCGTCGCGCGTGACCTGGTCACCGGGGAGATCACCACGCACCTGGCGGACGCCGTCGTGCTCGCCACCGGCGGCTACGGCAACGTCTTCTACCTGTCCACCAACGCCAAGGGCTCCAACGCCACCGCGATCTGGCGTGCGCACAAGCGTGGCGCGTACTTCGCGAACCCGTGCTTCACGCAGATCCACCCGACGTGCATCCCGCGGTCGGGGGAGCACCAGTCGAAGCTGACGCTGATGAGCGAGTCGCTGCGCAACGACGGCCGGATCTGGGTCCCGAAGCGGGCGGGAGATCCGCGGCCGCCGGGGGAGATTCCCGAGGAGGAGCGCGACTACTACCTCGAACGGCTGTATCCCAGCTTCGGCAACCTCGTCCCGCGCGACATCGCGTCGCGGGCGGCCAAGAACGTCTGTGACGCGGGTTTCGGCGTCGGCCCCGGCGGCCTCGGCGTCTACCTGGACTTCGCCGACGCGATCGGGCGGCTGGGCCGCCCGGCGATCGAAGCCCGGTACGGCAACCTCTTCGACATGTACCAGCGGATCACCGCGGAGGACCCGTATGCGGTGCCGATGCGGATCTACCCGGCCATCCACTACACGATGGGCGGGCTGTGGGTGGACTACGACCTGCAGAGCACGATCCCGGGGCTGTTCGTGATCGGCGAGGCGAACTTCTCCGACCACGGTGCCAACCGCCTCGGCGCGTCGGCGCTCATGCAGGGGCTCGCGGACGGCTACTTCGTCCTCCCGGCCACACTGAACGACTACTTGGGCAGCACGCGGCTCGACGACGTCGACCCGGACGCGGTCGCGCAGGCGGAAACCGAGGCACGCCAACGGATTACGCGGCTGCTGGCCGTGCGTGGCACGCGGTCGGTGGACTCGTTCCACCGTGAGCTGGGCCTGCTGATGTGGGACCACTGTGGAATGTCCCGCACGCGCGAAGGCCTGCGCAAGGCACTGGACCGCGTCCCGTCGCTGCGTGCGGAGTTCTGGCGGGACGTGCGCATCCCGGGTGGCGCGGCGGAGCTGAACCAGGAACTGGAGAAGGCCGGCCGCGTCGCGGACTTCCTGGAACTGGCCGAGCTGATGCTGCTCGACGCACTGGTCCGCGAGGAATCCTGCGGCGGCCACTTCCGCGAGGAACACCAGACGCCGTCCGGGGAAGCGCAACGCGACGACGAGAACTTCGCCCACGTGGCGGCGTGGGAGTACGGCACGCCGCCGGTGCTGCACCGCGAGCAGCTGGTCTTCGAGCACGTCCATCCCACCCAGCGGAGCTACACATGAACCTCACCGTCCGCATCTGGCGCCAGCCCGGCCCGGCCGCCGAGGGCAGGCTGGTGTCCTACCCGGTCGAGGACGTCAGCCCCGACATGTCCTTTCTGGAACTGCTGGACGTGCTGAACCAGCAGCTGATCGCGGCAGGCGAGGACCCGGTGGCGTTCGACCACGACTGCCGCGAAGGCATCTGCGGCTCGTGCGGCGTGGTGATCAACGGCGAGGCGCACGGGCCCGAGCGCACGACGTCGTGCCAGCTGCACCTGCGCTCGTTCGCCGACGGCGACGTCATCGACGTGGAACCCTGGCGAGCCAAGGGATTTCCGGTGATCAAGGACCTGGTCGTCGACCGGTCGGCGCTGGACCGCATCGTCCAGGCGGGCGGCTACGTGACGGCGCCGACGGGCAGCGCCCCGGACGCCCACGCGACACCGGTGCCGAAGCCGGACGCGGACCTGGCGTTCGACAACGCGACGTGCATCGGCTGCGGAGCCTGCGTCGCGGCGTGCCCCAACGGCTCGGCGATGCTGTTCACCGCGGCCAAGGTGACGCACCTTTCGCTGCTGCCGCAGGGCAGGCCCGAGCGGGCACGGCGGGTGCTGGACATGGTCGAGACCATGGACGCCGAGGGCTTCGGCGGCTGCACCAACACCGGCGAGTGCGTGGCGTCGTGTCCGAAGGGGATTCCGTTCGCCAGCATTGCCGCCCTGAACCGGGAGTTCCTGTCCGCGTCCCGGCGCGGCTGATGGGGAGGCTCAGCCGCGCGGCAGGGCCTCGGCGGTCCACGACGTCAGGATCCGCAACGCCTCGTGGGCGGGCGACCCTGCTTCGGCGGTGAGCACCATCAGCCGCTGGCCGCTGCCGTCCGGGCTGTCCCAGACGTCGCAGTCCAGCGTCAGCTCGCCGGCCACCGGGTGGCGGTAGCGCTTGACGCCGTAGCTCGCCGACGTCACGTGGTGGGCCGCCCACCATGTGCGGAACTCCGGGTGGCGCACCGCCAGCTCGCCGACCAGGTCCGCCAGCTCCGGGGCGTCCGGGTCGCGGGCCGCCTCCAGGTGCAGGGCCGCCACCGCCGTGCGGGCCGCCTCCTCCCACTCCGCGTGCAACGCCCGCACCTGCGGGTCGGCGAACAGCAGGTACACGTAGTTGCGGCGGTTCGGCGGATACCGCGCGAAGTCGGTGAACAACGCCGCCGCGGCGGGGTTCCAGGCCACGATGTCCATCCGCCGGCCCAGCACCATCGCCGGGGTCTCGGCCAGCTGGTCCAGCAGGCGCCGCATCGCGGGGCGGACCTTCTCCGCCGCGCGGCGACGGCGGCGGTACGGCTTGCCCGCCAGCTGGTGCACATAGGACTGTTCGTCCTCGCTGAGCCGCAGTGCCCGGCCCAGCGTCGCGAGCACCGCCGCCGACGCCGCCACCCGGCCCTGCTCCAGCCGCGTCAGGTAGTCGACGCTGATGGCCGCGAGCTGCGCCACCTCTTCGCGGCGCAGCCCGGCGACGCGCCGGGGCGTCCCCGGCTCGGGCAGGCCGACGTCGCGCGGGCTCAGCCGGGCCCGGCGTGCCTTGAGGAAGTCGCCGAGTTCGCGCGTCGGTTCCATGACGCCGATTGTGCCCCGGACGGCGTGGGCGAGGGTGGGCAGGATTCTTCCCCCGAAGAAACCCGCCTCTTACGGCATCGCGCGACCGGGGCCAGCCTGGAGTCATGCCTGAGAACGTCACTTTCCCCAGCGCCGGCATCACGGTTTCCGGCCACCTCCACCTCCCGGCGGACTTCGACGGACGGCCACGCGCCGCGGTCGTCGTCGGCCACCCCGCGAGCGGTGTCAAGGAGCAGGCCGCCGGCCTCTACGCCCGCCTGCTCGCCGAACGCGGCTTCGTCGCCCTCGCCTTCGACGCCGCCTACCAGGGCGAAAGCGGCGGCCTGCCACGCGACCGGGAAGACCCCGCCCAGCGCGTCGAGGACCTGAAGGCCGCCGTGTCCTTCCTGACCACCCGCCCCGAAGCCGACTCCGAGCGGATCGGCGCGCTCGGCATCTGCGCGTCGGGCGGGTACGTCCTGCCCGCCGCGGCGACCGATCACCGCATCAAGGCGGTCGCGACGGTCAGCGCCGCTGACGTCGGCCGGATGTTCCGCGAAGGCGCCGACGGCACCCAGGATCCCGCGGTCGTCCAGGCGATGCTCGACGCCGCGGCCGCGGCCCGCACCGCCGAGGCACACGGCGAGCCCATGACGACGTTCCCGATCTTCCCGCCGACCGCCGAGGAGGCCCGCGCCGCGGGCGGCCAGCACGGGTTCGAGGGCTTCGAGTACTACCGCACCGGGCGGGCGAGCCACCCGCGCTCGACGGGCGTGTTCACCTGGGACAGCATCGACCGCATCGTCGCCTTCGACGCGGCCCGATTCGCCGGTCTCATCGCACCCCGCCCGCTGCTCATGATCGCGGGCACCGAAGCGGTCACCCGCCACATGACGACCGACGCGTTCGCCCTCGCGCGCGAAGCGAAGCGCCTGCACTGGATCGAGGGCGCGAGCCACGTCGACCTCTACGACCGCGAGCAGTACGTGGGCCCGGCGGTCGACGAGCTGGCGGCCTTCTACGCCGCCCACCTCGGAGCGCTCACGACGGCGTGAAGCCGGGCAGCAGGGTGGCCAGCCGCCGCCGGCCGCGGGGCGTGATCCGCAGCTCGCGGTCTCCCGGGCCGCGCACGACGACCCCGGCCGCGAGCAGGGCGTCCAGGACCTCCTTCCCGAGGACGCCGCCGAGGTGCGGGACGCGATTGGTCCGGTCCAGGCAGGCGGTGGCGAGCCGCCGCCTGCCGGGGTCCACCGCCTCCGGTGTGACGCCGAGGTCGGTGAACGCCGCGAGGTCGCGGCCGAGGGCGACGTCGGAGGACGAGCCATCGGGCGGCCGCAGGGCGCCGCGGTCGACGAGCATCGCGAACACCGCCACGCCGAGCCGTCCCGCCGCGTGGTCGTAACACGTGTGCGCGATGTCCGCGCCCGCCGCGGTCCGGCCCGGCGGGGTGATGGCGTCGTTGCCGGCGTAGCGGGCGAGTGCCGTCAGCACCGGCAGGAGGTCGTCGCGGCCGACGCGGTACAGGGCGTGACGCCCGGTGTGCTCGACGGTCACCAGTCCCGCGGCGCGCAGCCGGGCCAGGTGGTTGCCCAGGCGCGGGGCGGACACGCCCAGCGCGTCGGCCAGCTGCACCATCGTGTGCGGCCCCTCGGCGGCCAGCACCTGCAGGGCGGTGAGCCGCACCGGATCGGCCAGTTCGCGGGTCAGCTCGACGATCGCGCCCTGGACGGCGTTGCCGGGATCGACCAGTCCGCCCATCACCGTTCCCTTCCGCGCGCGATCCTAACACGCTTCACGGCTTGCTGAATGGTCGTTGCGGCCCTGCCGTCGCTGTGCTTACCATTCACGGACTTGTGAAGGGTGGTCGTATGAACGGACTGCGCAGCCTGCTGTGGGGCCGGGGCGTGTCCGCGCTCGGCGACGGCCTGTGGTTCACGATCTGGGCGCTCTACCTGACCCGCATCGCCGGACTGCCCGCGGTCACCGTGGGCGCGGGACTGGCGGTGGCGAGCGCTGCGGGCATGGCCGCCGCCGTCCCGCTGGGCGCCCTCGCCGACCGGGTGGGCGCGCGGCCGGTCCTGGTCACGCTCACGCTGGTGCGCGCCGCCGCGATGGCCGGTTACCTGGCGGTGGACGGCACGTGGTCGTTCCTGGCCGTGACCGTGCCGTTCACCGCGCTGGCGACCGGCGGCACCGCGGTCCGCACGGCCCTCGTCACCGGGCTGGTCGACGGTGCTGGCGAGCGGATGCGCGTGCTGGCCCAGCAGCGGGTGGCCCAGCACGTCGGGTACGCCGCCGGCGCGGGCCTGGGCGCGCTGGTGCTCACCGCCGACGCCCGGTGGGCCTACACCCTGGCGATCGCCGTCAACGCCGTCAGCTTCCTCGTCCTCGCCGGGACGACGCTGCTGGTGCCCGCCCCGGCCGCGCAACCGCCGCGGCGCCCGGGAATCCGGCTGGTGCTGGGCGACCGGCCGTACCTGTGCGTCGCCGCGGCCACGGCGGTGCTTTCCCTGTGCTGGGCCATGCTGTCGACCGGGCTGCCGCTGTGGCTGTCGGGCTGGACGCACCTGCCGCTCGGGCTCGGCGGCATCGTCGTCGCACTCGGTTCGGCGGGCATCGCGGTGTTCCAGGTGCCGTTCGCGCGGTTCGGCCACACGGCGGCGCGGGCCGCGCGCACGGCGGTGGCGTCCGGCGTGGCGCTCGCGGCGAGCTGCGTGCTGCTCGCGACGACCTCCGGCGGCGCGGGCGCGGGAGCCGTCACCGCGGTGGTGCTGGCTGCCCTGCTGCACGTCGCGGGCGAGCTGGGTTACGTCGCCGCGGGCTGGGGACTTTCGGTGCGGCTCATGCGCGAGGACGCCAAGGGCGCCTACCAGGGCGTGAGCGAAGCCGCGACGGCCACGGTCCAGATGGTCGGCCCCAGCGTGTTCACCCTGACGGTCGGCGGCCTCGGTCCGCTGGGGTGGCTGGTGGTCGCGGGGGTGTTCCTCGCGGCGGTCGCGCCGATCCCCGCGCTGACCCGCTGGGCGGTCCAGACCATGGAGCGACGCACGTCACGTACGCCCGCCGGAACACCTGCCGCGTAAGGACGTTGTACAGGGTGTCGGTACGGCGGTGTCCCCGGGCCTCACCCCTTGCCTTCACGGAATACCGGTCACGCAGGAGCCGTGTAGCGCCGTTCGCCGCGAGGCGACCCCCGTACCGGCCTCAGTCTCCCGCTTCCGCTCGCAGGTCACCCCCCTCAGGCCTCCGCTGGGCGGAAGCGGGACTCGCCCCGGGTTTGCGGCCACCGCGGCCGGGTAAGCGGGACGTGGCGGCGGCCCGCCCGGTGTTCGAGCTCAGCCCGCGGTCTCCACATCCCGGGCATCCGGGCGGGCCGTCGCCGCGGCCGGCACCGGATGCCGGCGCGTCGCGTCGAAGATCAGCGTGATCGACTCGATCTTCCCGTCCCGCAACCGGAAGTGCTCCGCGGTGCGCTGCACGCCGACCGGGGTGGCCGTGTGGACGTCGTAGACCAGCGTCGCCTCCGACTCGCCGTACAGATCGCTGATCATCTCCACGCCGGTGACCACCCCGACGAACGCGGCGAGCCCCGCGAGGTGGCCGTGGGCGTCGCCGGACTTCATCAGCGGGCTCTCGAACGAGAACGTGCCGGCGAGCTGGGCCGCCGCGGCGGGGACGTCGCCGTCGAAGCGGGCGCGGTGGTAGGCCTGGACGGTCTCGCGGGTCATCGGTTCTCCAGGTGGCGGGCGAGCTGGTGCTGGTTTTCGGCAAGGCGCAGGCACAGGTGCCGCAGCTGGGCCGTTTCGGCGGCGGTGAACCCGCGGAAGAGGGCGGCCATGGCCAGCTGGGACGGCCGCCGGAACTCGTCGAGCCACGTGCGGCCGTCCGGGGTGATCCGGACCAGCACCGAACGCCGGTCCGCCGGGTCGGGGGAGCGTTCCGCGAGCCCCGCGCGTTCCAGCGTGTCCACCAGCCCGGTCACGTTGCGGGAGCTGACCCCGGCCGAGGCGGCCAGGTCCTTGACGTTCGCCCCGGCGTCGTCGGACTCCAGCCGGATCAGGATGTCGAGGGCGCCCGGGCTCAGGCCGCGGGTTCCGGTTCCGTTCGCCCGCAGCTGTTCGAGGCTGCGTGCGGCCGTGCGGACGGCCGCGGCGGCTTCGAGCGGGCCGGTGTCTTCGCCGCGGGTGAAGCCGGCCAGCGCGGCCCGGACGTCGGGGGAGTAGAGGAGGTCGCCCGGGTCACGGGCCAGATTGAGTACGTCATTCATAGTGAGGCACTACTTTAGTACGTACTTCCGTATCTCTGTCAACGTCCTGTCCGATCGCAGCCGTTAACCAGGCTTTCGCGCGGCGTTAGCCTCGGGCCCGGCACAGGTTCGCGATCAGCCACCCATACTGACCCGGCTCTCCACCACGACACCCCCGGAGTCCTCATGACGGACGTCAACCGACGGCGTTTCCTGCAGCTGGCCGGCGGCACCGCCGCCCTTTCCGCACTCTCCACCAGCATCGCCCGCGCGGCGGAGATTCCCGCCCACCGGGGCACCGGCACGCTCCAGGACGTCGAGCACGTCGTCGTCCTGATGCAGGAGAACCGGTCGTTCGACCACTACTTCGGCACGCTGCGCGGCGTCCGCGGCTTCGGCGACCCGCGGCCGGTGACCCTGCCGGACGGGAAGCCGGTGTGGGCCCAGTCCGACGGCAAGCGCGACATCCTGCCGTTCCGGCCCGACGCCGACGACCTCGGCCTGCAGTTCATCCAGGACCTCCCGCACGGCTGGAAGGACACGCACGCGGCGTGGAACGGCGGCCGCTACGACAAGTGGGTGCCCGCCAAGGGCTCGACCACGATGGCGTACCTGACGCGCGAGGACATCCCGTTCCACTACGCGCTGGCCGACGCGTTCACCGTCTGCGACGCCTACCACTGCTCGTTCATGGGCTCCACCGACCCGAACCGCTACTACATGTGGACCGGCTACACGGGCAACGACGGCACCGGCGGCGGCCCGGTCCTCGGCAACGACGAAAAGGGCTATTCCTGGACGACCTACCCCGAACGCCTGGAGAAGGCCGGGGTGTCGTGGAAGATCTACCAGGACGTCGGCGACGGCCTCGACGCGGCGGGCGGCTGGGGCTGGATCCAGGACGCCTACCGCGGCAACTACGGCGACAATTCCCTGCTGTACTTCAACGCCTACCGCAACGCCAAGCCCGGCGACCCCCTCTACGAAAAGGCCCGCACCGGCACGAATGTCAAGGCGGGCGAGGGGTACTTCGACCAGCTGCGCGCCGACGTCAAAGCCGGGAAGCTGCCGCAGGTTTCCTGGATCACCGCGCCGGAGGCGTTCTGCGAGCACCCGAACTGGCCGGTGAACTACGGGGCCTGGTACATCGCGCAGGTGCTCGACGCGCTCACGGCGAACCCGGAGGTGTGGAGCAAGACGGCGCTGTTCATCACCTACGACGAGAACGACGGCTTCTTCGACCACGTCGTCCCGCCGTACGCGACGGCCGGGCAGTCCACAGTGGACACCGCGGGGGAGATCTACCCCGGCTCGGCGGCGAACCCGGCCGGGCCGTACGGGCTCGGCCAGCGCGTACCGATGCTGGTGGTCTCGCCGTGGAGCAAGGGCGGCTGGGTGTGCTCGGAAACCTTCGACCACACCTCGATCATCCGGTTCCTCGAACGCCGGTTCGGCGTGGCGGAGCCGAACATCTCGGCGTGGCGCCGTTCGGTGTGCGGGGACCTGACGTCGGCGTTCGACTTCGCGCGGACCGACACGGCGGTCCCGGCGCTGCCTGACACGTCCGGCTACCTCCCGCCGGACCGCGAGCGGCACCCCGACTACGTGCCCGCGGTCCCGGCCAAGGGCGTGCTGCCGAAGCAGGAACGCGGGCTGCGCCCGGCCCGGCCGCTGCCCTACGACCTGGCCGCCGACGCCCAGCTGGGCGCGGACGGCCTGACGGTGACGTTCACCAGCTCCGGCCGCGCGGGCGCGGCCTTCCTCGTGACGTCGCCGGGCGCCGCCCCGCGGACGTACACCGTGGGCGCCGGGCGTTCGCTGGCCGCCACGCTCCCGGCGGCCGCGGGTTACGACTACACCGTGCACGGCCCGAACGGTTTCGTCCGCCAGTTCCGGGGCGGCGCGGCGGGTCCGGAGGTGACCGTGCGCCGGGACGGCCGCAGCGGGAACGTCTCGGTGGCGCTGGCCAACGGCGGGAAGACCACGGTGCGCCTGACGCTGACCGACGCGTACGGGCGCCGTTCGGCCACGCGGGTCCTGCGCCCGGGCGCGCGGGCCGTCGAGGTCGTGGACACGCGGCGCAGCGGGAACTGGTACGACGTGACGGTGGTGTCCGATGAGGACCCGAAGTTCCTGCGCCGGTTCGCCGGGCACGTCGAGACGGGACGGCCGGGCACGAGCGACCCGGCCACCCTGACGGACTGAACTTCCCTCGCCCGGCCGGGTTTCTCACCCGGCCGGGCGGGAAGGTTCACCCGGTGAGCGGCCGTCCGGATTGCGGGACCCGCGCCGCGGTGGGAGCGTCGGGGGACCGGCTGTTTCCCACCACGGAACCAGGAGCGAGCATGACCACCACCGAGATGCCCGCCGTGCACGAGTGCACGGTCAGCGGCTGTTCGTACAACCACGACGGGTGCCACGCGTTCGCGATTACGGTCGGCGGCGACAACGGCTCCGCCGACTGCGGCACGTTCGTCCCGTTGAACACCAAGGGCGGCCTGGACCGCGTGGTCGCCCAGGTAGGGGCGTGTTCCCGGGCCGACTGCCGGCACAACTCGGCGCTCGAGTGCACGGCACCCAGCGTCCGCGTCGGCCCGGGTGAGGGCGGGCACGCGGCTAATTGCCTGACTTACACCCGCTGATCGGCCGTGTCGGCCCGGGGGAGGGTGGCCACGCCGCCAACTCGGCCCGGGCCAGGGCGGGCACGCGGCCAATTACCTGACCTACACCCGCTGATCGGCCGCGTCGGGCCCGGGCGAGGTGGCCACGCGGCCAACTGCCTGACCTACGCCCGCTGACCCGCCACGTCGATCACTTCCCGGCTGGGGACGTGCAGTGCCTCGGCCGCGGTCTTGCCGGTGGCGGCCAGGTAGGCGTCGACCAGCCGGTTGCCCGCCACGTACCCCGCCCCGGCCGGGAGGCCGACCGGGGTTGCGCCGTAGCGGGCCGCGAACTCGTCGCCGTGTACCCAGGCCGTGAAGTTCTGCATGCCGGTCACCTCGAGTCCGGAAAGGACCTTGCGGTAGACCTCGTCGTCGTGCAGATGCGCCACAGCCAATCGCGAGTAGCCGAGTTCGTCGCCGTACAGCTGCCGCGCGAACGCGTCGGCCAGGCCTTCGGACACGACCTGCTCGCCGACGGTGACCGTCGCCGGGTTCCACACCACCCCGCCCGGGGCGTAGCGGAGGTTGTGGTTCAGCTCGTGCACCGCGGTCGCCTCCAGCCGCGCCAGGTTCTCCGGGTACGGCCAGACGTTGAGGTACAGGTAGCCGGTGACGCTGCCGTTCGCCGCCATGCCCAGCGCGGGGCCCATGAAGTGCTCGTCGCCGGGGTCGCCGAGGACCAGCAGCACGGTGATGTCCGGCACGGTGATGCCGGGCGTCGCCGCGAGCTGCGCGCTGACGCCCTCTTCGAGCGCACCCTGGATCCGCGTCCACGCCTTGGCGTCGTGCAGGGCCTCGAGTGCTTCGAGGCAGCGCTCGCCGTCCCGGTCGAGCGGGAAGCCGGACCCCATCCCGTGCATGGCGACCAGGTCGACCTCGCCGGGGAAGTACTTGTACATCCCCGCGGCGGGCTGGAGCATCGCGCGCAGCAGCTCGGGCCGTTCGGACGCCGGCGCCTGGAGGATTTCGCGAATGGCCGGGTAGGTGTCGAGGACCGTGATCGTCATGGTCACGACGGTAAAGTCTCCAGTAGGTGGAGAGTCAAGCGACGCCGAACTCCAGCGCCGTCCGACCTTCCGACACCACCATCGTGCCACGCAGGACGAGCCCGCTTTCCGCGGCCAGCGCGGTCAGTTCCCCGACGGTCCGTTCGCGGCCGCCGAAGCACATCAGCATGAACAGGTCGATCGCCGTGTCGGCGCCCTGGTGCCGCACCGGCTCGACCACCACGACGGCGGCGTCCGGCGCGGCCGCCTCGCGACAGCGGGCCAGGATGCGGCGGGCGTTCCCGTCGTCCCAGTCGTGCAGGATGTCCGACAGCAGGTAGGCGTCCGCGCCGCCGGGCAGCGGGTCGAAGAAGCTGCCCGGCACCGCGCCTGCCCGGTCCGCGAGCCCGGCGGCGGCGAGCCGCTCGGCCGCGGCCGCCGCCGACGGCGCCAGGTCGAGCACCTCGCCACGGACGTCCGGGTGGGCGAGCAGGATCGCTTCGAGCAGCGTCCCGTTGCCGCCGCCGACGTCGAGGATCCGCGGAAAGCGGTGCCAGGCGAAGCGGGCGGCGATCTCGGGGGCGTGGGTCCGGAACCGCCAGCGCATCTGGGCGTCGAACGACCGGCGCAGCGCCGGATCGGCGTCGAGGTCGGCCCAGAAACCACGCCCGTACCGCTTCGCGTAGGCGGGCGCGCCGGTGGTGATCGTCTCCAGCAGGTCGGTGAAGGCGAGTTCGGCGCGCCCGCCCGCGCAGCGGATGTCGAGCAGCGGCTTGACGCCCTGCGGGGCGTCCTCGTGCAGCTGGGCTCCGAGGCCGGTGGGCCGGTAGCGGCTGGAGTCCTCCTCGAAGACGCCGATCGCGACGAGGTGGCCGAGCAGGACCTGCAGGGCGGGCGCGGACGTGCCGCTCGCTTCGGCGAGTTCGTCCGCGGTTTTCCCGGTGCTGCCCGCGTGTTCCACGAGATCGAGGGTGGCGGCCACCCGGATGGCCATCGGGGTGGCCAGGCCGGCCATGGCGAGGATCGAGGGGGTCACCGATCCACGCTAGCCAGCCGGTCCAGTGGTTTACCGCGTCGTGTGGGCGCCGCCGTTGACGTGCAGGGTCTGGCCGGTGATGTGCCGCGCGCCCGCGGACGCCAGGAAGAACGTGGTGTCCGCGATGTCGGCGGGCCGTCCCGCGCGCCCGTTGTGGGTGGCGTCGATCAGCGCCTCGCGCCGCTGCTCGCTGAGCTTGCCGTGGAAGAAGTCGGTGTCGGCGATGTACCCGGGCGAGATCAGGTTGGCGGTGACGCCCTTCGGGCCGACTTCCGACGACAGCCCGGCGGTCCACGCCGCCAGCGCGGCCTTCGCGGCACCGTAGGACGAACTCGCGTACTCGGCGCCGATCGAGCCGACGTTGACGATGGTGCCGCCGGGACGCAGCTTGCCGCGTACCGCGGTGGTGGTGAGCACCGCGCTGAGCAGGTTCGCGTCGAGGTTGGCCCGCCACGCGGCGAGCACGCCTTCGAGGCCCTCGGCGGGGCTGTCGTCGTCGAGGTCGGTGTTGCGTCCGGCCATGTTGACCAGCACGTCGAGGTCCGGGCCCAGCTCGTCGGCCAGGCGCGCGACCTGCCCGGGATCGGTGGCGTCGCAGGCGATCGGCCGCGCGTCGATCTCGGCGGCCGCCCGGCCGAGCCGTCCGGCGTCCCGCCCGGTGACGAAGACGGTGTCGCCGTCGGCGCGGAACCGGGCGGCCACGGCCTTGCCCAGCCCGCTGCTGCCGCCGGTGACCAGCACGATTCGGTCCACAGTTCCTCCTCCGGTCTGCTATGTTTAGCTCTAAACGTAACAGGGAGGCGACACCGATGTCGAACGACGGCTACCCGCTCGAAGCGATCCTGCGGTGGCCCGCGGCCGACATCGCCGAGTCCTGGCAACGTGAACTGCCGGGCGTGCGGACCGAGTCGATCGAGATCATCACGCCGGTCTGGCGCATCGCGAAGCTCCTCGCCGACGACCGGCGCCGCACCCTCGCCGCACTGGGCATCGACGCGTCCACTTTGGACCTGCTGAGCGTGATCCGCCGGTCGGGCCCGCCGTACGAGCTGACGACGCGCGAGATCACCCGCCGCACGCTGGTCACGGCGGGCGCGGTGTCCCAGCGGATCGCCCGTGCCGAGCAGGCCGGTCTGGTCGAGCGGTCCCCTTCTTCGGCGTCGCGACGCGCGGTGGGGGTGCGGCTCACCGAGGAGGGGCACCGGCTGATCGAGTCCACCGTCCGGCAGCTGCTGGAGCACGAGGCGGAGCTGGTCGCCGGCCTGACGCCCGCCGAGCGCGGCGCGCTCACCGGCCTGCTCGCGAAGCTGGAGGACACCCTGACCGGACCCGGTGACGTGGCATCATGACCTCCTGACCGATCGGCAAACCGAACGAGAAGCGAGGACGGGTGGACGCTTTACCGAACGCTGCCGAGGACAACGGTCCTTCGATCCGGGACATGCTCGCGGTGAACCTGCGGGCCGCCCGCGGGGCACGGGGCCTGTCGCTGTCCGAGCTGTCGCGGCGGTCCGGGATCGGCAAGGCGACCCTCTCGCAGCTGGAGGCCGGGGCGGGCAACCCGACCATCGAGACCGTCTTCAGCCTGTCGCGCGCCCTCGAAGTGGCCATCTCCGACCTGCTGGACCACCGGCCGCGCGGCGGGCTGACCGTCGTGCGGGCCGCGGAGGTCGAGGTCCTCCGCGGGGAGGGTGTCGACCTGCGGCCACTGCGGCGGATCGAAGCCGACAACAGCGTTTTCGAGGTCTACGACCAGGTCGTCCGCGGCGACGCGCCGCAGCGTTCGCAGGGCCACGTCGGCGTCGAGCACACCGTCGTGCAGACCGGGCGGCTGCGCGTGGAGGTCGCCGGGCAGGTCGTCGACCTCGGCCCCGGCGACTACGTGGCCTTCGACGCCCGCGAGCCCCACAGCTACACCGCGCTCACCGCGCCCGTGCACTCCGTCCTGCTGCTGCAGTACCGCGCCGACGAGCGGCTCGACGGCCGCCCCCACCCCGTTCCGGCGGATTGACACTCGGTTCTGTCGTTCGCTATACCGAACGCAGGAGGTTTGATGGACCGAACGCGGGTGGTGGTGATCGGCGCCGGGATCGTCGGCGCGGCGTGCGCGCGCGAACTCGCGTCGTCCGGCTTCGACGTCCTGGTCCTCGACCGCGGCCGTCCCGCGGGCGGCACGACGTCGCACGGCGAAGGCAACGTCCTCGTCTCGGACAAGGGCCCGGGCGCCGAACTCGCGCTCGCGCAGCTGTCCGCCCGGCTGTGGCCGCAGATCCTCGCCGAAATCGCCGTCACCGACCCGCGGGCGGCGGCCGCCACGGAGTTCGACCCCAAGGGCGGCATCGTCGTCGCGACGACCGAAGCCGGGGCCCGCGCGCTGACCGCGTTCGCCGCCGCCCAGGCCGCGGCCGGGGTGCGGACCGAGCGGCTCACCGCGGCCGAGGTCGCGGCGGCCGAACCGGGGCTCACCCGCGAGGTGACCGCGGCCGTCCGCTACCCCGAGGACGCGCAGGTCCAGCCGGCCGGTGCGGCGCTGGCCCTGCTGGGCGCGGCGCTCGCCGCAGGCGCCCGGCTGCGGACGGACACGGAGGCGACCGGCGCGGTCGTGCGCGGCGGCCGGATCACCGGCGTCCGCACCCCGGGCGAGGTGATCGAGGCGGACGTCGTCGTGAACGCGGCAGGCCCGTGGGCGGGTCCCGTGTCGGCCCGCCTGGGCGCGCCGGTCGCGGTCCGGCCGCGGCGCGGCGAGGTGCTGGTGACCACGTCGATGCCCGGCGTGGTGCGGCACAAGGTGTACGACGCCGACTACGTCGGAGCGGTCGAGACCGCCAGCGGCGAGCTGCAGACGTCGGCGGTGGTCGAGTCGACGTGGGGCGGCACGGTCCTGATCGGCTCGTCCCGCCGCCGTGTCGGGTTCGACGACACGATCCGGCCGGACGTCCTGGGCGCGATCGCGGCCAAGGCGCTGAGGTTGTTCCCGGCGCTGGCGGACGCGACGATCATGCGCGCGTACGGCGGCTTCCGGCCCTATGTGGACGATCACCGCCCGGTGCTCGGCGAGGACCCGCGGCTGGCGAACCTGTGGCACGCGACCGGCCACGAGGGCGCGGGCATCGGCCTGAGCGTGGGAACGGCCCGGCTGCTGCGCGAAATGCTGACCGGCGTGGCGTTGTCGATGCCGGTGGCGGAGTTCACTGTGGACCGTCCGGCGGTGCTGGCATGAGCGGCTTCCGGCGGGACGGCGGACAGGACCGGCCGATCGAGATCACGGTCGACGGCGAGCCGGTGCGCGGCATCGCGGGCCAGACGGTGGCGGGAGTGCTGCTGGCGGCCGGGCGCATGTCGTGGCGCACGACCCGGTCCGGCGCACCGCGCGGGGTGTTCTGCGGAATCGGCGCGTGCTTCGACTGCCTGCTGACGGTCAACGGCATCCCGGACATCCGAGCCTGCCGCCGCCGCGCCACCGACGGCGACGAGATCCGCACCCAGTCGCGGCGGGAGGGCGCGTGATGGGAGTTGTGGTGGTGGGTGCCGGGCCTGCGGGGCTGGCGGCGGCCGAGCACGCATTGCGCGCCGGGCCTGCCGGGCTGGCGGCGGCCGGGCAAGCGCTGCGTGCCCGGGTGGGCGTGCGTGTCTTCGACCGGCGGGCGGGGCGCGTGACGCACGTCGTGGTGGTGCGCGCCGGGGAGGGCGTATGACGCACGTCGTGGTGGTCGGGGCCGGGCCCGCCGGGCTGGCGGCGGCCGAGCACGCGCTGCGCGCCGGGGCCGACGTCACCATCCTCGACCAGGCCGATGCCCCCGGCGGGCAGTACCACCGGGCGGAGCACGGCGTCCGGCGGCCCGCCTTCGAGCGGATCCTGGGCCGCTGCACGTGGTGGCCGGAAAGCGCCGTCTGGGCCGTCGAACCCGGGCCGCGGGTCCACGTCCTGCGCGGCCCCGCCGACGGCACGCGAAGGCAGCGGCACACCCTCGAACCGGACGCACTCATCCTGGCCACCGGCGCGCACGACCGGACCCTGCCCTTCCCCGGCTGGCAGCTGCCCGGCGTCTGCACCGCCGGTGCCGCGCAGGCGCTGGCCAAGGGGGAGCGGGTGGCGATCGGACGGCGGGTGCTCGTCGCCGGGGCCGGGCCGTTCCTGCTGCCGGTTGCCACATCGCTGCTCGCGGTCGGCGCCGAGGTGGCCGCCGTCCTGGAGGCCAATCCTTTCGCGACAGTCCGCAAAGGATGGTCCGGGCCGGTCGCGGCCGGGAAACTGGCCGAACTGGCCCGGTACGCCGCCACGCTCGCTCGGCACCGGGTGCCGTACCGCATGGGCTGCGTGGTCGTCGAAGCCCGCGGGGACGACCGGGTCCGCGAGGTCGTGACCGCGCGGGTGCGCGCCGACTGGTCGGTGGTGCCCGGCACCGAACGGACCGTCGAGGTCGACGCCGTCTGCGTCGGGCACGGGTTCGTGCCCCAGCCGGAACTCGCCGTCGCGGCCGGCTGCGCTCTCGACGGCGGGTTCGTGCGGGTCGACGACGACCAGCGCACGAGTGCCGCCGGGGTGTTCGCGGCCGGGGAGATCACCGGCATCGGCGGCGCGGCCGCCGCGGCCGCGGAAGGGGCCGTCGCCGGCTGTGCCGCGGCCGGGGGAGTGCCGGGTCGGAGGCTGCTGCGCGAGCGTGACCGGGCCCGGGAGTTCGCCCGCAGGCTGGCCGCCGCCCACCCGATCGGCCCGGCGTGGCGCGGCTGGCTGCGCGAGGACACGATCGTCTGCCGCTGCGAGGAAACGACGTACGGCGACCTCACCCGCGCGGCCGGTGCTCCGGTCACGCCGGGCCCGCACGCGCTCAAGCTCGCGACCCGCGCCGGGCTCGGGCCGTGCCAGGGACGGATGTGCGGCCCCGCCGTGGCCGAGCTGTGCGGCGGCGCCGAGCGGCACCATCGTCCGATCGCCCAGCCGATCCGCCTGGGCGAGCTTGCCGAGCCGAAGGAGACCTGAACCCATGAGCACCCGCGACCTCGGCGGCGTGGTCGTCGCCGCCGCGCTGCCCTACCGGGCCGACGATTCCGCGCCCGCCGGGCTGGCCGTCGACTACGACTCCTATGCCGAGCACTGCCGGTGGCTCGTCGACAACGGCTGCCGCGGCGTCGGCCCGAACGGCTCCCTCGGCGAGTACTCCTCGCTCACCGACGAGGAACGGCGCCGCGTCGTGCGCACCGCCGTCGAAGCCGTCGGTGACGACGGGATCGTCGTCGCCGGCGTGCACGCCCCCGGCGCGCACCAGGCCCGGCAGTGGGCCGAAGCCGCCGCCGAAGACGGCGCGCACGGGGTCCTGTGCCTGCCGCCGACCCTCTACCGCGCCAACCGCGGCGAAGTCCTCGCGCACTTCGAGGCCGTCGCCTCGGCCGGGCTGCCGGTCATGGTCTACAACAACCCCTACGACACCAAGGTCGACCTCACCCCGGACCTGCTGGCCGAGATCGCGCAGATCGGCAACGTCGTGGCCGTCAAGGAGTTCTCCGGGGACGTCCGGCGCGTCCTGGAGATCCGCGAGCGGGCCCCGGAACTGGCCGTGATCAGCGGCGCCGACGACGTCGTCCTGGAAAGCCTGCTGATGGGCGCCACCGGCTGGTTCGCCGGGTTCCCCAACGTGTTCCCCGCCGAGTCGGCGCGGCTGTACGAACTGGCCACCACCGGCAAGCTCGACGAGGCCAAGGCACTGTACGAACCGCTGGTCGCCGCGTTCCGGTGGGACTCGCGCACCGAGTTCGTCCAGGCCATCAAGCTCGGCATGGACATGGTGGGCCGCCACGGCGGGCCGTGCCGTCCGCCGCGGGGCCCGCTCTCGGACGCCCAGCGCGAGCAGGTCCGCGCGGACATGGGCCGCGCGCTCGCGGCGCTGGGGGTGGCGTAGATGCGTTCCTCCCGCGCGATCACCGCGGTCGACTCGCACACCGAGGGCATGCCGACCCGGGTGGTGACCGGCGGCGTCGGCCCGATCCCCGGCGCCACGATGGCCGAGCGCCGCCGTCACTTCATGGCGCACCTGGACCACCTCCGGCAGTTCCTGATGAACGAGCCACGCGGTCACTCCGCGATGAGCGGGGCGATCCTGCAGCCGCCGTGCCGGGACGACGCCGACTGGGGCGTGGTCTACATCGAGGTGTCCGGCTGCCTGCCGATGTGCGGCCACGGCACCATCGGGGTCGCCACGGTGCTGGTGGAGACCGGCATGGTCGAGGTGACCGAGCCAGTCACGGTGGTGCGCCTGGACACCCCGGCCGGGCTGGTGCACGCGGAGGTGACCGTCCGCGACGGCCGCGCCGAACGCGTCAAGCTGCGCAACGTGGCCTCGTTCCTCGCCGAGCGCGACGCGGTGGTGGACGTGCCCGGCCTCGGCGAGGTTCGCTACGACCTGGCCTACGGCGGCAACTTCTACGCCATCCTCGACCTGTCCGAAGTGGACATCCCGTTCGAACGGTCCGAAAAGGACCGGATACTGGCCGCGGGGCTGGCGATCATGGGCGCGATCAACGAGCAGCGGCCGCCGAAGCACCCGGCCGACCCGCTGATCGGCGGCTGCAAGCACGTCCAGTTCCTCGCCCCGGGCTCGGACGCGCGGGCGTCGCGGAACGCGATGGCCATCCACCCTGGCTGGTTCGACCGGTCGCCGTGCGGCACCGGCACGTCCGCCCGCATGGCCCAGCTGCACGCGCGCGGCGAGCTGCCGCTGCACACGCCGTTCGAGAACAGCTCGTTCATCGGCACGACGTTCACCGGCGAGCTGGTGGCCGAGACGACGGTCGGCGGGGTGCCCGCGGTGATCCCGGAGTTCTCCGGCCGGGCGTGGATCACCGGCACGGCGACCTACCTGCTCGACCCCACCGATCCGTTTCCGGCCGGTTTTGTCCTTTGATCCGGATGCGGAACAGGACGCAGGTGAGTTGAAAGGGACTTTCCTCGCGTCTGATGCGAGGAAAGTCCCTTTCGCTGCACCGGATGAGACGAAAGTCCCTTTCAGCGCATGTGACGTAAGGAAGGTGCCCTTCAGCACGCGTCGGCCGGTGATCCGCTCCCGAAAAGAAAAGCGCTGGTAATGAGCCGCTGAATTCGATTGCGGAGACTTGGGACAAGATCACTCCAACGGGTGATGGGTGCCGGACGGCCGGGCATTAGATTTCCTCTGCGGCCCCGGAAACACCGGGTGGCTGACGCGAAGCCGGTTTTGCGGCTTCCTGGGGGAAGGTTGGCCATGTCCGGTGTGTCCGCTCGCGCGCGCAGACGTCTTTCCGTCGCTTTTCCGGCACGGCTCCTGACGGTTTTCTTCACGATCGTGGCGCTCATCGCCGGCGGGACGGCCGTGGCCCAGGCCGCACCGCGCCCGCCGGCGCCGCCGCGGCCCGCCGCCGCGCCGGTGCCCGCCGACTTCGGGCCGGAGGCGGCGAAGTCCGCCGACGTCGCGGTCGACGGCTTCGGCGACGCCCAGGGCTACCACGTCGAACTCGGCCGGGAGAACGGCGGGTTCGCCTGGCACGAGATCGCGGTGCTGCACCCGGCCGGATTCGACGACGGCTCGTGGACCGGCTACCAGTGCGTCTCCGGGGACGGGAAGTACGCCGCGGTCGCGATCCTGCCCGCCTCGGCCGTCAACATCCAGGCCGCACGCGACCATGGCGCGTTCGCCTACTCCGTCGACCTGGCCTCCGGCGCGGTGCACGCGCTCGCCGGCGGCGTCGGCCTGAAGTACTACTCGCCCGGCTGCGGGGCCGGTGCCGACGCGGTGTTCACCGTCGCCGACGGCCAGTCGACGCGGCTGCTGACCGCCGACCTGGCCGTGGGGAAGATCGCCGGTTCGGTCACCGCGCCGGGACAGCTCACGTCGGCCGTGCCCACGCGGTCGGGGATCGTCGCGGTCGCGGGCAACCGGCTGGTTTCCGTGCCCGCCATGGGAAAGCCGGTCGTGATCGCGTCGCTGCCCGGGTCGGTCTACGACGTGCGGGCCTCGGCCGACGGCGGTGTCAGCTTCCTGCACGCCGCGCCCGGGAGCAAGGTCGCGACCGCGGCCCACGAGCACGCCGGGGTGGTCACCACCCTCGGCAGCGGCGCTCTCACCCGCGTGCAGCTGTTCCAGGGCCGCGGCGGGCACGCCGTGCTGTCCGGCGCGAACCCGGCCGGCGCGGACGTCCTCGCCGCCGCGAACGTCCGCAGCGTCGGCGACGGCGGCCTCGCGCACGGCGCCGAAGCGTCCTCTTTGGACGGTGACGCGCTGGTCGGCCCGGACGCCGACGCGCAGAAGCCCGCGCCCGCGGTGCTGGCGACGAAGACGGGCAAGGTCTTCGCCTCCGCCGCCCCGACCGGCGCCGCGCATGTCGTGACGGCGGTGCCGGCGTACTCGGCGGCGCCGAAGGCCGCGCCCGCGCCGCCGCGGCAGAACCGGCTGAGCCCCAAGGCCGACGCCGCCGCCACGGCACAGGCCGCGCCGAACACGGCCGACGCGACGCAGACGCCGAAGTGCGCGGTGCCGCCGTTGACCGCGAACCGGCAGGTGATGCAGCCGAATCCCGCCCAGGTCAACTGGGCCGTGCAGCTGGCCGAGCAGGGCCTGCTGACCGGCAGCGCGTACACCCGCCCGGCCGGGTTCGCGAACCTTGGCCTGGCGGCGTACGCGCCGAACAGCGACTTCCCGCTGATCCCGCTGTCGCACCCGGCAGGCGGGACGAACACGGTGCCGCGGTCGATCTTCGAGGGCATCATGGCCCAGGAGTCGAACTGGTCGCAGGCGTCCTGGCACGCACCCGCGGGCACCGCGGGCGACCCGCTCATCGCCAGCTACTACGGCGCGGGCGGCGACATCGTCTCGATCAACTACGCCGCCGCCGACTGCGGGTACGGCATCAGCCAGGTCACCGACGGCATGCACATCGGCGACGGCTCGCTGTCCGCGCACGGCCAGTGGAAGGTCGCGGTCGACTACCAGGAGAACATCGCCGCCGGCCTGCAGATCCTGGAGACGACCTGGAACCAGCTCTACGGCGACGGCATCATCGCCAACAACGGCGACCCGCGGTACCTGGAGAACTGGTACTTCGCGGCGTGGGCGTACAACTCCGGCATCCAGCCGAACGCGGCCAACGGCAACACCACCGGCTGCACGCCCGGCCCGTCCTGCACCGGCCCGCACGGCACGTGGGGCCTCGGCTGGACCAACAACCCGGCCAACCTGGACTACCCGCCCAACCGCGACCCGTACCTGCAGGACACCTACGCCGACGCGGCGCACCCGGCGAGCTGGCCGTACCAGGAACGCGTGCTCGGCTGGACGGCGAGCCCGCTGATCCGCTACGGCAGCCAGGCGTACGCGAAGCCGACCTACAACGGTGGCCAGCGCTGGGTGCAGCCCGCGCCGTTCACCGCGATGTGCTCCCTGTCCGCCAACCAGTGCGACCCGAACAACACCAACCAGTCCAACCCGGGCGCGAGCCACTGCATGCTCGACGACTTCCAGTGCTGGTGGCACGACCCGGTGACGTGGATCCCGTCGTGTGCCACGACATGCGCGACCAGCCCGTACGCGGTCACCGGCGGTGCGGAACCGGCCAACCCGTCGCAGAACCCGCCGACGTGCAGCCAGGACACGTCGAAGGTGCCGAGCGGCTCGATCATCGTCGACGACGAGCCGAACCGCCTGAACCTGCAGGGCTGCGGCAGCGCGAACTGGTCGAGCAACGGCACGTTCACCTACACCTACGGCGCGAACTCCGCGGGCGACCCGATCGGCGCGATCGACACCCACCAGCTCGGCACCGGCCTCGGCGGCCGCGTCCTGTTCACCCACACCGAGGACGGCTCCAACCCGGCCCTGATCAACACGGGCGTGTGGACGCCGAACCTGCCGTCCCTGCAGTACTACAAGGTCAAGCTGCACCTGCCCGGCCTCGGCGCCCAGGCCACGAACGTGGTCTACACCATCAATCCCGGCGGCGGGGTGTCGCCGTGGAAGATCCGCGTCAACCAGGCCTGGAACTCCGAGCAGTGGGTCACGATCGGCACGTTCGCCATGCAGAACGGCGGCAACGTCACCCTGACCAACAACGGCAGCTCGGTGGACCAGGGCGGCTACGGCTACTCCGACTTCGACATCGCCTTCGACGCGGTCGCGTTCGTCCCCATGGGCGGTACCCCGGGCCAGCCGATCGGCGGCCCGCCGGCGGTACAGGACGAACCGAAGGGCTCCAACCCGTCGTGGGTGCAGTGCGGCTGTGGCAGGCGGACCGCCGGCGACCCGGTCGACACGGCGACCGGCTACTTCGGTGACGACTTCACCGACCTGAGCACTCCCGGCCGCGGCATGCCCCTGAACTTCGCCCGCAGCTACGCCGAGAGCGTGGCCGACCCCAACGGCCCCAACAAGGCGCTGGCCGCCGACGGGCCCTTCGGCTGGGGCTGGACCCACTCCTACAACCTCGCGGCCGCGACGGACGGCGCCACCGGGAACGTCACGGTCAAGCAGGAAGACGGCTCCGCGGTGACCTTCGTCGACACGAACGGCACGTACGCGGTCTCGGCGCCGAGATACGATGCGGCACTGGTGAAGTCCGGCTCCACGTATGTCTACACGCGACGGGGTAGCCAGGTCTTCACGTTCGACGTCGCGAGTGGCCACCTGACGGCCGAGACGGACCTCGCCGGGAGCAAGGCGTCCCCGTCGTACGCGACCACGCTCACCTACGACGGCAGCGGCCACCTCGCGACGATCACCGACCCCGGCAACCGCAGTTACACGGTGACCTGGACCGGCAACCACATCACCGGGCTGGCCGACTCCGCCGGCCGCAAGGTCGGCTATGCCTACGACGCCGCCGGCAACCTCACCGACGTCTACGGCGTGGGCACCACCCGGACGCCCGCGCCGAAGGACGACGACCACACGCAGTACACCTACGACGGCAACCACCTGATGACGTCGATGCGGTCTCCTGCCAACTTCGCCGGGCCCGCGACCGCGGTGACGTCGATGACCTACGACAGCGCCGAGCGAGTGAAGACGCAGACCGGCCCCGACGGCCACACGACGACGTTCACCTACGGCCCGGACGGCGGCCTGGCCGCCGGCCAGACGCTGGTGACCGACCCGGCCGGGCACCGGACCCTCGACTCGTACCAGAACGGGCTGCTGATCTCGGAAACCAAGGGCTACGGCACGCCGGACGCCGGGACGACGGCCTACACCTACGACCCGGTGACGCTCGGGGTGAGCACGAAGACCGACGCCGACGGCGACCTGACGACGTACACCTACGACGACCACGGGAACAAGACCTCGGAGTCCGACGCGCTCGGCTTCACCACCGACTACACCTACGACGACGCGGGGAACCTCCTGGAAACCGTCGATCCCGGCGGCGTCGCGACCGTGAACCAGTACGACCAGGCAGGCCAGATCCCGGCGGGCGCCGCGGGTGTCCACGACCTCACCACCACGACCCGGACCAAGGCGAACAACGTCGTCGAGTCGACCACCGGGAACTTCGGCCCGGCCCCGGTCCGGTCGGCGAAGTACTTCTACGACGACGCGGCTCACCCCGGCGATCGGACCCGGGCGACCGACCCGGACGGGAAGACCGCCACGACGGCGTTCGACGCCCTCGGCGACAAGGTGGCCGAGACCGACGGTGCCGGGGACAAGACCCAGTACGGTTACGACACTGCCACCGGTGTCCTGACGTCCCAAGTGGACGGTAACGGGACCGCTGCGGGCGTGGCTCCGGGTTGCGTGCCGCCGGCCAAGGGCTGCACGACGTATGGGCACGACGCACACGGGAACGTCACGTCGACGACGGACCCGCTCGGGCACGTGACCACGACGGCTTACGACGCCGACGCGAACAAGAAGTCGGTCACCGACGCGAACAACCACACCACCACGTGGTCCTACGACGCGGCCGACCGGCTCGTGAAGACCACCAACGCGGACGGCTCCACGCAGGTGACCGACTACAACGCCGACGGCACCGTCGCCGACACCGTCGACGGCCTGAACGCCAAGACCACCTATGGCTACGACGGCCAGGGACGGCGGAACTCGCGCACCGATCCGGACAACCGCACCACGACGTCGCACCTCGACGCGGCCGGACGCGTCCTCACCACGACCGACCCCGCGGGCGGGACCACCAGCTTCGGCTACGACGCGGCAGGGCGGACCAGATCCGTGTCCTATTCGGACGGTTCGACGCCGGGGGCGACCTTCGGCTACGACCCGATGGGCCGGAAGACCACGATGACCGACGGCACCGGTACCTCGACCTGGACGTACGACACGTTCGGCGAAGTCGTCGCCCAGACGCAGGGATCCGGCGCGGCGGTCGGGTACGGCTACGACGACGACGGCAACCAGACGTCCATCACGTATCCGGGCCGGAGCACCGCCGTGCTCCGGACGTTCGACGACGCCGGTCGGCTCAAGACGGTGACGGACTGGAACGCCGCCAAGACCACGTTCGGCTACGACAACGACAGCGCGGTCAAGACCACGGCCTACCCGAACGGAACCACCGTCACCAACGGCTACGACGACGCCGCCCGGCTCGCGTCCACTGTGGCCGTCACCGGCACCACGACGGTGTTCTCGATGACCTTCGGCCGCGATCCGGTGGGCCAGCTGGCTTCGAGCCGGACTCCGGCCTCGTCGCAGACGTACGGCTACAACGCGAAGAACCAGCTGACCGCCGAAGGATCGACCACCTACGGGGTCGACGCGGCGGACAACCCGACCAAGGTCGGCGCGGCCACGCAGGCGTTCGACCCGGCAGGCAGGCTCTGCTGGACGCTGCCGGCGGGCTCGGTCGCGAACCCGGCCTGCGGCACGGTGCCCAGCGGCGCGACGGCGTACACATCGGACAGTCAAGGGGGACGGAAGACCGCGGGCTCGACGACCTTCGCCTACGACCAGGCGGAACGGCTGACGGCGTTCACCGGTGCCGCCTCCGCGACGTACTCGTACGACGGGGACGGCCTGCGCGTCGCCAAGACCGTCGGCGGCACCACTGCGACGTTCGTCTGGGACGCGGAGCGGACACCGAACATCCTCACCGACGGCACGAACGCCTACCTGTACGGCCCGGACGGCATGCCGATCGAGCAGATCGGGGCGGCCGGCGCCACCTGGTTCGTGCATGATCAGGTCGGATCGACCCGGTGCCTGCTCGACGGCTCGGGTGCGGTCGCGGGCACCTACACCTACACGCCTTACGGGGTGGCGGCTCACTCCGGAACCGCGGCGACCCCGCTGCAGTTCACCGGGCAGTTCTCGGATGCCGAGTCCGGGTTGCTGTACCTGCGTGCGCGCTACTACGACCCGGTCACGGCGCTGTTCCTCACCGTGGACCCGAAGGTCGACCAGACGCACGCGCCGTATGCGTACACTTCGGACAATCCGCTCAACCTGACCGACCTCACCGGGGTGAGCTGGTGGAACCCGTTCAGCTGGTCCAAGGACACGTGGAGCACCATCGGCACCTACGCGGGTTATGCCGGTCTCGCGGTGGGTGCGGTCGGCCTCGGCCTGGCGACGTTCGGCGTCGGCGACGTCCTGATCGGCGGCGCGGTGACGGTCGGTGTCGTCGCCGACGTCACGGCCACCGCGCTCGGCGCCGTGAGCACCGCCGTCACCTGCGCGCAGGACCTGATCAGCATCGGCTGCGGCCTCGGCATCCTGTCGACCGGGCTCGGCGCGGTCGGCACCTGGGCCGACTGGGGCTTCGCGCCCGGCTCGTGGGGCATGTACGCCAACCTGAACTCGCTGACCTCGGGCATCGCCGGAACGGTGTGGGGGCTGAACGAGAACGCCGGAGGCGGCGGTGGTGGCGGCGGCGGAACCGCGGCTCCCGCGCCGCGCACGTATTCTCCGTATGGCGGACGGGCGACCGTCTGCTGATGCCCCCACGATCGGACACACGCATGACCGGACACGGCCGGGACCGGGAACGCCGGAGGCGCACCCGCACACTGCTCGGCATCGGTTACCTGGCCGGGTTGTCGGCCCTGCTCGGGCTCAAGACGGGCTGGGTGGCCGCGGTGATCACCCTGCTCGGGTTGCTAGCGCTGGTGTACGGCGTCTTCTCGCTCGTCGTGTGGCGCGACGGCCGGGCGGAGCGACGCCGGCGTGCGGCGGGTGCCCCGCCGTCGTGGCCCGCCCAGCTTCCCGTGGCGGCGGCCCAGCTGCTGGGGGTGCGGGGACGCCACGCCCGGCGGACGGACGAGGTCGGCGAGTTGCTCGGGAGATTGTCCTTGCAGGACGGGGAACTGCGGTGGGAGCCGAGGGAAGGCGACCGCCGGCGTGGCGTGGGCTCGGTCGTGTTCGACCGGACGTGGGCTGCGGAGGTGGTGCCGCTGTGGGGTCCGGGCAGCCAGGGATGCCTGACGCTCACCCACCCCGACGGCACGGCGGTGGACCTCTGGATCCGGCATCCCGCGGATCTGCGTGAGGCACTGACCCGGTGAGCGACGCGGCCGACGTCCGGGAACTGCCCCGGTTCGCGCGGCGGATGTTGAAGCGGGTCCGGCGGGACGGGCGGACCGGATTGCTGGCTTACGCGCTCATCCCGGGTGGGAGTACGCCGTCGCCGTGGAACTGGCGGCTGGTGTTCGTCCGGGAGAACGGACGGACGTTGTTCGCCGCGGGTCCCGGTTTGCGGCAGGGACGGAAGTGGGTCGACCTCACACCGGGCGTGCACCGGCTCAGTTTCGTCGTCAGCGGGTCCGGCGCCGACGCCGAGTTCAGCCGCGAGTTCCGGGTGGATCCGGGTGCGGTGCTCGTCGCGGGCTGCCGCACGGCGTTCTCCCGCCGTCCCGGTTCCCCGAAGCGGCGGCCGGACCGCTGGTGCCTGGGGTTCGCATGACCTCGATGGCTGCCGACGGTGCCGAGTGGACGGTCCACGCGCAGTGTCCGGGTGACCGGTGCGAGGCTGGGCCCTGCGGGGTTGTTGACGGAGCACTTCGTGTATCCGGAAGCCGCGGGTCGCGATTGACAGGGGATTCGGATGGAATCGCTGGCCGGGATGCGCCTGGTGGAGATCAGGCGGATTGTCGACATGGTGGTCGTCGTGTTCCGGCGTGACGACGGCGTCGAGTACGCGATCCACGCGTCCTGCCCGGTCCGTGTCATGCACGGAGACGTGATTCTCATCGGTTCGTACGACATGCATCACGCGAAAGTGCGCGGTGCGGACAGCAACGAGGCGTTCGAGAACTTCACCACGATGTATGACGTCCGGGCGAAATCGCTCACGTCCAGTTTCGCGGAGGGCGATTTCCGGGTTACCTCCGCCGACCTCGGCCCCGGCGGACTGCTGGTCGCCGAGGAGGCCGACGGCTCGGACTCGATCCGGGTCGAAGTCATTCCGATGAGCTCGGGGCCCAAGGTCGAGAGCTGGCGGTTGTTCGCCGTCGAGGAAGGGGCGGAGCACTTCGTGTACCCGGAAGCCGCCGGCCGGGATTGACGGTTCGGCTCAGCGCACCTCCAGGTTGGCCATCATGCCCATGTCCTCGTGCTCGGCGTTGTGGCAGTGAAACAGGTACCGGCCGCGGTAGCCGTCGAACCGGGTGATGATCTCCGCCGCCTCGCCCGGGCGCAGGGAAACCGTGTCCTTCAACCCCGCGTCGTGCGGCAGCGGCGGGCGGCCGCCGCGGGACAGTACGCGGAACCCGGCAAGGTGCAGGTGGATCGGATGGTGGACGTCCGCGACCAGCCGCCACACCTCGACGTCGCCGAGGCCGACCGTGACGTCGGTGCGGGACGGGTCGAACGGGCGCCCGTCGATGAGCCAGCCGTGGCCGCCGGGCATCGGCCCGGCGCGGAAGGAGAACTCGCGGACCCGGGCCGGGCTGTCCCACGACGGCAGGTCCTGCGACAGCACCGCCGGGACGCGGCTGTCGTCGCGGGCCGGACGGGCGATCCGGAATGCCATCACCTCCGCCGTGCGTCCCGTGCCCAGCCGGTTGAGCAGCCGGACGCGGCCGCCGACCGGGACGCTCGCGAAGTCCACGACCACGTCGTAGCGCTCCGCCGGGCCGATCGGCAGCGACGCGTGCGTGACCGGCGCCGCGAGCAGGCCCTGGTCCGCGCCGACCTGGACGAGTGGTAGCCGGCGTCCGTCGTCGGTCACGGCCTCCAGCTCGTAGTGGCGGGCGTTGGAGCCGTTGAGGATCCGCAGCCGGTAGCGGGCCGCGTCGGCCTCGTGGATCGGCCACGGTGCGCCGTTGACGAGAATGACGTCGCCCAGCACCCCGCCGAGGAAGCTTTCCCTTACCCCCGGCCGTTCCCGCAGCGTCGCGTCGAGCGACGGATAGTCGAGGCTGCCGTCGGCGGCGAACGCCCGGTCGGTGATCATCAGCGGCAGCTCCCGCGGTCCCGACGGCAGGCCGAGCGCTTCCTCGGCGTCGTCGCGCACGAAGTGCAGCCCGGCGAGGCCGCGCCAGATCGCCGGTGCGGTGAAGTCCATGCGGTGGTCGTGGTACCAGAGCATGGCCGGCCGCTGGTCCAGCGGGAACGTGTACGTGCGGGTGACACGGCTCTGCACGGCACGCGGGTCGGGCATCGCGTGGCCGTGGCCGCCGGACCAGCCCGCGGGCAGTACCAGGTCGGTCGGGTAGCCGTCGGACTCCGCCGGCGTGCGCCCGCCGTGCAGGTGCACCACGGTCGGGACCGGCAGCTCGTTGCGGTGGGTCACGGTGATCGCCTGCCCGCGGCGCGACTCGATCGTCGGGCCGGGGAACGTGCCGCCATAAGTCCACATCGGAGTCCGGACGCCCGGCAGGATCTCGACGTCCGCGACGCGCTGGGTGATTTCGTACCGGCCGGGCGCGACCGGCTTCAGCACGGCGGGCAGCGGCAGCGGCACCTCGAACGCGGGCGGCAGCGGCACCGCGCTGCGCAGTTCTGCGCCGGTGACCGGTGGACGCCGCCCCAGCGTCGCCGCGGTGGCCAGGCCGGTCGCGGCCAGCAGGCCGAACGCCCCGCCGAGGCCGAGGACCTGGCGCCGGGTCAGCTCACGCACCGGCCGCCTCCCGCGCCAGGGGCCGCCGCCACACGGCGATGGCCAGCACGACCAGTCCCGCGATGGTCAGCACGCCCAGCGGGAGGTGCAGCCACAGCGCGCCGTCCAGCCCGGCGAAGTACTGAACCGTCTCGGCCGCCGCGATCGCCGTGGCCGCCAGGAACGGCCACGCCCGCTTGAGCCGGGCCCAGACGACGATCGCGACGACGACCTGCACGTACGCGATCGACGTCACGACGTCGGCGCCGGTCGCGTGCAGGCGCAGCGCGTCGTAGTCGCCGCTGAGGTACACGCCGGCGAACACCGGCTGGCCGGCGATCGCCACGACGTGCGCGCCGGTCACGGCCCGCAGCACCCAGCCGGCGGGCGTCGTTTTCGCTGTGCTTTCCACGCCTCGAAAGCTATGACCGGTCCGCTATCCTGTCCAAGATCAGTATTGCTATGCCGTTATGACGCGGGAGGCATGACGTGGACCTGGGCATGCTGCGGCAGTTCCTCGTGGTGGCCCGGCTGGAGCACCTGAGCCGGGCGGCCGAGGAGCTGCGCGTCGCCCAGCCGTCGCTCAGCCGCACCATCGCCCGGCTGGAGGCCGAGCTGGGCACGCCGTTGTTCGACCGGGCGGGCCGACTGCGGCTCAACGACGCCGGAAAGCTCTTCCGCGGCTACGTCGAGCGCGCGCTCGGCGAGCTGGACGCGGGGCGGCGCGCGGTCACCGAGTCCACCGGCGAGGGGTTCGGCACCGTGCGCCTGGCGTCGGAAACGTTCCTCACCCTGACCCGCCCGCTCGCGGCGTTCAAGCGCGCCCACCCGGCCGTCGAGATCGAGCTGCACCAGCTGCCCGCCGACGCGATGGCGCGGGCGCTGCGCCACCAGGAGATCGACCTGTGCGTGGCGTCGCAGGTCATCGCGGCCGACGGGCTGGCCGGGGTGGAGCTGCTCGACGAGCCCGTGCTGGTGGCCACGCCGCTCGGGCACCGGCTCGCCGGGCGCGCGTCGGTCCGCATCGAGGACCTCGCCGACGAGCCGTTCGTCACCGCCCGGCCGGGACACTGGCACCGGCGGCTGCTCGACCGGCTCTTCGCCGCGCGCGACCTCACCCCGAAAATCGTCTTCGAAGGCGACGAACCCGGCGCCATCCAGGAACTCATCAGCGCGGGCTTGGGGATCGGCCTCAACCCGGCGATGGCCCACGACGTGTCCGCGCAGGTGCCGGTCGTCTGGCTGCCCGTCGACAGCCCCGACTGCCGCCGCACGATCACCCTGTTCTGGAATCCCAGCAGCCGGCTTTCGGCCGCGGCGCGGCTGATGCGCACCACGCTCACGGAGTGGACTTGGGGCCCTCGGTCGTGATGCCCGCCAGGAAGTGCCGCTGTGCCAGGAAGAACACGACCAGCAGCGGCACGGTCGTGATCACGCTGCCGGCCAGCACGATCTCCCAGCGCTGCTCACCCGCCTGGCCGAACTGGTCCGACAGCGCCTTGAGCCCGCGCGGCAGCGTGAACAACGCGCGGTCGCGCAGGTAGATCAGCGGCTTGAGCAGATCCGACCAGCTGGCCTTGAGCTCGAACACGAAACTGACGATCAGCGCCGGGCGGCACAGCGGCACCGCGATCCGCCAGAACAGCGTCCAGTGGTTCGCGCCGTCGACGCGCGCGGCCTCGAAGACCTCGCGCGGCAGGCCGAGGAAGAACTGGCGCAGCAGGAAGATGTAGAACGCGCTGCCGAAGAGGTTGCCCGCCCACAGCGGCACCTGCGTGTGCGCGAGGCCGACGCTGTTCCAGATCAGGTAGACCGGGATCATCGTCACCGCGCCGGGCAGCATCATCGTGGCCAGCACCAGGCCGAACAGCGCGTTGCGGCCGGGGAAGCGGAAGTAGGCGAAGCCGAACGCGACCAGCGAGCTGGTCAGCGTCACCGCGGCGGCCGCGGCCAGCGACACCACGACGCTGTTGAGGAACCAGGCCCCGACCGGCGCCGCCTGCCAGATCTCGACGTAGTTGCCCCACGCGAAGTCCCGCGGGATCAGGACGTTGTCGAAGACCTGCGCCCGCGGTTTCAGCGACGCGCTCAGCAGCCAGGCGAACGGGTAGAGGAACACCACGGTCGCCACGGCCAGGCCGGTCCACCGGAGCACGCGCCGGGCCGTCATCGCGTGCCGCCTTCGTAGTAGACGAACCGGCGGCTCAGCCGCACCTGCACCAGCGTGATCGCCAGGATCACCAGGAACAGCAGCCACGCCATCGCCGAGGCGTAGCCGAGGTGCAGGAACTCGAACGCCTGCTGGAACAGGTAGATCAGGTAGAACAACGCCGCGTCGCTGCTGTAGGTCGCCGACGCCGCGGAGCCGTAGAAGGCGGTGTAGGCCTCGTCGAACGACTGCAGCGCGGCGATCGTCTGCACGATCAGGGTGAAGAACAGCGCGCCGCTGATCATCGGGACGGTGATCCGCCGGAACCGCTGCCACGCCGACGCGCCGTCGAGCTCGGCGGCCTCGTACAGCTCGGTGGGCACGCCGCGCAGTGCGGCCAGGTAGATCACCACCGTGCTGCCGACCGACCACAGGTGCATGAGCACCAGCCCGGGTTTGACCCACACCGGGTCGGTACTCCACTGTGGACCGTCGATGCCGACCAGCCCGAGCGCGGCGTTGACCAGGCCCGCCTGGCCGTTGAACAGGATCAGGAACAGCACGCCGACGGCGACCTTCGGGGTGATCTCGGGCAGGTAGAACACCGTGCGGAAGAAGCCGGCGGACCGGCGCCCGGCCCGGCTGAGCAGCGACGCGAGCGCCAGCGAGACGGCCATCGTGGCGGGCACCGACATCAGCGCGTACACCAGGGTGTTGACCATGCTCTTGCCCACCGCCGGGTCCTCGAGCAGCTGCCGGTAGTTCGCCCAGCCGACCGCGGTGGGGGAGCGCAGCGCGTCGTAGTCGGTGAAGGACAGGACGAGACTGGCGATCATCGGGATCGCCATGAAGACCAGGAAACCGATCATCCACGGCGACAGGAACGCATACGCGGCCAGTGCTTCGCGGCGCCGCCGGTTCACCGGTGCGCCGCCGCGGCGTCCAGGGCCCGCTGGGCTTCCTGCTGGGCCTGGCGCAGCGCCTCGGCGGGCTGCTGCTCACCCGAGAGGACCCGGTTGACGGCGTTCTGCCAGGCCGTCTTGAACTCGGATCCGGCCGGGGACGCGGGCATGGTGAAGGCGTTGTCCTGCGCACGCAACACGGTCTGCACGGCGGCGTCGAACGCGGGCCGGTCCTTCAGCTGCACGAGGGTGCCGAAGATTTCCTGGTCGGCGACGCGGTTGCCGGTGTAGACGCCGGTGAACGCCTTGCCGGTGGCCTTGCGCTTCTCGGCGCGTGCCTTCGCGGCGGCGATCCACGACGGCGCCTCGGTCATCGTCTTGATCCAGGTGCACGCCTGGTCCTTGTGGGTGCTGCCGGCCGGGATCACCCAGGCGCTGCCGGTGACCCAGTCGACCGGGCTGCCCGCCGGGTCGGTGAACGGCGCCGAGGACAGCCGCACGTCCGGCGAGTAGTTGGCCAGGACGTTGAGGTACCAGTCGTCCATCAGCGTGGCGGCGAGCTGGTTCTGCTTGAAGGGGTTCTTGGCGCCGAAGAAGTCGAACGAGTCGCGGAACGCCTTCACCGCGCCCCAGCCGCCCTGCGCGTCGATCAGCGACTTGGTGTAGGCGAGGACGTCGGCCAGGCGCGGGTCGTCCAGATGCGCGGTGCGGCCGTCCTCGCTGAGCATCTGCACGCCGCTCGCCTTCGCCCACAGCGGCAGGAACTCCGGGATCTTCGGGTCGAAACCGATCCGCGAGAGCCCGGCCGCGGTGCGCGTGGTCAGCGTCCGTGCGGTGGCGGCGAGCTTCGCCCGGTCGGTCGTCGAGACGTCCGCCGGCCGCAGCCCGCCCGCTTCGACGGCGGCGTCGTTGATCAGCAGGATGCGGTTGTCGTAGGACTCGGGCAGGCCGTACACCTTGCCGTCGAGAGTCACTTCCTTCAGCGCGGCGGGCCGGTACTGCGCGAGGTCGACGTGCTGCTTGGCAATACAGTCGGTGAGGGGTTCGAGGGTGCCGCGGGCGGCGTAGGTGCCGAGGAGCTGCCGGTCGAGGTAGACCAGATCCGGTGGCGTGTGCGAGGCGACGGCGGCGAGGAACTGCTGGGCGTCGAAGGCGCCACCGGGAATCTTCACCGTGGCGGGCGCGACCGCCTTCCCGGCCAGGTCGGCCCGGGTGGTGGCGATCTCGTCGCCGAGGCCGAAACCCATGACGGTCAGCGTCGCCGCGTCGCCGCCGTCGTCGCCGGAGGAACCCACCCCGCCGCACCCCGCGAGCAGCAGCACCGCACCCGCACCGGCCAGCAGTTTCCGCACCATCGCCCACCCCTTTCCCCGCAGCAGAGCTGCGTCGGGTACCCGCTGGGCGGAGGTCCAAACCAGGGCCGGGCCGCTCACGACAACTTGCGGGAGACCACCCCGGCCGATGATCCGCTGGTTCGGCGGCGTGCGATACCAGGGTTACTTCGGCAGCGGCGCCCGGTCCGCGTCCATCCCCGCCAGCAGATCTCCCCGGTCCTCCACGCGGTCCAGGACGTCCTCCGCGGTGAACGTCAGCTCACTCACCCGGCGGCACCCCCGGACCTCCTCCCACGTCACCGGGGCCGACACCGTCGGGTGGTCGCGGCCCCGCAGGGAATACGGGGCCACCGTGGTCTTCGATGGATTGTTCTGGCTCCAGTCGATGAACACCCGGCCCGTGCGCTGGGCCTTCGCCATCACCGCCGTCACCGAGTCCGGTGTCTCCCGCGCCAAGCGCTGGGCCAGGCGCTTCGCGTACGCCGATGGTGCCGCCGGGTCCTCCGTACTGATCGCGCAGTACAGCTGCATTCCCTTGGAACCGGACGTCTTCGCGTACGGCGTGAGCCCGTCGGCGGTCAGGACCTCGTGCAGGCGCTCGGCCACGCGGCAGCAGTCGACGATCGTCGTGCCCGGGCCCGGGTCCAGGTCGAACACCAGGCGGTCCGGGGGTTGCTGCTCGCCCGCCTTCACCGTCCACTGTGGAACGTGCAGCTCCAGTGCCGCCATGTTGGCCGCCCACACCAGGCCCGGGAGGTCGTCCAGGAGCGGGTGGTCGACCGCGGCCACGCGGACCGTGCGCAGCCAGGACGGGGCGCCCTTCGGGACGTTCTTCTCGAACCACTTCTCCCCGTTGACGCCGTCGGGGTAGCGGATGAACGTGATCGGCCGGTCCGCCAGGTGCGGCAGCAGGACCGCCGCGATGCGCGAATAGTAGTTGATCACCTCGCCCTTGGTGAAGCCGTCGGCCGGGTAGAGCACCTTGTCCAAATTGGACAGCGTGAGCCGCCGGTTGCCCGCCTGGACGGTGATCCGCTGGCCCGGCGGCTCCACAGCGGGTGCGGGCTCGTGGGGCACCGCGCGCGGCGCGACGACCTCGCCGGGTGCCTTGTCGTGCCGCAGGCCGCGCCAGGCGGTGTGGCGGACGCGGCCCGCGCGGGTGAACTGGCGGTAGACGATCTCGCCGACGAGGCGCGGCTCGACCCAGCGGGCGCGGACGATGTCCTCCCGCGGCGGCGTCGCCGCGAACGGGTGCGTGCGGCGCTCCAGCGCTTCCAGCTGCTGCTGCAGGTCGGCCCGCATTGCCTGGCTGAAGCCGGTGCCGACGTCGCCGATGTACACCAGGTCGCCGGTCGCCGGGTCGTGCGCGCCGAGCAGCAGCCCGCCGAGGGTGCCCGTGAAGCTGCGCTGGCCGGGCCGCCAGCCGCAGACGATCACCTCCTGCGTCCGGACCAGCGGGTGCTTCAGCCACGAGTCCGGCCGCTGGCCCGGCACGTAGGCCGACGAACGCAGTTTCGCGACGACCCCCTCGTACCCCGAGGACGCGGCGTGGGCGAGGAAGTCGCCGGGCGTGCGGCGGTCGGCGGCCAGCTCGTCGAACGTCACCGCGCGCACCACGGAAATCCGGTACGGATCGGGCATCGGCAGCTCGGCCAGCAGCCGGCGGCGCTCGTCGTACGGCGCGCCCATCAGGTTGCGCTCGCCCAGCTGCAGCAGGTCGAACGCGAGGAACCGGACCGGGACGTCCTTGAACTCCAGCCCTTTCGGCCCGCTCTGGTGCCGGACGTAGCGGCCCCGCCGTTCCTGCATCAGCTCGAAGTCGATCCGGCCGTCCTCGCCGTAGACGACGACCTCGCCGTCCAGGTAGGCGGCCCGCCCGTCGAGCGCGGGGGCGAGCACGCCCGCCAGCTGGGCGAACTCGTCGGTGAAATCGATGTTGTTGCGGCTGGTGAGCACCGTGGTGCCGTCCGGGGCGATCCGCATGGCCGCGCGGTAGCCGTCGAGCTTGTACTCGTAGGCCCACTCCGGGCCGGTGCGCAGCCGCCCGCCGTCGGGCTTGGCGAGCATCGGCGCCACCCAGGCCGGGACGCGCGACGCGTCGTGTGCTGCCATGCCGGACCTCCGTGACCTTCCGTGCCCAAGGTAACCCGAACGGCCTAGTTTCGCCGGGTTTGCGCAGGTGAAAGTCAGGACGGCAGCAGATCTTCGACGGCTTGGCGCAGCGTCGCGCGTACCGTCTCGGCGTCGTCGAGTTCGCCGCCGTGCAGGGCGCCGTCGCGCAGCAGGACCAGGACGCGGGCCGCGTGGTCCGGATCCGGGTGGCCGAGGGCGGCCGCCTGCTCGCGCAGCACGCCGAAGAACCACTCGCGGTGGTCGTCGATCACCTTCCGGACCGGGTGCCGCGGGTCCGGGAACTCCGCGGCCGCGTTGAGGAACTGGCAGCCCCGGAAGTCCTCGCCGCAGGTCGCGTCGCCGACGACGCCCAGGGTCGCGATCAGCGCTTCCCGCGGGGGCTTGCCCGCCCGCGCCGCGTCGACGGCCGCGCGGATCAGGCGGCTCGTCTCGGCCAGGTAGGCCGCGACCAGGTCGTCCTTGGTGGGGTAGTGGCGGTAGAAGGTCGCGCGGGTCACGGCCGCCTCGGAGACCAGGCGTTCCACCCCCACCGCGTGGATGCCTTCGGCGTAGAAGAGCCGGGAAGCGGTCGCGAGCAGCCGGTCCTTCGGGTGCATCTCGGCAGTCCTCATCCCGCCAGCTTAGAGAAAGACCGATCGTTCTGCCAGATCGGCTTCGTCACATTGCCAACGGCTGCCCGGAGGTCCAGAGTAGTCGGCAGAAAGACCGATCGTTCTCCCTGAGGAGCCCAGCATGAGCAAGCCCACCGTCGTCCTGGTCCACGGCGCATTCGCCGACTCGTCGAGCTGGACCGGCGTCGTGACGAAGCTGCAGCAGGACGGCTATCCGGTCGTCGCGGTGGCGAACCCGCTGCGCGGTGTCGAGTCCGACGCGGCCTACGTCGCGGACGTCGTCAACGCCGTCCCCGGCCCGGTCGTGCTGGCCGGCCACTCTTACGGCGGCGCCCTGATCACCCGGGCCGCCACCGAGACGCCGAACGTCCGCGCCCTGGTCTACATCGCCGCCTTCCAGCCCGAAGCGGGGGAGAGCGTGTTCGAGCTGTCCGGCCGCTACCCGGGCGCGAAGCTCGGCCCGGACACCACGAACGTCCTGGAGCACGACGGCGAGCCGGAGCTGTCGATCAAGCCGGCCGACTTCGCCGAGGTCTTCGCCGCCGACGTGCCCGCCGCCACCGCCGCGGTCATGGCCGTCACCCAGCGGCCGGTCGCGCAGCAGGCGCTGGCCGCGCCGTTCGAAGGCACCCCGGCGTGGGCGAAGCTGCCCTCGTGGACGCTGGTCGCCACGCAGGACAACGCGATCCCGGCCGCGGCGCAGGAGTTCATGGCCGAGCGCGCGAAGTCGACGGTCCGGCGGATCGACGCCTCGCACGCGGTAGCGGTGTCCCAGCCGGAGGTCGTGGCCGAGGTGATCATCGCCGCGGCGGCCGCCACCGAGTGACGCGCCGCGGGGAGACGGCGTTCACCGCCGCAGCGTCGTCTCCCGCTCCAGCCGCGACAGCTTCTCGGGATTGCGCACGGCGTACAGGCCGGTGACGAGCCCGTCGTCGAGCCGGACCGCCAGCACCGTGTCGATCTCGCCGTCACGCCGGAAGAGCAGCGCCGGGTGGCCGTTCACGTCGGCCACGTGCAGCGACCCGGTGGCGAGCGTGGCCAGGCCCGCGGTCAGCACGTGCGCCACCTCGGCCGCCCCGGTGACCGGCTGCGGCAGGGCCTGCACGACGCCGCCGCCGTCGCCCAGGAACACGACGTCCGGGGCCAGGACGTCCAGGAGTGCCTGCAGGTCGCCGGTCTCGACGGCGTGCCGGAACGCCTCCAGGGCGTCCCGGGCCGCCGACGGCGAAGCCGTCCCGCGCGGGCGGCGCGCCGCGACGTGGGACCGGGCCCGGTGGGCGAGCTGGCGGACCGCGGGCGGGGTCTTCCCGACGGCCTCGGCGATCTCGCCGTAGCCGAGGTCGAACACCTCGCGCAGCACGAACACCGCCCGCTCGGCCGGGGTGAGCGTTTCCAGCACCAGCAGCATCGCCATCGACACGCTGTCGGCCAGCTCGACGTCCTCGGCGACGTCGGGCGTGGTCAGCAGCGGCTCGGGCAGCCACGGGCCGACGTAGGACTCCTTGCGCCTGCCCAGTGCCCGCAGCCGCATCAGGGCCTGGCTGGTGGTGACCCGGACCAGGTACGCGCGCTGGTCCCGCACGGCGGCCAGGTCCACGCCCGCCCAGCGCAGCCACGTCTCCTGCAGGACGTCCTCGGCGTCGGTGGCCGAGCCGAGCAGCTGGTAGGCGACGGTGAACAGCAGCGGGCGATGGGCGAGGAACGCCTCGGTGGCGGGGTCGGCCATGGTGGTCCCAATCCGGGTCGCGCGGAGTTTCCCTCCAGATGCCGGAAACGGCCGCCGCGTGACACCGCCGGCGGGGTGACGGCCGTCACGGCCCGGCGGTGTCACGGGCGGCGGGGCGCCCGGCATCTCGTGGTCGTCAGTGAGCACACCACGAGTGAGGAACCGATCATGGAACCCCGTTTCACCCTGACCGACAACGAGATCGGCGCCCGGTTCGCGAAGCGGTTCGGCACCGCGAGCCTGGCGATCGTCCAGTCGCCGCTGCCGAAGGTCGTCCGGGAACAGGTCTCGCTGCGTGTCAGCCAGATCAACGGCTGTGGCTGGTGTGTCGACGTCCACACGAAGGAACTGGCCGCCGCGGGCGAGCCGGCGGTCCGCATCAACCTGGTCGCCGCGTGGCGCGAGGCCACGGTGTTCACCGAGGCCGAGCAGGCGGCGCTGGCGCTGGCCGAGGAGGGCACCCGGATCGCCGACGGCCGTCCCGGCGTCTCCGACGACACCTGGGCCCGGGTCCGCAAGCACTACGACGGCGACCAGACCGCCGCACTCGTCGCCCTGGTCGCGCAGATGAACTCGGCCAACCGGCTCGCGGTGATCGTCCACCAGAAGGGCGGTGCGTACGAGGCCGGGACGTATGCGAGCTGAGCGGTCCGTGGTTCGCTGGGGGACATGACGAAGGCGCAGCGGTGGCGCCGGTACTGGGACCGCAAGTCCCCCGGCTACGACGCGGAGATGGGCTTCTGGGACCGCCGCCTGTTCGGCGACTCGCGCGAGTGGGCGTGCGGGCAGGCGGCGGGCGAGGTCCTGGAGGTCGCGGCCGGGACCGGGCTGAACCTCCCGTGGTATCCCGCGGCGGTGACGCTCACCGGCCTCGACCTCAGCGAAGGGATGCTCGCCGTCGCCCGCGACCGGGCCCGGCGGCTCGGCCATCCGGTGACGCTGTGCCGCGGCAGCGCGCACGAGCTGCCGTTCGCCGATGCCGTCTTCGACACGGTCGTGTGCACCTTCGGCCTGTGTGCCATCCCGGATCCCGCGGTGGCGGTGGGGGAGATGGTGCGGGTGCTGCGTCCCGGCGGGCGGCTGATCCTGGTCGACCACGTCGCGTCGTCGGCGTGGCCGGTGCGGTGCGCGCAGTGGCTGCTGGAACTGGCCAGCGTGCCGCTGGCCGGCGAGCACTTCCGGCGCCGCCCGCTGAAGCTGGTCGAGGCCCGCGGCCTGCGCGTGGAGCGGCGCGAGCGGTTCAAGCTCGGCGTCGTCGAACGGCTGGTCGCGCGCAAGCTCAGCTGAGCAGGACGCTGCCGTCCAGCCCGGCCAGCAGGGCCGCGGCGTCGTCGTAGATCGCGACGGCGCCCGCGTCGCGCAGTTCCCCAGCGCTGATCCCGCCGGAGAGCACCGAGACCGTGCGCACCCCGGCCTTCGTGGCGGCGTGGACGTCCCAGACCGCGTCGCCGACGAAGACCGTCTCCTCCGGGTCCGTGCCCGCCTTCTCGAGCGCGGCGAACACCGGCTCCGGGTCGGGTTTCGTGGCCTCGACGTCCTTGCCGGACACGATGCCCGCGACGACGTCGTCGACGTCGAGGACCTTGCGCAGCACGTCCAGCTCGTCCGGCCCGGCCGAGGTCGCCAGCACGACACGCACGCCGCGCCCGGCCAGCTCGCGCACCAGGTCGGGGGCCCGGTCGAACGGCCGCAGCAGCTTGGCGTCCTCCAGGTAGAAGCGGCTGTGCAGGTCCTTGGCCCGGTCGCCGACGCGCTCGGCGTCGTCGTCGCCGAGCAGGGTGGCCAGCAGCTTGCCGGACCCCTTCCCGATGGCCCGGTGCACGCGCCAGGAGTCGACGTCCCGGCCCAGCTCGTGGAACGCCCGGCGCCAGGCGTGGACGTGGAGGTAGTTGGAGTCGACGAGCGTGCCGTCGACGTCGAACAGGACCGCGGTGGCGATGACGGGCTCCTCGGTTTCTCCGGGCTGCGGACGGGTACCGCCGGAATACCCCCGGCGGAAGGGAAGTACACATGAGCCTGGTCTCGGCGGGTTTCCGCGGGCTGGCGGCATTGCGGCACGCCAAGGCATTCCACCCCGGCGGAGTCGTGCTGCGCGGCGAACTCCGGGCCGTCGCGGACGACCTGCCGTGGCCGCCGGAGGCGGTCTCCGTCGTCGCGCGGCTGTCGAAGGGCGCCGGGACACCCGGGCGGCTGCCGGACGCGCTCGGGCTGGCGGTGCGGATCCCCGGCGCGGGCCGCGACGGCGGGCCGTGGGACCTCACGCTGACGACGGCGGGCAGCGGCCACCTCGGCCGGATGCTGCCGCGGCCGTCAGCGTCGTGGACGAGCGGCGCGTACAGCAGTCTCGTGCCCTACCGCCGTGCCGGACGGCTGGTCTGGCTGGGGGCGTGGGCTTCGGGACCGCGGACACCGGCGTCGCTCGACGCGGTGGGTGTCCCGCTGCGGTTCGTGCTGCGCACCGGCCGCGAAGACGGCCGGTGGTGCGACAGCGCGGACCTGACGCTGACGGAGATCGGCGGCGACCCGCCGTCGTTCGATCCCATGCTGAACCACCCGGACGGACTGGAGTTCGCCCCCGGCTGGCTGGCGGGCCTGCGGGAGCGGGCTTACGCGGGCAGCCGGTCCGCCCGGATTTCGCCCGAACGGAGGAAGCGATGAGCACGCCCGAAATCGACCCGGTGACCGCGGCGAGCGAGCAGGAGGACGCCGACGTCGGCGGTGAGCACACCGAGCCGACCTTCCACGACCAGGAACCGCGCGCGGACGACAGCGACGAGGAGGGCGCCGACAGCGGCGGCATGCCGACCGCCTGAGGCGCCGTCCGGGGGAAACCTCCGTGTTTGACGGGTTCGGGACCGGCTATCCGACCGGTGATCGAAGTCCAGGAGGTGGTCGGAGATGCTGGCCCGGCACAATGCGGTGCTCCTGGTACCGCGGCCCGGCGCGCCGGCGAGGGCGGCGGTGGTCGGCGTGCTCGACCGGACGACGTACCCGCACCTGCGCGACCGGCTGCTCGAGTTCGCGGCCGACTCCGAGGACGGTGTGCTGGTCGACATCGAACGCCTCGAACTGCGCGACCGCGCGCTGGCCAAGGTGTTCGCGCTGGTCGCGCTGCGGGTCGGCGAGTGGCCGGCGATCCCGTTCGCGCTGGTGACCGGGCGTCCGGAGCAGCGGGCGGTGCTGACGGCGGAGGCGGTGGACCGCCGCGTCCCGGTGTTCCCCGATCCCGACACGGCCGAAGCCGCGCTGGCCCGCCCGGCCCGGCAGCGCGTGTCGCGCGTGCTCGACCGGTCGCCGCTCACCTCGGCGCGGGCCCGCGGGTTCGTCCGCGGCATGTGCGCCGAGTGGATGGTGCCCGAGCTGACCGAGGACGCCGAGCTGGTCGCGACCGAATTCGTCGAAAACGCGTTGCGGCACACGGATTCGGCGCCCCGGCTGCGGCTGGAGCTCCGCGGCGGCAAGCTGACGGTCGAGGTCGCCGACGCCTGCCCGCGCTCGGCCGTGCTGCGCGAAGGGCTCGACCCGGTCGACGCGGGACTCGGCCTGCGGATGGTCACCAAGGTCGCGAAGCGCTGGGGGAGCAGCCGGTCCCGCTCCGGCGGCAAGACCGTCTGGGCGGTGCTGAGCCGGTCCCGCCGCCGGTGAGACGGGTCCACAGTGGACTCGGTGGACTTCCGGGCGCCCCGATCGCGTGTGCTGAAAGGGCCATTCGTGGCGTCTGATGCAAGGAAAGGCCCTTTCGCTGCCCCGGATGAGACGAACGTCCCTTTCAGCCCACCAAGGCACCCTGAAGAGGCTCGGCCCACCCGGCGGCCTCAGCGCGCCGGGCGGCGGTAGTCCCGCTCGGTCTCGATGTCACCCTCCGGGGTGTGGACGACGTGGCCGCCGTGGCGTTTCTTCGCGATCTGCCGCCCGGCCAGCACCGCGTCCACGCGGCGGGGGGAGGTGTTGGACGCCCGGCTGCCGCCTTCGACGCGGTTCTTCCACAAGCCGTCCTCGAAATAGGTGTGCACGTCACCCTCGGCCACGACACGGCCCTCCGATCGTGAGTCCTCGAAGGCTGCGGATGCCCGGGGACGGACCGGACAAACGTCAGGCCAGCCCGAGTACCCGGACGGCGTTGTCCTTGAGGATCAGCGGGCGCACCTCGTCCTTGATGTCCAGCTCGGCGAAGTCGGCGAGCCAGCGGTCCGGGGTGAGCACCGGGAAGTCCGAGCCGAACAGCACTTTCCGCTTCAGCAGCGTGTTCGCCGCCCGGACCAGCTGCGGCGGGAAGTACTTCGGCGACCAGCCGGACAGGTCGATGTACACGTTCGCCTTGTGCGTGGCCACCGAGATCGCCTCGTCCTGCCACGGCACCGACGGGTGCGCCAGGATCACCGTCAGGTCCGGGAAGTCGGCGGCGACGTCGTCGAGCAGCATCGGGTTCGAGTACCGCAGCTTGATGCCGTGCCCGCCGGGCAGGCCCGCGCCGATCCCGGTCTGCCCGGTGTGGAACAGCGCCGGCACGCCCAGCTCGGCAATCGCCTCATACAGCGGGTAGTACCGGACGTCGTTGGGCTCGAACGCCTGCAGGCTCGGGTGGAACTTGAAGCCGCGCACGCCGTGCTCGGTCACCAGCCGCCGCGCGCGCAGCACCGCGGCCTTGCCCGCGTGCGGGTCGACCGAGCCGAACGGGATCAGCACGTCCGCGTGCTCCGCGGCCGCGTCGGCGATCTCCTCGCTGGACAGCGCCGGGTGCCCGGTCGCGGCAGGCGCCTCGACGGTGAAGACGACCGCGGCCATGTTCCGGGCCCGGTAGTGCTCGGCGATCGCGGTCACCGTCGGCGTGCGGTCCTGGCCGGCCCGGAAGTACTTCGCGGACGCGTCCAGCAGTTCCTGGTCGAGCGCGAAACAGCCGTGGCCGTCCTGTTCGACGTGGGTGTGGACGTCGATGGCGGTCAGTGACGAGAGATCCACGAAAACTCCAGTGCTCAGGGCAGGTCGGGCTGGGCGGCCTTGGCGGCCAGCAGGCGGTCGAGGACGGCGTCGCGCGCGGCGGCCAGCTTGGCCGGGTCGGTCCCGGCCAGCTCCGCGTCGACGCCGGCGACGAGGGTTTCGGCCAGGTGCGGCGTCAGGTGGACGCGGCGCAGGTCGCGCCACCAGGCCTCGGTGGGCGGGCCGAGGTGGCGCAGGACGTGCGCCAGCCCGCCTTCGCCGCCGGAGAGGTGCTGGTTGGCGAACGGGCCGAGCACGGCCCAGCGCAGGCCGGGCCCGTTGGCGATCGCCGCGTCGATGTCGGCGACCGTGGCGATGCCGCGTTCGACGAGCGAGTACGCCTCCTGCCACAGCGCCGCCTGCAGCCGGTTCGCCACGTGGCCGGGCACCTCGTGGCGCAGCCGGATCGGCCGCTTGCCGACGGCGGTGTAGAACGCCACTGCCCGGTCGACCACCTCGGGCGAGGTCTCCCGGCCCGGCACGACTTCCACCAGCGGGATCACGTGCGGCGGGTTGAACGGGTGCCCGACCACCACGCGCTCGGGGTGCTTCGGGCAGCCGCGGGCGATGTCGCTCGGCAGCAGCCCGGAGGAACTGCTGGCCAGGATCACCTCGGGCCGGGTGGCCTCGTCGAGCAGCCCGAACAGCCGGTGCTTGACGTCTTCGCGCTCGGGCCCGTTCTCCTGCACGAAATCCGCCGCCGCCACGGCCGCGCCGGCGTCGGCGGTGAAGCTCAGCCGGTCCTGCGAAGCCCCTTCGGCGAGGCCGAGCCGGACGAGCGCAGGCCAGTGCGCGGCGACGCCGGCGCGCAGCCGGTCCTCGGCGCCGGGCGCGGGATCGGTGGCGACGACGTCGAGGCCGCGCGCGAGGAACAACGCCGTCCAGCCCGCGCCGATGACGCCGGTGCCGACGACCGCGACGGTGGTGATCCGGGCGGGCCCGGCCGTGCGGGCCGCGGGTGCCGAGGTGATCCGGACGGTCATGCCGTCCGCCCGGCGAGCGCGACGAACGGGTCCAGCGACGCCGGATCGGCCAGCACGTCGCGCGCGGCGACGTCGTCCGGCCGGGCGCCGCGCAGCAGCTTCTTCACCGGCAGCTCCAGTTTCTTCCCGGTGCGGTTGCGGGGAATCGACGGCACGGCGGTGATCACGTCCGGCACGTGCCGCGGCGACAGCGCGCCGCGCAGCACCGAAGCGATCCGGCCGCGCAGCGCGTCGTCGAGCTGGACACCTTCGCGCAGCACCACGAACAGCCGCAGGTCGCCGTTGCCGCCCGCAGGGTCCTCCAGGTGCACGACGAGGGAGTCCTCGATCTCCGGCAGTTCCTCGACCACGGCGTAGAACTCGGCGGTGCCCAGCCGCACGCCACCGCGGTTGAGGGTGGCGTCCGACCGCCCGGCGATGACGCAGCTGCCGTCGGGCGAGAACCGGATCCAGTCGCCGTGCCGCCACACCCCGGGATAGGTCGAGAAGTACGTCTCGCGGTAGCGCGTCCCGTCCTCGTCGCCCCAGAACCCGACCGGCATCGACGGCATCGGGGCGGTGATCACCAGCTCGCCCAGTTCCCCGACGACCTCGCGGCCGTGCTCGTCGAACGCCTTGGCGTCCACGCCGAGGCAGGGCCCGGAGATCTCGCCCGCGCGGACCGGCTGCAGCGGGCTGCCCTGGACGATCCCGCTGCAGACGTCGGTGCCGCCGCTGCCGACGTTGAGCAGCACGCCGGGAAAGCGCTCCCGCACCCAGTGGAAGCCCTCGGCGGGCAGCGGGCTGCCCGCGGCGCCGAGCTGGCGCAGCGCGGACAGGTCGTGCTCGGCGGCCGGGTCGAGCCCCGCCTTCCGGCACGCCATCAGGAAACCCGGGCTCGCGCCCATCAGCGTCGCGCGGGTCTCGGCGGCCAGGCGCCACTGCCACGCCAGGTCCGGGTGCAGCGGATTGCCGTCGACCAGCACGATCGACGCCCCGGTCAGCAGCCCCGACACCAGCGCGTTCCACATCATCCAGGCGGTGGTGGAGAACCACAGGATCCGGTCGCCGGCACGCAGGTCCCAGCTGAGGCCGTGGTTCTTGAGGTGCTCCAGCAGGATGCCGCCGTGGCCGTGCACGATCGCCTTCGGCTTGCCCGTGGTGCCGGAGGAGAACAGCACGCACAGCGGATGCGCGAAGGGCACCGGCTCGAACCCCGGTGCACTCTCGGCGAGGAGGTCGTCCCAGGCGAGCGTGTGCGGCAGGTCGTGGCCGCCGTAGGGAACGTGAACGACGTGCTCGACGGTCGGCAGGCCCGCGCGGATCGCGGCGACCTCGGCGCGGCGGTCGACGTCCTTGGCGCCGTAGCGGTACCCGGCGACGGTCAGCAGCACGCGCGGCTCGACCTGGCCGAACCGGTCGACGACCGAGCGGGCGCCGAACTCGGGCGCGCACGACGCCCAGATCGCGCCGAGGCTCGCGGCCGCGAGGTAGGCGACCACGGCCTCGGGGATGTTCGGCAGGTAGGCCACCACACGGTCGCCGCGCCCGACACCGAGCCGGGCCAGTCCCGCGCGGGCCCGCGCGACTTGGTCGCGCAGCCGCGCCCAGGTCAGCTCGGTGCGCTCCCGGGTCTGCGAGTAGGCGATGACGGCGACGTCGTCGTCGCGCCCGGCACCGAGGGCGTGCTCGGCGTAGTTGAGCGTGGCGCCGGGAAACCACTGGGTGCCGGGCATCGACCGGTCGGGCACGACCGCGGTGGCCGGGGTGTGGAAGCGGACGCCGAAGAAGTCCTTGATCGACGCCCAGAAGCCGTCGAGGTCGGTCACCGACCAGTGGTGCAGCGCCGCATAGCCGTCGAAGGCGTGCCCGCGCGCGGCCAGCCAGTCCAGGTACCGGCCGATCTCGGTGGTCTCGCGGGCGTCGGGCGCGACCGGCCAGAGGATCATCGGCCCACCTTTCCCGCGCGCTTCTCCAGGAACGCCTGCATCCGCTCCTTCGCCTCCGCGCTGCCGCCGGCGACCGCGGCCATCAGCGCCTCCAGCAGGTAGCCCTCGGCCGGGTTGGCCTCGGCGATCCGCGGCAGCGCCTGCAGCACGGCGAAGTTGGTGACCGGCGAGTTCGACGCGATCTTGCGGGCCAGGCCGAGCGCGTGCTCCAGGCCGTTCTCGACGCGGTAGTGCGACAACCCGAACGCGTGGCCCTCGTCGGCGTCGAGGACTCGGCCGGTGAGCATCATGTCGGCCATCCGGTGCGCGCCGATCAGCCGCGGCACCCGCACCGACGCGCCACCGCCGACGAACAGGCCGCGCTGGCCCTCCGGCAGGGCGTAGAACGCCGAGGACTCGGCGACGCGGATGTGCGCGGCGGCCGCCAGTTCCAGGCCGCCGCCGACGACCGCGCCCTTGAGCACGGCGACCACCGGCACCTTCCCGCGTTCGATCCGCTCGAACGCCCGGTGCCACATCATCGAGTGCTCCAGGCCCTCGAAGGCGTCGCGGTCGGTCAGCTCGTTGAGGTCGAGCCCGGCGGAGAAGTGGTCGCCGTCCGCGGCGAGCACGACGGCCTTGACCCCCGGCGGCGGCGAGCCGAAGAACGCTTCGAGGCCGAGGACGGTGGCGTCGTCGAGCGCGTTGCGCTTCTCCGGGCGCGAAAGCCGCAGCACGGCGATGTCGCCCTGCAGCTCCAGACGCAGCGAATGGGGGAGGAAAGCGGTGGTCATGCGGGTCCGTTCGAGAAGGTTTCGGCGGCCAGGGCGCGCAGTTCGACGCGCCGGATCTTGCCCGTGGCGTTGCGCGGCAGCGCCTCGGTGAACTGCACGTGTTTCGGGATCTTGTAGCGGGCCAGGTGCTGCTCCAGGTGCGCGCGGAACGCGGCCGCGTCCAGCCGCGCGCCGGGCCGCGGGACGACGAACGCGGCGCCGACCTCGCCCCAGCGTTCGTCGGGCACGCCCACCACGGCACAGGCGTCGACCTCGTCGAGCCGGGCGGCGACGGCCTCGATCTCGGCAGGGTAGACGTTCTCCCCGCCGGAGATGATCATGTCCTTGACCCGGTCGACGACGTGCGCCCAGCCGTCCTCGTCGACGCGCACGACGTCGCCGGTGCGGAACCAGCCGCCGTCGACGAAACTCGCCGCCGACTCCGCCTGCCGGTTCCAGTAGCCGCCGAAGACGTTCGGCCCGCGCACCAGCAGCTCGGCGGGCGTGCCGCCGAGCGGTTGCGGTGTCAGGTCCGGGCCGAGGGCGGCGACGTCGGTGAAGAAGTGCGGCACCCCGGCGGCCACCGGGTGGGCAGGCGTGCCTTCGTGAGTCGCCATCGACACGCCCGGGGAGGCCTCGGTCATGCCGTAGCCCTGCAGCAGCTGCACGCCGCGGTCGAGCCACGCGCGGGCGACGCGCTCGGCCACCGGCGACCCGCCGTAGAGCACGCACGTCAGCGAGCTGAGGTCGGTGCGGTCCCAGGACTCGTGGCGGCACATCATTTCCAGCATCGTCGGGACGGCCGAGAAGCTGGTGATCCCGGCTTCGCCGATCCGGGCGAGGATGGTGCCCGGATCGAACTTCGCCACCGGCTCGACGCTGCCGCCCTTGAACAGCGTCGGCAGCGTGATCTGGCCGAGCCCGACGCAGTGGAACAGCGGCGCGATGCACAGCGCCTTGTCGGTGCCCAGGACGTCGAGGTGCGCCAGCTGGTTGACGGTGTTCCAGGTGAGGTTGCCGTGGGTGAGCACGGCCGCCTTCGGCCGTCCGGTGGTGCCGGAGGTGTAGAGCAGCAGGCACGGATCCTCCAGCCGCACCTCGGTTTCCGGCGACGGCCCGGCTTCGGCGATCTCCGTCTCGAAGGCGCCGTCGGTGCGAAGCACGTGCCGGACGCTTTCGGGCAGCGGGTCCGCCACCAGGGCCTCGGTGTCCGGGCTGTGCACGAGGACCGAGGCACCGCTGTCGTCGAGCATGTACCGGATTTCCGTGCCCGAGAGCCGGTAGTTGAGCGGCACGAAGATCGCCCCGCAGCGGGCGGTGGCGAAGAGCGTCTCGAACACGGAGATGGCGTTGACGCCCAGGTAGGCGACCCGATCACCCGGCCGCACGCCGAGCCGGGTCAGCGCGCCCGCGAGGCGCTCGACCCGCGCGGCGAGCGCGGCGTAGGTGAGGCTGCGGTCGTGCTCGACCAGCGCGGTGCGGTCCGGGGAGATCCGCGCCCGCCGCGCGGGCCAGCTGCCGAGTCCGAAGTCGGGGAGCGGCACGGTTGCCTCCTTCACCAGCGCAGCACCGGCTTGATCGTCCGGCCGGCGAGCATGTCGTCGACCGCCTGCTGGATCTGCCCGGACTCGTAGTGTGTCACCAGTTTCGCCAGCGGGAACCGGCCCGAGGCGACGAGCCCGGCCAGCGTCGGCACCAGCGCCTGGATTTCCGCGTCACCCATGGTGAGACCGGTGACGTGCCGTCCGGGCAGCAGGAAGTTGACGTCCACGGGCACCTCGGTGCCGAACGGCGGCGCGCCGACGACGACCGCGGTGCCGCGCGCGGCCAGCGTGCCGATCGCCGTCCGCAGGACCTCGGCGTTGCCGGTGGTCTCGACGACACCGTCGACGCCCCGGCCGCCGGTGAGTTCGCCGATCGTCCCGGCGAGATCCTGGGTCGTCGTGTCGATCGTGTCGGTGGCGCCGAGTTCCCGGGCGAGGCCGAGCCGCGCGGCGACGCGGTCGACGGCGACGATCCGCGTCGCGGGCGTCAGGCGGGCGGCCATGACCGCGGACAGCCCGACCGCGCCCGCGCCGGTGACCAGCAGCGTGGCGCCCGGCCGCGGGGCGAGGGCGTTCCACACGGCACCGGCGCCGGTCATGACGCCGCAGCCGAGCGGCGCGAGCAGGTCCAGCGGCGCGTCGGCGGCGAGCTTGACGACACTGCGTTCGTCGGCGATCGCGTGCCCGGCGAAGCTGGACTGGCCGAAGAAGTGCCCGCCGAGCGGGGTGCCGTCGCGGGAGATCGGGGACGTGCCGTCCGGGCGCCTGCCGCCGAGCAGGTTGGCGGGCAGCCAGGTCGCGCAGTAGGCGGGGTGGCCGTCGCGGCAGTTCGCGCAGCCGCCGCAGGAGGTGTAGCTGAGCAGCACGCGGTCGCCGGGCGCGACGCGGGTGACCGCGGCACCGACCTCCTCGACGATCCCGGCGCCTTCGTGGCCGAGCACGCCCGGCAGCGGGAACGGCAGGGCGCCGGCGGCGACGCCGAGGTCGGTGTGGCAGATGCCGGTGGCGGCGATCCGGACGCGGACTTCGCCGTCCCGCAGGTCGTCGAGCGCGACTTCGCCGAGGGTGAACCCGGCACCGGCGGCTTCCACGACGGCGGCGGTGGTGGTGGGCATGGGGATTCTCCTGGCGGGGTCAGGCGAGGGAGACGACGACGGACTTGGTCTTCGTGTAGGCGTCGAGCGATTCGGGGCCGTACTCGCGGCCGAAGCCGGAGTCCTTGACGCCGCCGAAGGGGATGGCGGGGTCGAGCATCGCCCAGTCGTTGACCCAGACGATCCCGGCCTGCAGCCGCGCGGCGACGCGGTGCGCGCGGGCGAGGTTGGTGGTCTGCAGCCCGGCGGCGAGGCCGTAGGGCGTGCTGTTGGCCAGGGCGACGGCTTCGTCCTCGGTGGTGAAGCGCTGGACGGTCAGCACGGGCCCGAAGATCTCCTCGCCGATCACGCGCGAGCCGGACGGCAGGTCGGCGATCACCGTGGGCTGGACGAAGAAGCCACCCGCGAGATCGCCGTCGAACGTGGGCCGCCCGCCCCCGGCGACGATCCGGCCGCCGTCGGCACGCGCCTGCTCGAGGTACTGCTCCACCTTCGCCCGGTGCCGCTCGCCCGCCATCGGGCCGACGACGGTCGCGGGATCGAACGGATCGCCGACCGGCACCTGCGGGACGGCTTCGGCGAGCGCGTCCAGGATGGTGTCGTGGAGCGCGTCGGCGACCAGCAGCCGCGGCCCGCCCATGCAGAACTGGCCGGTGTTGAAGACGAACGCCTTGATCGCGGCGTGGACGGCCTGCTCGACGTCGGCGTCGTCGAAGACGAGATGCGCGGCGTTCCCGCCGAGTTCGAGGGTGACCGGCTTGAGCCGCTCCCCGGCCACGCGCGCGACGTGCCTGCCGACGGCGGTGGAGCCGGTGAAGGCGACCTTGTCGACGCCGGGGTGGGTGACCAATGCGTCGCCGATCTCGGTCCCGAACCCGGTGACGACGTTGACCACCCCGCCGGGCACTCCGGCCTCGGTGAGGATCTCGGCCATCAGCAGCGCGCTGAGCGAGGCGTCCTCGGCGGGCTTGTGCACGACGGTGTTCCCGGCGGCCAGCGCGGGCGCGATCTTCGAGCTGGAGAGCACGAGCGGGAAGTTGAACGGCGTGACGGCGGCGACGACCCCGAGCGGCTCGCGGCGGGTGTAGGCGTGGGAGGCGATCGGGATCTGCCGCGTCGCACCGTCGACGCCCTGTGCGAGCGCGGAGTAGTACTCGTACTGCTCGGCGACGGTTTCGACATCGACCGTCCGGCACAGCGAGACGGGCTTGCCGACATCGGCGCTTTCGACGGCGACGAGGTCGTCGGCGTGCCCCCGCACGAGATCGGCGACGCGGTGCAGGATCCGCGCCCGCTCCCGCCCGGAGGTCGCGGCCCAGCCCTCGAAGGCCGCCCGCGCGGCCCCGACGGCGGCATCCACATCGGCGGCCGAACCACGGGCCAGCGTAGTGAGGACCCGCCCGGTGGCGGGATCGACGGCGTCGAAGCGGTCGGCGGCCTCCTGCCGCCGCCCACCGATGAACAGCTGCCCGGGCGGCACATCAGGCCGGATCGCCGGCCGTTCTTCGACTGCGGTCATCGCGGCTCCTCGACGAGCTGATGTCAGGGTTCCTGATATAAGGAACCCTGAGCGGCCGCCGCTGTCAAGGGGCAGTGCCGTGTAACAGGCAGTTCGGGCATTCCGTCCCTTCAGTGAGGGAGGGGAGCGCGGATGATGCCGAACGTGGACGGACGACCGCCCGGCGGGCTGCTGCTCGTGGTCGCTGCTCTCGGCATGCTGACTTTCGCCTGTTCACCTCCTGCCCGGAACTGCCCTCCTGACCGGTGCGTGACTTCGGAAACCGCGCCGATTCCCACGATCCGCACCGTCTCGCCGCCGATGCCGCAGACCCGGCCGACCCCGCCGGTCAGTCCCGAGCCCGCCACGTCGGCGATCGCCCGGTTCATCGACGACTGCGTGCACGGTCCGCCCGGCGATGCTCCCTGGCGGCTCGGCCAGATCGACTACCCGGAGACCCTGCCGCTCGAGCTGGGCGTCTCCGCGGTGTACGTCGCCGCGGTCGACATCCGCGACGTTCCGCTGCCGCCGGCCAAGGTCGTCCCCGGGCCAAGCCCGACGGGCACGCAGATCGCCGTGCAGTGCGTACTGAGTGCCCGGGTCGTCGGTGACGACGCGGTCACCGTCGAGCCCGCAGAATGGACCGCGCGGCAGTTCAACCCGGTCGGTGTCGCCAACTGGTCGTGGCGGGTGACCGCGCGGGAGCCCGGAAACCACCAGCTGCAGCTGGAACTGGAGCCCGCCGTCGTCACCGGCCCGGCGGGCCGCCTCCTGGCGGTCGGCTCGCTGGACACGAGCACGTTCGTCACGCAGGTGGACGTCCACGCGTCCACGCCGAAACAGGTCGAACACTGGTGGAAGGACAACTGGCCGGCCATCACCCTGGTCGCCGGCGCGGCCGCCGGGGCGGTACTGGCCGCGGTGAAGTGGGGCAGCAAGCTGGCCGGCGCGCTGCGCGGGTTCAAGACACCGCAGAAACGCAAGAAATCCTGAGCCTCACCCGGATGGGTGGTTTGAATTCGTGACCACCGCACCGCGTGCGGCGGCGCCGGGTTCGGCCGTTGGCGGGGTTGCGCCGTTTGGATCAAGGGCTACGCTGCGAAGTGCGGTTCCAGCAGCATCAGCCGTCCCCTCCGACTTCGCCCTCCCCGTTCGAGCGGACCGCCGAGGCCCGCTCGTCACGTCGTCTCCGAATGAAGGCGTGCCAACGATGTTAGTCGTCCAGCCCCCCGCGACGGCCATCCCCGTGTCGCCGTCGCAGCACACTGTGCCCGGCAGCAGTGCGTTCGACATCCAGGTGATCCGGCCGTACTTCGGCGCCGTCATGGTGCGGATCCGCGGTGCCCTCGACGAGGACAGCGTTCCGCAGCTGCGCTCCGTGCTGAGCACCTGGGCGCACCGGCGGTTCCCGGTGCTCGTGCTCGACCTGTCCGAGGTCGACTTCCTCGACTCCGCCGGGCTGGCCGCCCTCGGTGGCATCCAGGCGCGGACCGCGCGGGAGAACGCCACCCTGCGGATCGTCACCGGCGACAACCGCGTCGTGCGCCGGGCCCTGTCCGCCAGCGGGCTCGACCATGCGCTGAACGTCAGCAGGCTGCCGTCCGGCTGGGAGCGGGGCACGGAGATCCCGGGCCGCGGCTGATCCTCTCAGCCGCCGGTGATCGGCGTCAGTTCCGCGAACGGCCGCCGGAGGCGGACCACGGGGCCGGACAGGTCGACGTCCGCCCACTCGACGTAGCGGGTGTGGCGGTGCAGCCACCGGATGAGCGCCACGAGCGGCGCCGGCCCGCGCTGGTCGTGACGCTGGTAGCCGAAGAGCCGGACGCGGGTGCGGCTCACGATCAGCCCCCGCACCACCAGGTCCGGCAGCCCGTCGCCGCGCGGGACCGCCTCGGCGCGGATCTCGCGGACCGCGCCGACGGACCGGCCCGCCGCGTCGCGGACCGGACGGCCCAGCAGCTCACTGGCTCGCACGGCCCGCTCCCGGGATGCGGTCGACGACCTTGCGCCGCAGCCAGTCCTCCGACGGGCTGGTGGTGGCCTGCGCGACGGCGGTCGTGACGACGACGGTCGGCTCGACGTCGCGGATCGCGTTCATCGGGATCCGTTGCGGCGCCTGGGTGCGGAAGCCGCGGCCGATCCGGCGCAGCAGCTTGCCGGTGACGCCGTCGAGCCGGTCGGCGAGGGCTTCGGGGCCGACGAGCAGCGCGTCGACGACGTGGGTGCCGTTGTCCTCGGCACGCAGCTCGAGGTCGTCGACCTTGCCGACGACGGTGCCGTCCTCGCCGGTGATCTGCCGGTCGAGGAGTGCGTCGGCCAGGTCGACGAGGCCGCGGTCGGTCCAGGGGTTCATTGGCCCGCTCCGGTGAAGATCATCAGGGGGATCGCCACCAGCGCCGCGACGGCGATGACGACGAGCATGGCGAACCCGACGATGTTGCTGAAGTGCCCGTTGGCGTGCTTGCCGAGGTACTCGCGGTCGTTGGCGACGATGAGCACGGGCAGGTAGGTCAGCGGCAGCGCCACCGCGGAGAAGATCAGCGAGATCTCGGTGAGGCCGACCGGGTCGATCCCGGTCTGCACCACCAGCACCGCGACCAGCAGGCCGGCGGCGACGGAGACGTGGAACCGGGCGGCGTTGCGCGGCGCGCGGCGCTTGCCCCAGTCCCAGCCGAAGTACTGCGCCAGCATGTATCCCGACGACAGCCCGGTTTCCAGCGCCGCGCCGAAGGTGGCGGCGAAGATCCCGATCAGCACGATCACCAGCCCGGCGGTGCCCAGCGCGAGCGTCACCGGCAGCACGATCTGGCTGAGCTGGCCGACGTCGACACCGGCCGGGAACAGCACCGTCGCGGCGCAGGCCATCACGGCGATGGCGAGCAGCCCGCCGAGGGGGAAGCCGAGCAGCACGTTGGCGCGCTGCACCGGCAGGTCCTTCACCTTCCAGCCTTCTTCGACACCGCCGGAGGAGAAGAAGAACACCTCGTACGGCGTCATCGCCGACGCGAACAGCGCGACTGCGTGGTAGGCGTAGGTCGGCAGTGCCTGGTCGGGCGGCGGGCCGAACCCGGCGATCTGCGCGCCGAGGGAGGACCAGTCGGGGTGCAGGAAGAAGATCGCGACGGCGAACACCCCGATCGCGAGGCCGCCGAGGCCGAAGCCGGTCTCCATCCGCTCGAAGCCGACCCGCCAGATCACCAGCCAGACGAGCACGCCGATCGGCAGCACCCAGATCAGCCGGTCGACGCCCGAGGCGAGTTCGATCGTGAGCGCGACGCCGCCGATCTCCGCGCTGACGGTCAGCAGCGTGATGAGGAACGACCCGGCGAGGTTGAGCAGCGCCATGCGCGGGCCGAGGCGCTCGCGGATGAGGTCGAACACAGGACGCCCGGACACCGCGACGACGCGGCCGGACATGTCGGCGTAGACACAGATCCCGAGGACGCCGAGCAGGGTCACCCAGACCAGGGCCATCCCGTAGCGGGCGCCGACGACGCCGCTTTCGACGAGGTCGCCGATGTCGACGAAACCGCCGACAGCGGTGAGGACACCGAGGGTCACTGCCAGCAGCCGCTTGCTCATCGCGTCACGCCCCAGCGGGCGAGTTCGCCGATCAGGCCCTGCAGCTGGGCGTCGATCTCGTCGAGACCCGCGTCGGTGCCGTCGCCGAGCCCGGCGTCGAGCCGGTGGGCGAGCGCGACCCCGCGGTCGGTGATCGAGGCGAGTGCCGCGCGGGCCCGGTCGTCGGTCAGGTCGCCGACGTCCTGGCCGGCGGAGCCGAGTTCGTCGGCGGCGTCGCGGACGGTGATCGACAGGCTGGGCACCGGTGGGACGGAGTCCCGGTCGGCGGTGATCACCAGCCGCAGCAGCTCCAGCTGGCCGCGGATCTCGCGGCCGGCGTGCACGACGTCGGCCTGCGGGTCGGCACCGCAGCCCGCGGTGAGGGCCGCCACCGCGGCCAGCGCGGCCGCTGCACGGAACCGGGTTCGCCGCGGGACGTTCACGAAAGCGGGGATACCCGTTCGGCGGGCGGGTAAACGTCGCGGCGATCCTCCACGATGGACAGGATCGGGTGATTGAACCGGCCTGGGCCAGGGCAATTGGTGGCCATGCCCCACCGTGAAGAAGACGGACCGGACGAAAACGACCTTCCCGTCACACGGCCGGCCTGGCCGGTGACGGCGCTGAGCGCCGCGGCGCGCGGCGGGCTGCTCTGGCTCTTCGTGGCGGCCTGGCTGGCCCGCCGCCCGGGTGACCGCCGCCGCGCCGCGGGCCACGGCCTCGCGGCGGGCGCGGCCGGAATGGCATTCGGGCACGTGCTCAAGGCGGTGGTCCGCCGCCGCCGTCCCCCGGCCGACCGGCTCCCGGCCCGCCGTGCCCTGCTCGACCAGCCGAAGTCGCCGGCATTCCCGTCCACCCACGCGACGACGGCGGCGGCGTTCACGGTCGCGGCCGCGCTCACGGCCCCGGAAACGGCAACGGTGTGCGCCCCACTGGCGGCGGCGGTCTGTTACAGCAGGCTGCGAACCCGGGCACACTGGCCGACGGACGTGTACGGCGGCGTGGCTATCGGTGCCGTGACGGGCGGCTGGGTGCACCGGCGGTTCAGGCGCGGGAGCAGGTCGTGAGGGTGCGGCGGGTGCGTCCAGGCACGGAACGGAACCAAGTCGTGAAGCTCACGCTGCGCATGCCCCGCCCGCTCAGGCGCGGAAGCGGGTCGTGAAGCTGCCGTGCCCGGCGGGTGTGCTCAGGCCGTGAAGCTGCCCCTGCGCATGTCCCGCCCGCTCAGGTGCGGAAGTAAGCCCTGAAAGTCGTGCCGTGGTCGCCGGTGTGCAGGCGGACCAGGTCGGCGAGGTGGTTGACGAGCAGGAGCCCGCGGCCGCGGGTCTGGTACGGCCCGGCCGGGCGGCGGCCGGCGAGGGGGTCGGTGAGGCGGCCGCGGTCGTGGACCTCGCAGGCGAACTCGCCGTCGCCGGTCCACAGGCGGACGGTGCCGGTGCCGCTGCCGTGCTCGACGCTGTTGGACAGCAGCTCGGTGACGACCACCTCGACGTCGGCGACCCGGTCGGGGGACAGGCCGGTGGCCGCCGCCCGGACGTGGGCCAGCGCACGGGCCGCCGCGAGGTCCGTCGTGTCCTTCAGCTCGAACGCGCCCGGCAGCTCGGGCAGCGGCTCGTTGTACCGGGCGATCACCTTGTCCGGGGCGTAGGCGGTGCTGGCGCGGCGGCCGGCGCCGTCGATGAGGACGGGGTGGGTGGCCTCGGCGTCGGCGACGATCTCCGCGGCGAGGGCGTCGACGTCGTAGGGGCACAGGATCGTGACGTCCCGGCCGGTGAACGCGTGGTTGATCAGGGCCTCGTGCTGGACGCAGGCCGGGTACTCGACGGCGGAGCGCGCCGCCCAGATCGGCTCGCCGATGATCCGCACCGGCCGGTCCGGGTGGCTGTCGGCGAACGCGCGCAGCACCCCGGGGATGATCCGGCCCGGGTTGCGGCCTGCCTCGGTCATGTCCAGCAGGTGCACCCGGCCGGCGTCGTCGCCGAGCTCGCGGCGCAGCAGGGTGAGGTTGTCGCCGGGCACCGCGACCGCGACCGGCTCGTCCGCGGCGAGCCCGCCCCAGACGAACGGCACGGTGCCCGCCAGGTACTCCGCGTCCCCGCGGTAGAACAAGGCGGGGTGCACGAAGGGGTCGTCCGCGGTCGTGCTCACTCCGCTCCTCCTTCAACCCGGCTCGTCACCAGTATGCGGGAAGAGGCTCCCCGGATGGGGTGCCCCCCGGTGACTGCCCGTGTGTCAGGCACCGGACCGGATCCGGCGCCAGGCCGCCACGGCCGCCGCGGCGAGGGCGCCGCCGCCCGCGGCCAGCAGCCCGTGGTGCCGGCTCGCCCACAGCTGGACGCTGCGCGGGGTCGCCTGGCCGTCGAACTCGCCGTGCGCGCCGTAGTCGCGGGCGCGGTCGGCCGGGGCCCACAGGTTCTCCGGACGGCCTGCCGGGTCGGCCGACCCGGTCTGCTGGGACCGGTAGCCGGTGCGGGCCAGGTAGCGGTCGAGGAGTCCCGGCGCGACGGCGTTCGCGACCAGCGTGCCGACGGTGCTGCCGCCGACCCAGTACTCGCGGCGGCGCGGGTGGGCGGCGGCGTGCAGCACGGCGCGCGCGGCGACCTCCGGCTGGTAGATCGGCGGCACCGGCTGCGCGTGCCGCGGCAGCTTGGACCGGACCCAGGAGAACTGCGGCGTGTTGACCGCCGGCATCTGCACCATCGTGGTCCGCACGTGGCTGCCGTCGTGCAGCAGCTCACACCGCAGCGCCTCGTTGAAGCCCTGGATCGCGTGCTTCGCGCCGCAGTACGCGCTCTGCAGCGGAATCCCGCGGTAGGCGAGCGCCGACCCGACTTGCACGATCGTGCCGCGGTCGCGGGGTTTCATCCGCCGCAGGGCGGCCATCGTGCCGTGCACGTACCCGAGGTAGCTGACCTCGGTGACGCGCCGGTACTCGTCGGGTTCGATCTCGTCGAACGGCGCGAACACCGACGTGAACGCGACGTTCACCCACACGTCGAGCGGGCCGAGTTCCTTCTCGGCCCGCTCGGCCGCCGCGTCGACCTGAGCGAAGTCGGCGACGTCGGTGGGAATCGCGAGCGCGGTCCCGCCGTCCCGGGTGATCTCCCCGGCGGCGGACCGCAGGCCTTCTTCCCCGCGCGCCAGCAGGGCGACCCGCGCCTGCCGGGCACCGAAGGCCCGCGCGACGGCGCGCCCGATCCCGCCACTGGCCCCGGTGACCACCACGACCTCGGTCATCGTTGCCCCGGAAGGAATTCCTGGATCTTGGTCTTGACGCCCTGGGTGACGAGGTGGAGGGCGTTGGGGTCGCCCTTGAGGACGGCCTGGGCGGCGGACTTGACCTGTTCGAAGGTGGCGTGCGGTGGAATCGGCGGCACCTCCGGGTCACAGCGGACGTCCAGCACCGCGGGTTTCTGAGCGGTGAGCACGGTGTCCCAGGCCGAAGCCAGCTGGTCCGGTTTGTCCACAGTGACCGCGGTCAGCCCCAGCGACAGCGCGAATCCGGCGTAGTCGACGTCCGGGAGAGTCTGGGATTCCTCGAACTTCGGGGCGCCGCCCATGGCGCGCAGTTCCCAGGTGACCTGGTTGAGGTCGTTGTTGTGGAAGACGCAGATCACGCAGCGGGGATCGGTCCACAGGTGCTGGTAGCGGGCGAGGGTGATCAGTTCGGCCAGCCCGTTCATCTGCATGGCGCCGTCGCCGACGAGGGCGATGACGGGCCGGTCGGGGTGGGCGAACTTCGCCCCCAGCGCATACGGCACTCCCGGTCCCATCGTGGCGAGCGTCCCGGACAGGGACCCGCGGATCTGGCCGCGGATGCGGAGGTTGCGGGCGTACCAGTTCGTCGACGACCCGGAGTCGGCGGTGACGATCGCGTTGTCCGGAATCTGCCGCGACAGCTCGGAGACGACGGCCATGGGGTTGACCGGGTCGGCGTCGAGGGCGGCTTCGCGGTCGACAGTATCCCACCAGGCGGTGACGTTCTTCTCGATCGTCTCCCGCCACGACCGGTCGGACTTCGGCGTGAGCTTGGGGATCAGGGCACGCAGGGTCGCGGCGGCGTCGCCGACGAGGTTGACCTCGGTGGGGTAACGCATGCCGATGAACCGGCCGTCCAGATCGATCTGCACCGCCCGCGCCTGCCCGAAGTCCGGCAGGAACTGCGAATACGGGAAGTTGGAGCCGACGATGAGCAGGGTGTCGCAGTCACGCATGAGTTCGTAGCTCGGCCGGGTGCCCAGAAGCCCGATAGCGCCGGTGACATACGGCAGGTCATCAGGCAGGACGTCCTTGCCCAGCAGGGCCTTCGCGATCCCGGCGCCGGTGACCTCGGCGACCTGCCGGAGTTCCTCGGCCGCGCCGCGGGCGCCCTGCCCGGCGAGGATGGCGACCTTTTCGCCGGTGTTGAGGATCTCGGCGGCGGCGTCGAGATCCGCCTCGGCCGGGACGGGGTGAGGCCAGGCGGTGTGGGGCAGGCTGGAGGGGACGTGCTTGAACGCGTGCTGCGGCGGCGAGTACTCCTCCTCCTGCAGGTCCGCGGGGATGATCAGCGCGGTCGGGCAGCGGGAGGCCTGGGCGGTGCGCAGGGCGCGGTCGAGGGCGTTGGGCAGCTGTTCGGCGACGGTGACCTCGACCAGGTATTCGCTCGCGACGTCCTTGAAGAGGCTGTGCAGGTCGACTTCCTGCTGGTAGCTGCCGCCGACGGCGGTGCGGGCGGTCTGGCCGACGATGGCCACGACGGGGACGTGGTCGAGCTTGGCGTCGTAGAGGCCGTTGAGCAGGTGGATGGCACCGGGGCCGGAGGTGGCCATACAGACGCCGGGGGTGCCGGTGAACTTGGCGTAGCCGACGGCGGCGAAGGCGGCCATTTCCTCGTGGCGGGTCTGCACGAACCGGGGCTGGTTGTCGGCTTTGCCGAACGCGGCGACGATGCCGTTGATCCCGTCGCCGGGATAGGCGAAGACCTGCTCCACCCCCCACTCACGCAACCGCTGCAGCAGGTAGTCACCGACAGTCTGGGTCATGAAAGAACTCCCTTGCCGTCTTCGAGGGGCTGTGCCAGTTCGGTGAGCGCGTCACGGACCCGCCGGGCCACCACCGCGGGCCGCGGCCGGGCCGGTGCCGGCCACTGCAGGAGGACCACCGGCTCCTCCGCCCCGGCCGGTTCCAGCGCCAGGCTCCACCCGGTGCGGTCCGACCACTGCAGCATCAGCAGCCGCCCGGGGTGGCGCGCCGACCGGTCGGCCAGCGCGACGTAGGCGGTCGACGGGCTGCCGTACTCGCTCCACGACGCCGCCGGCTCGACACGCAGCAGCTCCGCGACGGCTTCGACGTAGTCGCGCAGCGCCGCCGCATCGGCGTGCCCGGGATCCGGTTTCACCGGCGCGCAGGCCTCCTTCCGGGGTCGCCTCTGGCACCCACTCCAGGCGCAGTACCCGCTTTCGGCGGTGCCCATGCCTGCCGGACGGACGGGTTTGCCGCCCGCGGCGGCGGGTACCCGCGCGCCGCCGAGTCATGCGAGGAGGTCCGGCGGTGACGCAACGCGACGGGATCACCGACCCCTGGGGCACCAGGACGCCCTACGGACCCGGCGAGCCATGGCCCGCCCGGGTGGACACCCACCTCGCCGACGGCCTGCGTCCCGCCGACGTCGACCGCTGGGTCCCCAGCGCCGCCGTCCTGCACTCCAACGGCGACGGGCTCGACATCGCGGTCAAGGACGGCCGCATCGCCGGCGTCCGCGGCCGGGCAGGCGACCGCGTCAACCACGGGCGGCTCGACCCGAAGGACCTGTTCGGCTGGCAGGCCAACGCCTCGCCGGACCGGCTGACCACGCCGCTGGTGCGCCGCGACGGCGAACTCACCGAAGCGAGCTGGGACGAGGCGCTGGACCTGGTCGTCCGCCGCAGCAAGGACCTGCTCGCCGAGCAGGGACCCGGCGCGCTCGGCTTCTACACCAGCGGGCAGCTGTTCGCCGAGGAGTACTACACCCTCGCCGCGATCGCGCGCGGCGGCATCGGCACCAACCACCTCGACGGCAACACCCGGCTCTGCACGGCGACCGCGGCGGCCGCGCTGAAGGAGTCCTTCGGCTGCGACGGCCAGCCCGCCTCCTACACCGACGTCGACCACGCCGACGTCATCGCCCTCTTCGGGCACAACGCGGCCGAAACGCAGGCCGTGCTCTGGTCGCGCATGCTCGACCGGCTCGCCGGCCCCCGCCCGCCGGCGCTGCTGTGCGTCGACCCGCGCGACACCCCGGTCGCCCGGGCGGCGACGCTGCACCTCGCGCCGCTGCCCGGGACCAACCTGGCCCTGATGAACGGCCTGCTGCACGAAATCATCGAGCACGGCTGGGTCGACCGCGGCTACGTCGAGCGCTGCACGGTCGGCTACGACGACCTCGCCGAGACGGTCGCGGCCTACCCGCCCGAGCGCGTCGCCGGGATCTGCGGGCTGGACCCCGGCGAGATCCGCGAAGCCGCCCGGCTGCTCGGCACCGCCGAGCGGCTGCTGTGCACGGTCCTGCAGGGCTTCTACCAGTCGCACCAGGCCACCGCGGCCGCCGTGGGCGTCAACAACCTCGTGCTGCTGCGCGGCATGCTCGGCAAGCCCGGCGCCGGTGTCCTGCAGATGAACGGCCAGCCCACCGCCGAGAACACGCGCGAATGCGGTGCCGACGGCGACCTCACCGGGTTCCGCAACTGGGCCAACGACGCCCACGTGGCCGAGCTGGCGAGGCTGTGGAACGTCGACGTCGCGAAGATCCCGCACTACGGGCCGCCGACGCACCTGATGCAGATGCTGCGCTACGCCGAGACGGGCACCCTGCGGTTCCTGTGGGTGTCGGCCACCAACCCGGCGGTGTCCCTGCCCGAGCTCCACCGCATCCGGTCCATTTTGGACTCCTCGCGGCTGTTCCTGGTCGTGCAGGACGTCTTCCGCACCGAGACCGCGGAGTTCGCCGACGTCGTGCTGCCCGCGGCGATGTGGGGCGAGAAGACCGGCACGTTCACCAACGCCGACCGCACGGTGCACCTGTCGGAGAAGGCGGTCGAGCCACCCGGGCACGCTCGTGCCGACCTGGACATCTTCCTCGACTACGCCCGCCGGATGGACTTCCGCGGCAACGACGGCGAGCCGTTCCCGCAGTGGCACGACGCCGAAACCGCGTTCGACGCCTGGAAAGACGCGTCGCGGGGCCGCCCGTGCGACTACAGTGGACTGAGCTACGCCAAGCTGCGCGAGACCGGCGGCATCCAGTGGCCGTGCACAGAGGACAGTCCGGAAGGGACAGAGCGGCTCTATGCCGACGGGAAGTTCTTCGCCGACCCCGATTACTGCGAAAGCTACGGCCGCGACCTGGTCACCGGGGCGCCGATGGAACCGGTCGAGTACCGGGCACTCAACCCGGACGGCAAGGCCATGCTCAAGGCGGCCGGGTACGTCGAGGCGCACGAGAAACCGGACGAAGAGCACCCGTACCACCTGATCACCGGCCGCACGCTCGCCCACTTTCACACCCGCACGAAGACCGGCCGGGTCCCGCAGCTGCGGGCGGCCGCACCCGAGGTGTGGCTGGAGGTGTCCGAAGCGGACGCGGCCGCCGCCGGGCTCGCCGAAGGCGACCTGGCCGAGGTCTCGACCCCGCGGGGCAGCGTCCGCGCCCGGGTCCGCGTCGGCGGCATCCGCGACGGCGTGCTGTTCCTGCCGTTCCACTACGGCTACTGGGACGTCGAGCACCCGGCGGGCAAGGACGGCGACCGCGCCGCCAACGAGCTGACGTTCACCGACTGGGACCCGGTGTCCAAGCAGCCGCTGTTCAAGACGGCGGCGGCCGCCCTGCGGCGCGTCGGCGCGGTGGCGATGCGCCCGGCCGGGCCGGTGCCCGCGGCCGTCGACGAGGAGGTCGTCCGATGAAACTCGGCCTCGTCCTGCGGGAACTGCACCGGGCGGAGACGGCACTGGCGAAGGACCTGCTGAAGACGTCCGACCGCCACCAGGCCGAGCACGAGGTCCACCACGTGGCCCGCGACCTGGCAGGCTGGTCGGCGGCACACCTGCGCGAGCTGGCCCGCGCGGGCCGCGACCACGACCTGGACCTCGGCGAGGACGTCCCCGGCCCGGGCCCGCTGGTCCCGCTGCGCACGGCACTGGCGGAGCTGAGCGGCCGCCGCCCGGAGCCGGGCCTGCTCCTGCTGGCCGACCTCCGCCGCCTCCACCGCCGCGCGGCGGGCGTCTCCCTGGACTGGGAGCTGCTCGCCCAGGGCGCGCAGGCGGCGAAGGACACGAAGCTGCTGGAGCTGGCAAGCCGCTGCCACCCGCAGACGCTGCGGCAGCTCAAGTGGACCAACGCGACGCTGAAGGTGCTCTCGCCCCAGATCCTGACCAGCTAGCCGCACCGCCGTTTAGCCCGCCGGGCCCGGGGTACCGGCTGATCATGCTGCCGACGGTGAAGGACCTCGCCGAGCTGACCCGCCTCTTCGAGGCCGAGGACGACGGCGACCTGTACGTCCGCTGGTCCCGCGGCCCGGACACCGACCTCGGCGACGAGGAGTCCAGCCGCGACGGCCTGACGGGCATCACGCTGCCCGGGCTGTCGGCGAACTCGCTGCGCCGCGAGCCGTGGTGGGAGGACCGCTCGGTGCGGCTGTGGCTGGCCCGCCGCCTGTACGACTACGAGCACCTGCGCGACCTGCGCGGCCCGGGCGTGCGGCCGTGGGTGCTGCGTGGCCGCGAGATCGCCCGCGGCCCGGACAACGAGCCCCTGGTGGTGGACGCGGAGCCGCTCGCGTGGGTCGCGGACGAGGTGCTCCAGGAGGCCCGCCGGCTGGTCGACGAGCAGGGCTCCCGCGAGTGGGGCCCGATGGACCGCCGCGCGACGCGCTGAGTGACCGCCGTCACGGCTGTCGAGTTACGGTCGTCCCGTTCGTCTTCTCGGTGACGGATGTGGGAGGACACGTGCAGTACATGCTGCTGATCTACAACTGCGAACGGCCGGAACCGGGCGATCCCGGCTTCGAAGAGGCGCTGGCCGCGGTGAACGCCTTCGCCGACGAGTGCCGGCGGCGCGGGGTGTTCGTCGCCGGGCACCCGCTGGAGGGCGAGCACACCGCGACCACCGTGTCGGTGCGCGACGGCCGGGCCATCGTCACCGACGGCCCGTTCACCGAGACCCACGAGCACCTCGGCGGGGCATACGTCCTGGACTGCCGGGACCTCGACGAAGCACTCGAGCTGGCCGCGCTGTGCCCGATGGCGGCGCAGGGCACGATCGAGGTGCGCCCGGTCGCCGGGGTCCGCGGGCTCGACCACCGGCCCGCCGGTGGCTGATCCGGCGGCCGCGGCCGTCGAGCGCGTCTACCGCGGCGAGCGGGCCCGGCTGCTGGCCGCGCTCGTGCGGGTGCTCGGCGACTTCGAGCTGGCCGAGGACGCCCTGCAGGACGCGGTCGCGCACGCCCTGCGGTCGTGGGGCCCGGCGGTCCCGGACGATCCCGCGGCCTGGTTGCTGACCGCGGCGCGCAACAGCGCCGTCGACCGGATCCGCCGCGCCCGGGTTGGCCAGGCCAAGCTCGCCCGGCTCGCGGCGGGTGAGAGCGGGGTGACGCCGATGCCGCCGGACGACCGGCTCGCCGAGGTGGGCGACGAGCGGCTGAGCCTGCTCTTCACCTGCTGCCATCCCGCGCTGGCCGAAGACGCGCGGGTGGCGCTGACGCTGCAGGCGGTGGCCGGCCTGACCGCAGCGCAGATCGCCCGCCTGTTCCTGGTCGCCGAGCCGGCGCTGGCGCAGCGGCTGGTGCGGGCCAAGCGCAAGATCCGCGACGCGGGCATCGGCCTGAAGGTGCCGCCGGACCACCTGCTGCCCGACCGGCTCGCCGGCGTCCTCGCCGTGGTGTACCTCGTGTTCACCAAGGGCTACGCGTCGCCGTCCGGCCGCGACGAGCCGGCGCAGCTGCGGCGTGAAGCGATCCGGCTGGCGAAGCTGCTCGCCACGCTGATGCCGGACGAGCCGGAGGCGCTCGGCCTGGTCGCGCTCCTGCTGCTGCAGGACTCGCGCTCGGCCGCGCGGTTCACCGCCGAGGGCGACGTCGTCCTGCTCGAAGACCAGGACCGCGGCCGCTGGGACCGGGCGGAGATCGAGGAGGGCCTCGGGGTGCTGGCGCGGGCGCTGCGCCGCGGGACGGTCGGCCCGTACCAGCTGCAGGCGGCGATCGCGGCCCAGCACGCCCAGGCCAGCACGGCCGCCGAGACCGACTGGACGCGCATCGCCGGTCTCTACGCGCAGCTGCGGACGATCGCGCCGTCGCCGGTGGTCGCGCTCAACCACGCCGTCGCCGTCGCGATGACCGAAGGGCCGGAAGCCGGGCTCGCGCTGGTCGAGGAGATCGACGGGCTCGACCGCTACCACCTCGCGCACGCGGCCCGCGCCGACCTGCTGCGCCGCCTCGGCCGCCCCGCCGAGGCGGCGCGCGCCTACCGGCGGGCCCTCGACCTGGTCGAGGCACCAGCCGACCGTCGTTTCCTCACCGCCCGCCTGACCGAACTGGAGTCCTGATGCGACTGTCCATCCTGGACGCAGGCCACCGCCGCCGCGCCCGGCTGTTCCTGGCGGTGACGAGTGCGGTGTCCCGCGTCCCGAGCCCGGACATCGTCAAGATGCTGTTGTACCGCCCGGAGTTCCTGACCCGGCCGCTGCTGGAGCTGGCCGCGCCCGCGATGCGCGGCGACTCGTACTGGACGCCGGGCGAGCGCGAGTACCTCGCGATGAGCACGGCCCGCGTGCACGAGTGCCCGTTCTGTGTGGACACGCACGCGGAGCTGACGCGGATCGCCGCCCACGGCGAGATCGATCCGGACCACCCGGCCAGTGCCCGCCCGGAACTCCTGGCGGTGCAAGGGTTCCTGGAGCAGGTGTCACGTTCGGCCGACCCGGACCCGGCACGGGTGCGGGCGGTACCGTCGGCGGCGGTGGCGGAGGCACTGCACGTCAACCTGGTGTGGAACATCGTCAACCGGCTGGCCAATGCGTTCGGCTTCGAGCTGCTCGACGGCCAGCTGAAGACGGGAACCCGGGCTTTGCACCGTTCCGGCTACCGATTCCCGGGATTCCTGCTCGGCGAGAACCGAGGGGATCTGAGGACAAGCGTCTTCAACCAGCCGGCGCACACGAGCCCCGCGCTGCGCCGCTCGGCGGCGACCGGCGAGGGATTGGCGGAGCCGTGGCGCGAGTATGCGGCCTTGGTCCGGGATGCTTCGCAGCGGATCACGACCGACGACGTCCGGCGCCTGACCGCCGCGGGCTGCACGGAGGACGAGATCTTCGAGATCACGGTGGCCGCCGCGGTCGGGGCGGCCCTGGCGGCCTTCGACGCCGGACGTGCGGCACTGCGGGAGGAGTGAGGCGGCGGCCAAGGGGCAGCTCGGCGCGCATTCGTTGCCGACCGTCAGCCTCCAGGCTGAAACAGCTCAACCAGATTCCCCGCGGGATCCGCCAGGAGGATCTGCCGTCCACCCGGCCCCGCGACCACCTCCCCGCGGAACCGCACGCCCGCCCCCGTCAACCGGGCGATCTCCGCGTCGAGGTCGGTCACCACCAGATGGATGCGGTTGCGTCCGGGCGCCGCCGCGTCCGCGGGGGTTGCCCGGGCGCCGGAGCTGGCCGGACCGGACAGCAACAGCCTCAGCGGTCCGCGGACGACGTCGGCGAATGCTGTGCCCGCCGTCATCCGGACCGTGAAGCCGAGGTGGGTGGTGTAGAACTCGACGGCCGCAGGGACGTCGTCCACGATGTACCGGACACTGGCGTGCTCTTCGGTCACGGCCGGACCTCCTTCTCTTGTGCTGCACCGAGTTCCGGCAGCAGGTGCCGGATGCGCGTGTCGATCTCGGCCGCCGTCCGGGAGAATGCGGCGGGATCGGCGTCCGTCGCCGGGTCGGGGATGCTCCAGTGGCGGCGGTGGGGGAAACCGGGGCAGACTTCGCGGACCTTGTCGCACAGGGTGATCACGTGGTCGAACCGGCGGCGGGCGACGGCATCCAGGTGCTGCGGCCGCTGCCCGCCGATGTCGAGGCCGAACTCCTCGCGCAGCACGCGGACCGCTCCGGGGTGCAGGGCGGGCTTGGGGTGACTGCCCGCGCTGGCCACCGTCGCCGTCGCGGCTCGGTGGCGCAGCAGGGCCTCGGCGATCGGGGAACGGGCGCTGTTGCCGGTGCAGAGGAACAGCACCGCGACCCGCCCGGGCGGCGGCGCGGGTTCGGCACGCAACGCGGGGTGCAGTGCCGCGCCGGTCCCGGCCAGCTCGGCCGAACAGCGGCCGAGATCGAGGTGGTAGTAGCTGTCCCGGCCGTCGAAGCTGCTGCGCCCGGCCGTGACCAGCCCGCCGTCCCGCAGCAGCCGCAGGTGGTAGGAGACCAGGTTCTGCGGCTCGCCGACGTGCTCGGCCAGCTCCCGGACCCGCAGGTCGCCGCGGGCGAGCGCGGTCAGCAGCGCCCACCGCAGCGGGTGCGCGGCCAGCCGGACGAACGCGGGCGGCTCGGTTCCCATCACCGGATAATACCTCAAACCCGTTTGATGGAACAGGCCTGTTTCCCATGACGTGGATGCCGTTGCCGCCGGGGGACGCGGTGGCCCACGCTGCGCTCATGACCTTCGCGGAATCCACTCTCCATGAACCGCTGAAATTCGCCTATTGGGTACCGAACGTCAGTGGCGGGCTCGTCACCAGTGATATCGAGCAACGCACCGACTGGGGGTACGAATACAACCGGGATCTCGCGGTCGCCGCCGAGAACAACGGGTTCGAATACGCGCTGACGCAGGTGCGCTACACCGCCAGCTACGGCGCTGCATACCAGCACGAATCGACCGGGTTCAGCCTCGCGCTGCTGCTGGCGACGCAGCGGCTGAAGGTGATCGCGGCCATCCACCCCGGACTGTGGCATCCCGGTGTGCTCGCCAAGTTCATTGCCAGTGCCGACGTCCTGTCCGGCGGCCGCGCGGCGGTGAACGTGGTCAGCGGCTGGTTCAAGGACGAGTTCACCGGGCTCGGCGAGCCCTGGCTCGAACACGACGAGCGCTACCGCCGTTCCGAGGAGTTCATCCGGGTGCTCAAGGCACTGTGGACCGACGACCACGCCGAATTCTCCGGCGACTTCTACCGCATCCACGATTTCGACATCAAGCCCAAACCGGTTTCCGGTCAAGACCGTCCGCATCCCGAGATCTTCCAGGGCGGCAACTCCACGGCGGCCCGCAAACTGGCGGGCCGGGTCTCGGACTGGTATTTCAGCAACGGCAAGGATTACGACGGCTTCAGCGAGCAGGTGGCCGAAGTGCGCGGCTACGCCGCCGAGAACGGCCACGCCGTCCGGTTCGGCCTCAACGGCTTCGTGATCGCCCGCGAAAGCGAGGCGGAAGCCCGCGAGGTGCTGCGGGAGATCGTCGCGAAGGCCAACGTCGAGGCGGTCGAAGGGTTCCGCTCGGCCGTGCAGCAGGCAGGCAACTCCACGGCGGACAAGAAGGGCATGTGGTCGGACTCGGAGTTCGCCGACCTCGTGCAGTACAACGACGGCTTCCGCACCCAGCTGATCGGCACGCCCGAGCAGATCGCGCAGCGCGCGATCGAGTACAAGCGGCGGGGCGCGAGCCTGCTGCTGCTCGGCTTCCTGCACTTCCGGGAGGAGATCGAGTACTTCGGCAAGCATGTGCTGCCGATCGTCAGGGAACTGGAAAAGGACATCGACCGCAGCGCCGCGACGCCCGAGCCGGTGGGGAGCCGAGCATGACCGACTGGATCGAGCGCGCCCGCGAGGTCGCCGCCAAGCTGGCCGTGGACGCCGTCGAGCGCGACCGCCGCGGCGAAACCCCGTACCAGGAAGTGCAGCTGCTCAAGGACACCGGGCTGGTCACCCTGCTCGGCCCGCCGGAGCACGGCGGTGGCGGGCAGACCTGGGAGACCGCGTACCGGGTGATCCGTGAGATCGCCAAGGCCGACGGCTCGATCGGGCAGCTGCTGGGTTACCACTACCTGTGGGCATGGGCGGCCCGGCTGGTGGCGACGGACGAGCAGATCGCCGCCGTCGAGGAACTGGCCACAAAGGACAACCTGTTCTTCGGCGGCGCGGTGAACCCCCGCGACTCCGACCTGACCATCACCGAAGACGGCGACACGCTCGTCTACAACGGACACAAGTCGTTCTCGACCGGCAGCAAGGTGTCCGACCTGACGGTGCTGGAAGGCGTACTGGCGGGCACCGAGGACCACATCTTCGCGATCGTGCCGTCGAAGCAGGAGGGGATCACCTTCCACGACGACTGGGACAACATCGGCCAGCGGCTCACCGAATCCGGCAGCGTGACGATCGAGAACGTGCGCGTGCCGTGGGCGTCGGCGGCAGGCTACGTCGACCGGAAGTTCCGGCCGCTGGTGTACAACACGCTCAACGTGCCGGCGATCCAGCTCGTGTTCACCAACTTCTACCTCGGCATCGCCCAGGGTGCGCTGGAAACGGCCTTGGCGTACACCAAGGACCGGACCCGCGCGTGGCCCTACGGCGGTGACGACAAGGAGACCGCCGCGGAGGAGTGGTACATCCTCGACGGCTACGGCGACCTGCAGGCGAAGCTGTGGGCGGTGGAGGCACTGACCGACCGGGCGGGGGCGGCGATCTCCCGCCTGCTGCACGCCCCGCGCGAGGAGCTGACCCCCGAAGCCCGGGGCGAGGTGGCGGTGCTGATCGCCGCGGCCAAGCAGCGCACGGTCGACACGGGCCTGGAGATCGCGACGAAGATCTTCGAGCTGACCGGTGCCAGGGCGACGGCGGCGAAGTACGGCCTCGACCGCTTCTGGCGCAACCTGCGGACGCACTCGCTGCACGACCCGCTGCCGTACAAGCGCCGCGAGGTGGGTGCGTACGCACTCCTCGGCGAGTACCCGGCCCCGACCTGGTACACGTGATCGGCAGGCGACCGCAGCCCCGAACCACCTGACCAGCCGCTGTGTCCGCCTCCGTGACCGCGCCACCATGGGACGTGGTGCCTCACGGGGAGGGGATCCATGCGCACGGACGAGCCAGGTGCGGCGGCGGACCGGGTGCTGCCGCGTCAGCTGCCCGCGGCACCCGCCTGGCTGATCGGGCGGGACGCCGAGTCCGCCGCGCTGCAGGACGCGCTGGCGGCCGCTCCGGTCGCGGTCGTCGAAGGGCCGGGCGGGATCGGCAAGTCGGCGCTGGCGCTGCACTGGGCCCACCGCAACGCCGCCCGCTTCCCCGACGGCCAGCTGTACGCCGACCTCGGCGGGTTCGGCAGGGCGGGGGTGGTCGCCAGCCCGCTGTCGATCCTGCAGGGCTTCCTGGGCGCGCTGGGTGTTCCGCAGCAGGCGGTGCCCGCGGCCGAAGCGGCCGCCGCCGCGCTCTACCGCAGTGTGCTCGCCGGCCGCCGTCTGCTGATCGTGCTCGACAACGCCGCGGAGCTGGCCCAGGTGGAGCAGCTGCTGCCCGGCTCGCCGTCCTGCCGGGTGCTCGTGACCAGCCGGACGGCGCTGCCCGGGCTCCGGCGGTACGGGGCGGTCGCGGTCCGGCTGGACGTGCTGCCGCCGGACCGGTCGCGCGAGCTGTTCGCCCGGCTGGCCGGGCCGGACGTGAGCGCCGCCGATCCCTCGGCGGTGAATGCGCTGGCCGAGCTCTGCGGCGGGCTGCCGCTGGCCCTCGCGCTGCTCGCGGCCCGGGTGGCCGCCGAACCCGAAGTGCCGATCGCCCTGCTCGCCCGCGAGATGGGCGACGGCGGGCTGGCGGCCTTCGACGCCGGTGACGGCTCGGCCAGCCTGCAGGCCGTCCTGTCCTGGTCGTACCGGGCGCTCGGCGAGGACGAGGCGAGGGCGTTCCGGCTGCTCGGTGCCGCGCCCGTGGACGAGCTGGGCGTCGCCGCCGCGGCGTGCCTGCTCGACGTCCCGCGGGAGACCGCCGCCGGGCTGCTGCGCACACTCGCGCTGAAGAACCTGGTGACGCAGTTCCGGCCGCGCCGCTACCGGTTCCACGATCTGGTGCGGCTCTACGCGCGGAAGCTGGCCTTCGAGGTGGGGGCGATCGTCGAAGCGGACGACGCGACCGCGCGGCTGGCCGACTTCTACGCCACCGCGGCCCTCGAAGCGGACCGGCGGCTGTATCCCCACCGGAGCCCGGTGGACGCCGAGACACCCGCGCGGCTGCGGTTCGCCGACGAGGACGAGGCACTGCGGTGGTTCGCCGAAGAACACCGCCAGCTGACGATCGTGCAGAGCGTGGCCGCCTACCAGGACCGGCCGCGGACGGCGTGGCTGCTGTGCCGGGCGCTGGACACCTACCAGTACCGCACCGGGCGCGTGCTCGACAATCTGCGGACCGCCGAGCTGGGGGCCCGTGCGGCGCGCCGGCTGGGCACGGACACCGCGCGGCTGCTGTCCCTGCGGCAGCTGGGCCGGGCGCTGACCCGGGCGGGGGAGCCGGCCCGCGCGGCGGCGTGCCTGCGGGAAGCACTGGCGGCCGCCGGGACGGACCCCGGCGAAAGCGCGCACACCCGGCACGACCTGGCCAGGGTGCTGGGCCTGCTGGGCGACCACCGGGCGGCACTGGCGGCGGCGGAGGAGGCGGCCGGGCTGTACGAGCGGGCGGGCAACAGCGTCGGGCGGGCGCACGCGCTGGCTTCGGCCGCCCGCCAGTGCGCCGAACTCGGCGACTTCGAGCGCGCGGCCCGCACTGCCCGGCAGGCACTGGCACTGCACGAGGAGCAGCGGAATCCCAGCGGCGCGGCGGTCACCTGGGACGTCCTCGGCTTCGTCGCGCTGCGCACCGGCGACCTCGGCGAAGCCGGACGCTGCTACGGAAAAGCCCTGGAACTGAGCCAGGAACAGCAGAACGCGTTCTTCGAAGCCGAAGTCACCGAGCGCCTGGCCCAGGTGCACCGCGCGGCGGGGCGGGCCGGGCAGGCGGCCGAGGCGTTGCGGGCCTGCTGCCGGTTGTACTCGGGGCAGCACCGGCTGGACGATCACGAGCGGGTCCGGGCGGAGCTGGTGGCGGTGGTGACGCGGCCGGAAACGTCTCTCGGCCGGTGACCGGAATACCGGCCGGCTGACAATTCCTGGACAAATACTAGCCCTTTCGGGTGACATCGGGCGCGGCGGCGTGCCTCGGGGGTATCTCGTCCGGCTACCCCGTTGTGGCTGCGCGCGCAACCCGCCGGTGAAAACCCGACAGCACACCGAAGGGCGATCCCGAGTGAGCATCGACCGGCATTCCAAGGAATTCGCCGACCTCAAAAAGCAGATCGAGGAGGTCTACCCGGATTTGCGGGCGCGGGTGCGCCGGTACGTGCTGGCGCAGGGGCGCGGGCTGGACTGCGAGGAAATCATCGACGAGGTCTTCCACCGATTGTGGCGCAGGCTGGTGAAAGGGGGACCGGTGTCGTCGCACATCGGGCTGGCCATCCGGATCGCCCGCAACATGATCTGCGACGAGTTCCGGAAGAAACACGCCGTGCCCACGAGCGAGGTCGACGAAATCGCCGCGAACTTCGATCTCGCCGAGGACCGGTGCGGCAGGCTCGACCTGTTCGCCGCGATCATGCGGCTGGCCCCGGACCTGCGCGAAGTGGTGGAGCTGCGGTACCTCGACGACCTGTCCGAAGCCGAAACGGTCGGCATTCTCGGCATCAGCCGGGGAAAGGTCGCCCGCCGGCTCGCGGTGGCACTCGAGGAGCTGAGACGCCTGCTGGACATCGACCGGTTGCCGGGTTCGGCGTAGATCTTCGACAGCAGTGGAAACCAGACTGGAGTGTGTCTGCGATGCGTAATCGACGAGAACCGTCCGATGCAGGCGAGGAGAGGATCGACCACAACGATCTCGAAGCTCGCCTCGCCGACCTCCGCCATGCGATGTACGAATCTTCGTTGCGCCGGAACGATCCCGGGCGGCAGGAGAGGTTTCTGGCCCGCCTGTTCGGGGACGAGCTGCCTGCCGACACCTTCGCGTCGGTCGTCGAGGCGCGCGAGCTGGGCCACGACCGCGACCGCCCGCCCGATCAGGCGGGCGGCGGGGTCTTCCGGACCCGCCGCCACTGGCCTGCCGTCGCCGCCGCCGTCGCGGCCGTCGCGATCCTGGTCGCCGGCTGTCTCTACTTCTTCCAGCGGGGCCGCGACTCCGTCCCGGTGGCCGACCCGCCGTTCGTCACGGTCAGGATCGGCCTGCTCGACGTCGTCGACACCGCCCCGCTCTACCGCGCCCTGCAACGGGGTTACTTCGCCGAGGAAAAGATCCACCTGGAGATCGAGAAGTTCCGCGGCGGCCCGGACGCCATCGCCCAGCTCGCGAGCGGGCGGCTGGACATCGCCTTCACGAGCTACCCCGGCGCGTTCACCGCACAGGCGAGGGGAATCGCGCAGGTCAAGATCGTCGCGGCGGCCTACGTGGCGCGCAACGGCCACCTGATGATGATGGGCGCGCCCGGCGGGGGGTTCACCGAGGGCAACCAGATCGCGGGCAAGCGGATCGGCGTCGTTTCCACCGGGTCGATCTCCGACATCGGCACGACCGAAGCGCTCCGCGGCTACCACGTGGACCCGGCGACGATCCGCTGGGTCCCGATGTCGATGGACGCCATGATCGGCGCGCTGATGCGGGGCGAGATCGACGGGGCGGTGCTTGCCGAGCCGTTCGTCACCAAGGCGGAAAAGGCCGGTGCCGTTCCGATCTTCGACGTGACGGTGGGCCGCAACGCGCACCTGCCCCTGTCCGGCTGGTTCTCGACCGCCGAGGAGACCGGGCGGGAGCCCACCGTCATCGCCGCGTTCCAGCGGGCGCTCGCCCGCGGGGTCGCCGACGTCCAGAACCGTGCGGTGCTCAACTCCGTCCTGGTCGAAAGCCTCGGCGTCGCGCCGGGGGACGTCGACGACGTGCGCATCGCGACCTACCCGCCGGTGATCGACGTCGACGGCATGCAGAAGGTCGCCGACACCATGAAGGACCTCGGATTCGTCAAGGAGCGCCTGGATGTCCGCGACATGCTGCTGGCACCGCCCGGCGGCTGAAGGGAGCACACCGGATCTCTCTCCCAGCAAGCCCGGTCTCCGGAGGTCTCGACATGGCGGTCGTGGTCACCTACGCGCACGACGAGGAAGGCAAACGCCTCGCGGGATCCCTGGTGGCGGTCCTGCGGGCGCGCGGGCTGGTGGTGCTCTGGGACGGGGATCTGAAGGTCGAGAACGTCTCGTCCCAGCCGGCCTGGATGATCGCGAGCATCCGGGACAACCTGGTCGTCTGCGTCCTTTCGCCGGACTACGCCCGGAACTTCGGGGTGAAGTCGCCTGCCGGTGGCCGCCGGGGCGTGCAGTTCGAGAGCCACCTGGTGATCGAGAAGTTCTACAACCAGTGCGAGGCCACGAACTGCCCGATCGTCCCGGTCGCCGCGCCGGGCTTCGCGGCCGAGGACGCGCCCGAACTGCTGCGCAGCATGACGATCAGCCGGTACGACCCGGACACCGGCGAGGGCGCGGAGGAGATCGCCGTCCGGCTGCGCCGGCTCGGGGCCTGCGAAGCTCCGGCGCCCGGGCGGGACCCGGACGACGTGCTGCGGGACCTGCGCTCGGCGTCCGCCGGCGCCGACGCCGTGCCGGAGCTGATGCGCGAATGGCTGCGGCTGGTCGAACGCGGCGTGGTCGACCACGAGCACATCGTCGCCGCCCTGCCGGTGGTCGAGGACGCCGCGGCCGGCGGCGGTGGCGCGCAGCTGCTGGAGGAGGTGACCTACCGGGTCCTGGCCGGGCTGAACACCCGGGCAGGACCCGGCGGCGACCGGCGGGCCAAGGCACTGGTCCTGATCGGCGGGCTGGGCTGGCTCCTGCGGCGGCGGCGCGAGTTCCGGCTCGCCGAGGCCGTCGTGACCGAGGGCGTCGAGCTGGCCAGGCAACTGGGGGAGCCGACGATCGCCGCGCTCGGGCTCGCCTGCCTCGCCCACGTGCACCGCGGGCTCGCCGAGGACACCACCGGCCGGGCGCGCACCGACCACCTGCGCACCGCGCTCGCCGAGGCCGGGGAGGCCGTCAAGCTGCTGGAGGAGGTCGGCGACCGCACCCGCGAGATCGGGGTGTGCGAGCACGTGTACGCCCACGTCTGGTTCACCCGGTACCTGCTGCTCGGCGGGCGGCGGTCGCTGAACCGGGCGCACGCGCTGGCCGAGCGGGCGGCCGGGCACCTCGCGCAGCGGATGACCGAGCACCCGGAGCTGATCCTCCTGCGGGCCGAGATCAGCGTGCGGGCAGGCGACTTCGCCCGGGCCGAGCAGCTGGTCGACCGGGCGGTGCGGGCACTGACCGCCACGGTGAACCACACGGCGACGTCGGCCAGCCTCGTCGGGCGCGCGCACATGGTGTTCGCCTGGATCCACCGGCGGACCTGCCCGGCCCGTGCGGGCAAGAGCGTCGAGAAGGCACTGAAGATCTTCGACGAGGCTGGGCTGTCCCGTGCCGCGGACTGCAGCAGGTGGTTCCTCCTCACGCTGGATCCGCGCTCGGCGGGCATCCGGGCCAGGGACGTGGCGGTCCTGGAGCGCATCTGCCCCGACGTCCGTGTCCGGCTGCTGGCGGTCGAGGAGCGGCGGCGCCGGTCGCTGGAGAAGATCCAGGCGCCCTGGCGGCCCTGCTCGGTGTGGCGCGACATCGTGCGCAGCGTCCGCGGGTCCGCGGCGGGCACCCCGGACCGGTGACGCCGCGGGCGCTGCGGCGTTCGCAGGCGAGCCGGCGGCAGTAGTGTCGGCGGCGGCCGCGCGGGCCGCCCGTGAGACACTTCGAGCAGGCCGTAGCTGCCGCAGGCGAGGTGGCGAACCGTGGGGGCGGTCGAGGTGAGACCGAGGACGTCATGACGTATCCGCAGCAGCCCGGGCCGCCGGGACAGCCCTATCCCGGCCAGCAGCCCTACCCCGCGCCCTCGGGTGGTTTCCCGGCTCAGCAGCCCGCGCCGTCGGGCGGCTTCCCCGCCCAGCAGCCCTACCCGGCCCAGCCCTATCCCGGCCAGCCGTACCCGGGCCAGCCGTATCCCGCCCAGCCGCCGTATCCGGGCGGGTACGGGATGCAGCCGCCGAAGCCGAGCGGGGTCACGGCGATCATCGCCGGCGTGCTCGCGGTGCTCGGCGGGCTGCTCTACCTCATCGGGCTGGTCGGCGGCGTCGTCGGGATCGCCAGCGGCTACACGCCCGGGCTCTTCATCCTCCTCAGCATCCAGAACCTGGTGCTGACCGGAACCCTGCTCCCCGGCGGCATCCTGCTGTTCGTGCGCAAGCCCGTCGGCCGGATCCTCACGATCGTCGGCAGCTCGCTGGCGATCCTGCTGTCGGTCGTGTCGGTGGTGCTGAGTGCGGTGGGCGTGGGCTACTTCGGCGTCGGCGGGATGCGGGTCGGCGGGGCGTTCCTCGGCCTGCTGCTGGTGCTGATCCCGGCCGGGGCGACGCTGACGCTGGCGATCGTGAAGCCGACCGCGCTCTGGTGCGGCCGCGCCGCGCCCGGTCAGCAGCCGTACTGACCCGCGCTCACCCGGGACGGTTCGTCTCCGGGATCACGATGTCCACCGGTTTCCCCTCGGACAGGTAGAACATCATGAGCCGCCGGACGACCTCGTCGAGCGTCCAGGCGATCGGCGGGAGCAGCGGCAGCGGGACCAGCTTTTCGCGCAGCGCCACGAACTGCGGGAAACCGGTGCGGATCAGCGGGTCCCAGACCGGCTCGCGGGGGACCTGCACCCAGTCGGCGACCCGGTCGCCCGCGACGTACCGGGTGAGCGCGTTGAGCAGGTCGCGGGCGATCGGCTGACCCGGGCCCGCGGCCTGGCTCGCCATCGTCAGCAGGGTGTCGGCCAGGGAGACGCCCTCGGGCGTCGGTCCCATGACCGGGTCGAGGATCTGCCGGGACTGCGCCTGCGCCGCCTCCCACGTGGCCGGGATGTACTCGTCCGGGACGCCGAGCAGGTGCGCGTTCACCTGCCACAGGTGCAGGAACGCGGCGGATTCGGCGGCGCTGACCGGGACCCGCCACTCGGCCAGCCTGCGCATGACGAACGTCGGCAGGCTGTGCCAGGTGACGAGGATTTCGTGCTGGCTGATCGGGATCCGCCCGCCGCCGGTGCGCGCCCAGCCCGGTGACTGCGGCAGCAGGTGCCGGACCGCGGCGTGCACCAGCCGCGTCTTGACCGCCGTCACGATGATGTGGCCGTCGGGGTGGAAGGCGTTGAGCTCGTGCAGGTCGATGCCGAGCTTGGTCGTCTTCGCGATGCGGTCCCTGATGTCCGCGCCGCCCTTGGAGTAGTAGACCGCGCGGGCCTCGCCGGGGATGGCCGTGCTCATCATGCCGCTGCCCAGCCCGTAGCCCAGCAGCAGGTACGGGCCCTTGACCTGGGTGAACGCCGCCGCCCGCTCGAGCTTCGCGGGATCGGCCCAGGCGGGCAGCCGTCGCGCCCGTTCGATGAACGCGTGCAGGTCGTCCGGCAGCCCCGCCGGCAGCGGCTGGTCGTTGCGGGTCCAGGTCCGCAGCAGCTCGTTGACGCGGGGCACGTCGCCGCGGTCGAGGAGGGCGGCGACGAGCGGATCGGCTTCGGCGTCCCACACCCAGCGGGGATCGGTGCCCGTCCCCGCCCGCGCGACCGAGCCGCTCGGCGACCACGTCCAGGCCAGCGCGCCGAGGGCGCCGCCGCCCGCGATCAACATCTTCCGCCTGCTGAATCCGTTCATGCGCCGGGCTCCTCTTCGAGTCTCCGATGATACGGTGATACGCGTGGCGTAATTGCGTATCTCATCCAGGGGAGCACAGGCCGGGCCGCCTGGCCAGAGGCCCGCGGCGCTGTATCGGTTCAAGGAGGGGCAGCCGGTGGAACCTGTACGATTCGGCGCGATGACGCCGGATTCCCTGCTGGAACGCGCACTCGCCGAAGCCGTCGACGGCGCCGACGACCACGACGAGCTGACCGGCCGCGTCCTCGACGGCGCCTACGAGCAGTTCTGCCTGATGGGCATCCGCCGCTCGACGATGGAGGACGTCGCCCGGCGCGCCGGTGTTTCCCGGATCACCGTCTACCGCCGGTTCGCGACGAAGGACGCCCTGGTCGAACACGTGGTGCGGCGCGAGTTCCGCCGGTACTTCGCCCGGTTCCGCGCCGACATCGGGCAGGCGGCCACCGCCGCCGACCGGGTTGTGCTGGGTTTCGTCAGCGCGTTGCGCGCGATCCGGCACAACCGCCTGATCGGCGGGCTGATGGCGATCGAACCGGAGGTGCTGGTCCCGTCGATGGTCAGCGACGGCGGCCGGACGCTGGCCGCGGTGCAGCGGTTCGTCGCGGGACAGCTGCGCCGCGAGCAGGCGGCGGGCACCGTCTCCGCCGCGGTGGACGTGGAGCTGGTGGCCGAGCTGATGGCCAGGGTGTCGGCGTCCTTTTTGGTCACTCCGAGCTTCGTCGTCGACCTCGACGACGAGGACCAGGTGCGGGACCTGGCCCGCAAGTTCCTCGTGCCGATGCTGGAACCGCCGGGCCGCTGAGTCCGCCGAGTCCCCTGAGTCCACTGTGGACGCATCGGTGCGCGCGGTCGCCCGCCGCGGGAACCGCCACCCGAATGGACGCAGCCCGGACCGGCCTGCTGCTCGTACCGTCGATCACGGGGAGGTGCCGTCCGGTGCCGCCCCGTGCACGAGGGGGGTCGCACCGGATGATCCGTCTCGGGCGCTCCGCTGCACCGCCGCACCCGGCGGTGGCCCGGTTCCCTGGAGGCTGAGCCATGCCCGACACCGAGGACCCCGTCGCCGCGCAGAGATCATCCGGACGCCCGTGGTGGCCCTGGGTCACCGGCCTCGTGCTGGTGGCCGTGGCGGCGGTCGTGTGGATCCTCGCCCCGCACCGGTACGGGCTGCCGATCGGGCTGTTCCTGCTGGCCGTCGCGGTCGTGACACCCCGGCTCCCGGTTCGCCGCCGCCCGGAAGCGCCCTGATCACCGCTGCCGGTTGCCCCAGGCGCTACGCTGAGCACCTTGAACGGCGCGCTCCGTGACGGCCTGGAGGGGTGGGGGATGCAGGGGACGTGGTCGGCGTTCGCCGTGCGCGGGTTCCGGGTCGTGTGGCTGGCGGGCCTGCTGTCGGTGGCCGGGGACCAGCTGGCGCGGGTCGCGCTGGCGATCCTCGTCTTCGAGCGCACCGGCTCGGCGGGGCTGAGCGCGGCGACCTACGCGCTGTCGATGCTGCCCGCGCTCGTGTCGGGCGCGCTGCTTTCCTGGCTGGCCGACCGGTTTCCGCGCCGGCGCGTGCTGGTCGCCTGCGACGTCGTCCGGGCGCTGCTGGTCGCCGTGATGGCCGTGCCCGCCGTGCCGCTGCCGCTGATGGCCGCCCTGCTGGTGCTGGTGCAGCTGGCCGAGGCGCCGTTCTCCGCGGCGCAGGGCGCCGTGCTGCCGGAACTGCTGGGCGGCCGGTACGAGGCGGGCCAGGCGGTGCAGCAGGTGACGACGCAGCTGTGCCTGGTGCTGGGCTTCGCGGCCGCCGCGTTCGTGGTCACCGGCGTCGGCGCGCACGCCGCGCTCGCCATCGACGCCGCCACCTTCGCCGTCTCCGCCGTGCTGCTGCGCACCGGCCTCGGCGTCCACCCGCCGCCGTCGGACGGCGTGGCGGACGGCGTGGTCGGCGGCGCGACCTGGTGGCGCCGCTCGTGGCACCAGGTGGCCGCGGGTGCGGTGGCCGTGCGCCGGGACCGGCGGCTGACGACGCTGGTGTGGCTCGGCTGGCTGGCGTTGTTCACCGTCGTGCCCGAGGGGCTGGCCGTGCCGTTCGCCCGGCAGGTCGGCGCGGACGGCGGCTGGGTCGGCGTGCTGCTCGCCGCCGAACCGGCCGGTGCGGTCGCCGGGGCGCTGCTGCTGCGGCGGATCGCCCGGCCCGCGCGGGTGCGGGCCCTCGGCGTGCTCGCCGTCGGGACGTCGGCGCCGCTGATGGCCTACTGGGCCCAGCCCGGCCTGGGCGCGGCCCTGGCGCTGCTGTTCGTCTCCGGGATGTGCTCGGCCTACCAGGTCACCGCGGGCGCGACGTTCGTCCAGCTGTCCCCGCCGCAGGTGCGGGGCCGGACGCTGGGGTTCGCGCGCACCGGGATGGTCGCCGGGCAGGGGCTGGGAATCGTGCTCGGCGGGCTTCTGGCACAGCTGGCCGGCCCGGCGACGGCGATCGCCGCGGCCGGGACCGCGGGAGCGCTGGTCGCACTCGCCGCGGCCGCGGCCTGGGCGCGTCGCCGTCCGGACGCGGTTTCGGCCGCGTTGCCGGCCGAAGCCTGAGGTCACCAGCCCTTGTCGCTCATCGCGTGCTCCTTCCCGGTGCGTGGGGAGATCCTTCGCGGGTCACCAGCTCTTGTTGCGCATGGGCTCGCCTTTCTGTGCCGTGGGCCGGTGCGGCAGGCCACCGCACCCAGTCGGGTCGTGCTTGCCGGAATCGGCTGACATCCTGCCCCAGCCAGACTACTGTGGGCAATCAGGTGATCACGGGCGCGTGGGGAGGCGCTGCGATGAGGGGAGACGGGGTCACCGCCGGGGACCGGGCATCGCCGCGGTGGAAGCTGTGGTCGCTGCCTGCCCGCGTGCGGTTGCTGGTGCTGGGGGCCGACCTGCTGGCCTTCGGCGTGCTCGTGCTGGCGGCGGGGGAGACGCCCACGCCGCCGGAATGGGCGTCGGCGGGCTGGCTCGCCGCCGCGGCGCTGCTGCACCTGCACGCTTCGCACCTGATCGAGCGACGCCGCCGCGACCGCTCGGGCTCGCCGTACGTCGACCTCTGCAGCGTCTGGATCTTCGCCGGGGCGGTCGTGCTGCCGCTGCTGCTGGAACTGGCGCTGGTGGCGGTCATCTACGGCCACCGCTGGGTGCTGGTCAACCGGTTCGACGCGGTCCGCCCGCCGCACCGGACGGTGTTCACCGCCGCCACCCTGGCACTGGCCGCCACCGCCGCGTCCGCTGTCCTGCGGCTGAGCGGCACCCACGAGCACCTGGCCCGGCTCGGGGACGGCTTCCGGCCCGGCTGGGCCGACCTGGCCGCGGTGCTCGCCGCGGGGGCCGTGCAGTGGGGCGTCAACACCGCGCTCGTCGGCACGGTGATCGCCTGGACCGTGCCCGCCGGGAACCCGCGACGGCTCCTCGGCACCGCCTCGGACAACCTGCTGGAGCTCAGCCAGCTGGCGCTCGGCGTGTTCGTGGCGCTCGCACTGCTGTGGTGGCCGCCCGCCGCGCTGCTGATGATCGTCCCGACCTACGCGCTGCACCAGTGCGTCCAGCTCGACCAGTTCAAGCTCGCCGCGCGCACCGATCCGCGCACCGGGCTGCTCAACGCGATCGCCTGGCAGGAGCAGGCCGAGCACGCCCTCGAGCGCGCCCGCGCGGCCCGCGGCCGGATCGGCGTGCTGATGATCGACCTCGACTGGTTCAAGCGCATCAACGACACCCACGGCCACCCGGTCGGCGACGACGTCCTCGCCGAGGTGGCGACCGCGCTCACCAAGGCCGTCCGGCGCGGGGACACGGTCGGCCGCTACGGCGGCGAGGAGTTCGCCGTCCTGCTGCCCGACGTCGACGAGGCCGAGGTACGGGCGATCGCCGAGCGGATCCGGCTCCGCATCCGCTCGCTGCGGATCACCACGCCTTCCGGGGAGCCGGTGACGCTGTCGGCGACCATCGGCGCGGCCCTCGATCCCGAAGTACCCGAAGCGGGCCTCGACGGGGTCATCCGCGCGGCGGACAACGCGCTGTACGCGGGCAAGAAAGCCGGACGCGACCGGGTGGCGCTGGCCGCGTTGTGACCGTCACCCGGCCAGGCGAATCGGCGGACCGGATGTTTGCCGCGCCCGCGCCGGGGCATCTGCTGCCCATGGCTGAAGCGGGAATCACCGAGATGACGGGCCGGGCCGGAGTCGTCGCGGCGCTGCGCCGCGTGCTGCTGGCGTTCGGCGTCGGCGGCGCACTGGCGTGCGTCGGCTGGATGGCGCTGTGGCTGGCAGTGCACATCTAAACCGGCACGTCTAGCCGGCACGTCCAGCCGGAACTCCGCCGGCGCCGGCCGGGTGCTCCGGCCGGCGCCGAGGCCGTCACTGGCAGGCTTCGCAGTCCGGGTCGTCGATGCGGCAGGCGGCACCGTCGGTGAGCGGGAAGTCGAAGTCGTCCAGCTCGGGGACGGTGGCGGTTTCTTCCGTGGCGGGCATGGTTTCTCCTTTGCCGACGTTCGGGTTCCAACCCTCTGTAGCGCCGAAGATCGACAGGCATTCCGTGACGCCCGCCACACTCACCCGGGTGACAGTGCGGCGACGAAGTCCGTGAGCGGCGGCAGCTCGGCGATGCGCCGCCGGAATTCCCCGGCGGCGGACCGGAAAGCGGGCTCGGCCAGCACGCGCGAGACCGCTGCGGCCAGCGTCTGCGGGGTGAGGCCCGCCGGGTCGACCTGGAGACCGAGGCCCAGTTCCGCGACGCGGGCGGCGTTCGCCGGCTGGTCGGCGAACAGCGGCAGCGCCACCATCGGCACCCCGGCCGTCAGCGCCTCGCGCACACTGGCGAACCCGGCGTGCGTCAGGAAAACGCGGCAGCTGGCGAGCACCGCGCGTTGCGGCACGAATCCCGCCAGCTCGACGTTCGCCGGACGCGGACCCGTCCACGACGTCACCGCCGCTTCACTGCCCAGCGCGACCACGGCCGGGACGTCCAGTGCCCCCAGCGCCTCCACCACGATCGTCATCAGCGCGGACTCCGCGGGCAGCAGCGCCTGGACGTTCGAGCCGAAGGCCGCGAACACCGCCGGCCCGTCTCCGGCCGGTGGCACGGCCGGTTCGGGCACGCGGTGGTAGCGGTGACCCGGGGTGCGCTGCTCCGGCGGGTACCACGCCTGCGGGAGCAGGCCCGCGGTCAGCCGGTCGGCGGCCGCGCCGGACGGCGGCAGCCCGAGGCCGCCGCGCAGGACGTCCAGCCGTGCGGCCAGATCCGGCACGAGCCTGCTGATCAGCGGGGCGACGTCCACGACCGCGGACGGCACGCCGAGCACCTCGGCGGCCAGGAGCCCGCCGTACTCGTTGGTCTCCCGCACGATCACGTCCGGGCGCCACCCGGCGGCGACGACGTTCGCGGCGAACTCCGCGGTCATCGTGTCGTTGAACAGCGGCAGCGCCAGCGGCCCGGTCAGCTCCGGCCGCCAGCGCCGGAGTTTCGCGGGCAGCTCCGGGTCCACCAGCTCCGGCCGCCGCCCGAGTTCTCCGGGGGTCAGCACGTCCGGCAGGACGACGACCGGCACCCCGAGGCGTTCGACGTCCTCGGCGACCGCGCCGCCGGTGGCGATCGCGACCTCGTGCCCCGCGGCCTGCGCGGCCCGCGCCAGCGGCACCAGCGCGGGCAGCAGGTGGGACCGGATCGGCAGTCCCGTCAGCAGCACCCGCATCGCGCCCCCTCGATCGTTTCCGGTCCAGGCTAGCGGGGGCGGCGCGGGCCGGTGGGGCGGAATTCGCTGCCCTTTGGCGAAGCTGGCTGCGAGGATGTGTCCGATGTCGACGATCGAAAAACTGCGCGCCGGAGTGGCTGCCCTGGTCGGGACCCGGGCCACCGGCTTCGGCCGGACACTGGACATCGCCGAGGCGGGATTCGCCCGCGGCGCGGTCGAAACACGCCTGCACGCCCAATGCCCGTTCCGCGTCAGCCTCGATGATCGCGTCCTGTTCGGCACGGTCGACATGGCCTACCCGGGCCGTGCGGACGCCGACGCGGGCGAAGCCTGGCGGACGAACACGACGATGTTCGACAAGCACGCCCGCCGGTTCACCGAACGGTTCGCCGCCGCCGAGCACGTCGTCGAGTCGGCGGAGCTGGGCCGGGCGGGCACGCTGACCCTGCTGCTCACCGGCGCCCTCGTGATCGAGGTGCTTCCGGCCTGCGGTGGCCCGGTCGAGCAGTGGCGCCTGTTCGACCGGGGTGCCGTCGATCACTACATGTACCCGGAATCCGCCTGAGCCAGCCCCGGCGTCCACCTCGGAGTGATCTTCACCGGCCGCCGTCGGCGGGCGCGGCGCGGCTGCGTTACCGTCGCGACCGGGGGTGTGTCGGGGGAAAGGCGGTGCATGACGATCGAGCAGGTGGACGGCCGCAAGCGGGGACGCCGGGCGTGCCGTCCCGATCCGGATGCCGGGCCGGTCGCGGGGTTCGCGCACGCGCTGCTGGCGCTCAAGGAGGAGGCGGGCGACCCGTCCTACGACCGGATGCGCAGCGAATTCGGGGCGGTGGCGTCGAAATCGGCGCTGGCGGCCGCCGCGCGCGGGCTGCAGCTGCCCAGCTGGGAAACCACCTGGGAGTTCGTGCGGCCGCTCGCCGTCACCGTGCTCGGCCGCGACGAGGAACAGACCCGGCTCGAATGGCGCGCCCGCTGGAGCGCCGCACGCCAGGACGGCCCCGCGGAACCGGAAAGCGGGCCGCGGCCGGGCCGCCACGGCTGGGTACTGGTCGCCGTGCTCGTCGTCGTGGTGGTGGCCGCGGCCGTCGTCGTCGCCGTCAGCGCGCCGCGGACCCGCGGCGGCGAACCGTCGCTGCCCATCGAGGGCGACGCCTCCAGCCTGGTCGCCGACGTCACCTACCCGGACGGCAGCCGCGTCGCGCTGAACGAGCGGTTCGTCAAGACCTGGCGGCTGCGCAACGCCGGCACGGTCCCGTGGCACGGCCGGTTCCTCCAGCGCCTGCCCCCGCTCGACGGCCTGGACGTCTGCCACACCGACGCACGCGTGCCGCTGCCGGACACCGAGCCCGGCGCCGAGGTGACCGTCAGCGTGCCGGTCCAGGCGCGCGGCACGCCCGGGCCGTGCCAGGTGTACTGGAAGATGGTCGACTCGGGCGGGCGGCTCTACCTGCCGCAGTCCAACGGCATCTACTTCCTGGTGCACGCGGGCTGAGCCCGGCCCCGCGAGGTCTCACGGGACCGGGCTCGGTGCTCAGATAAGTGCTCAGATGTAGTAGTCGACGTTGACGATCAGGCTCGTCCCGCTGCCCTTCACCCGGACCTCGAGGTTCGACAGCGTGTTGGCAGGCCACTTGACCAGCCCGACGCCTGCCTTGCCGCAGCCGATGCCCTGCCACGGGTCCGGGTGGACCGCCTTGCCCATCCGGGCCTCCACGCACGCGGCCTGGTTGGTGCCCGACTGGGTGTTCCACTCGACCCGCAGCTTGCCACGCCAGCCGCTGGCCGGGCTGGTGTAGGAGCACTGCTTGGACACCGGCCCGAACTTGGCCAGCGCGCCGGAGGCCGTGCCCGAGCACAGGGAAAGGGTGCCGGCCTGGGCCGGGGCGGCCGTCAGGCCCGCCGACAGGCCGGCGAGTGCGACGGCCGTCCCGACGACGGCGGCGGCGCGGGCGGGCTTCCTGGTCTTGGTGCGCATGGGAATGTCCGATCCTTTCTCGACGACCGGCGGTCTCGTGCCGGTACCCGGACGACCCTCGCAGCGCTGTGCGGACCGGGACAAGAAGAGCAATGTCCGGGGAATGTCCGTGCACATCAGGACAATCTTTTGTGCTCGCTTTTGTGTGCCCGGCGGCGCATCCGGGTAGTCCGTTCCCGGACGGTCACGACGTCGGCGGAAGGGGCTGTGCGTGCCGCAATGGGCGGAGGCGGGACTGTGGGGACTCCTCGGCGGGGTGGCGCTGGTCCTCGGCGCCGCGGTCGCGTGGTGGGTGCGCGTGCCACGGCGGGCCGTCGCGGGGATCATGGCCTTCGGGGCGGGTGTCCTCATCTCCGCGCTGGCCTTCGACCTGGTCGACGAGGCCCAGCACGCGGGCGGGCTCGGGCCGACCGCGGGCGGCTTCCTCGGCGGCGCCGTCGTCTACGTCGCGATCAACGTGCTCCTGGCCCGGCGCGGCGCCCGGCACCGCAAGCGCTCCGGCGGCCACCAGCCGTCCGAACAGGACACCGCGGGCAGCGGGGCCGCCATCGCCGTCGGCGCGCTGCTCGACGGGATCCCGGAGTCGGTCGTGCTCGGCGTGTCCCTGCTCGGCGGCGGCGGGATCGGGATCACGGTGCTGGCGGCGGTGTTCATCTCGAACGTCCCGGAAGGACTGTCCAGCGCGGCGGGCATGAAGACGGCCGGGCGCAGCGCCGGGTACGTCTTCGGCGTGTGGGGCGGCATCGCGCTGGCCAGCGGGCTGGCGGCCCTGCTCGGCAACCTCCTGCTGCGGACGGCGTCCCCCGCGACGGTCGCCGCGATCACGGCGGTGGCCGCGGGAGCGATCCTGGCGATGATCGCCGACACGATGATCCCGGAGGCGTTCGAGCGCACGGAGCTCTACACCGGCCTGCTCGCCACACTCGGCTTCCTGACGGCGTTCGTCATCGGGCACGCCGGCGGCTGAGCGCCGCGGCTCAGCCGATCTGCTCGCGGATCCAGCCTGCCACGACGTCCACCCGCGCGATCGTCTCGGCGCCCGGCCCTGGGCACGGCGGTCCGGTGTTGACGATCGCCACCAGTGTCCCGGTGTGGTCGTCGTCGGAGACGAAGAACGGGCCGCCGGAGTCCTCCGGGCACGGCCCGTTCTCGACTGTGCGGGTGCCGACGGGCAGGGCCTCCAGCGTGGTGGCGTCGACGGCCGAGACCCGGAACCGCCCGCGCTTGAGGTGGTCGGACGGCCCGAGCACGGTCGCCGAGTGCGACCCCCAGCCGGCGAACTGCAGCTGCTCGCCGACCGTGGGCCGCGTGCCGGGCAGCCGCACCGGGACGACGTCCTCGACCGGCGTGCTGAGCTCGGCCAGCGCCAGGTCGTTGACCGGGGACTGCCGGACGTCGACGACCTCGGCCGTGTGCCCGCCGGGATCGCTGTCCTTGAGCTTGCCGACGGTCACCGTCATCGTGTACTGCGGCCGCCCGCCGACCCGGACCTCGTTGACGTCGTGGAAGCAGTGCCCGGCGGTGATCACCCACCGCGGCGCGATCAGCGACCCGCTGCAGGCGCCGCTGCGCACCCCGCCGCCGGGGACCGGGATGTCGTCGGAGACGAGCTTCGCGTTGAACGGCAGGATCGGGTTCGGCGCTGTGTTCTTGGCCGGGTTCTCGGTCGGGTTCTCGGCCGGGTTCGTGGCTGGGTTCGTGGCCGTGCCCGCCGGGGCCGCGGGGTCGGGCAGGCTGTGCCCGCCCGGCCCCGCGGCCAGCACCGGTCCCGGGCCCGCGGTCGCCGGCCCCGTGGCGGTGTGGGCGAACGCGACACCGGCCCCCGCCAGCACCGCGACCGCCATCGCCCGCGCGCGGAAGCGCCGTCGTCGTTCCGAAGAAGTCCTCACACCCTTGAAGCACGGACGAGAGCCCGGAAAGGTTGCGAGTCCGGCTCTTTCTCACATCCGGAACGCGTTCACACCGGTCAGCTCGGCCGAAAGCGCCCAAAGCCGCTCGGCTTCGCCGGGGTCGACGGCATGCTCGCGGACACCGGCGACCATGTCGGACCGGTCCGTCGGCTCGGCGACGTCGCAGTCCTCGCAGTACAGCCCGCCCAGCCCGGCCAGCTGCGGGGAGGTCGCCGCCCAGACCTGCGTCGCCGCGCCCTGTTCCGGCGTCTTGAACTCGGGGTCGGCGAGCCTGCCGTCCTCGTCGACCCAGCCGCGTTCGACCATTTCCGCGCGGGTGAGGTGCCGCAGCAGCGGCGTGAGGATGGCGCCGGGGTGCACCGAGAACGCGCGGACGCCGCGGTCCCGGCCGAGCACGTCGAGGTGGACGGCGAACAGGGCGTTGGCGGTCTTGGCCTGGGCGTAGGCCAGCCAGCGGTCGTAGCCGCGCTCGAACTGGACGTCGTCCCAGCGCATCCCGGAGAGCTGGTGCCCCGCCGAGGACACCATGACGACGCGCGCGCCGGGGTTGATCGCCGGCCACAGCAGGTTGACCAGGGCATGGTGGCCGAGGTGGTTGACCGCGAAGTGAGCTTCCCACCCGGCGCCGACGCGGGTTTCCGGGCAGGCCATGATCCCGGCGTTGCCGATGACGATGTCGAGCCCGCGGCCCGAGGCGAGGAAGTCCTCGGCGAAGTGTCGGACGCTGCCGAGATCCCCGAGATCCAGTGCGGCGACCTCGGCAGTGCCCGCGGCGGTGGCGCCCTCGGCAGTGGCTCCGGCAGTGGCGGCCTGAGCAGCTGCGACCTCGGCAGCGAGCGCGGCGCGGGCCTCGGCGGGTCGCCGCGCCGGGACGATCACGTGCGCCCCGGCGGCGGCGAGGGCCCGGGTGGTTTCGGCGCCCAGCCCCGAATAGCCGCCGGTGACGAGGGCGGTCCGGCCGGTGAGGTCGATGCCGTGCAGGACTTCCGCGGCGGTGGTGCGGTGGCCGAAACCGGAGCCGATCTTGTGCTGGTGCGTGTTCATGACGGCGAAGCTAGGAGCTTGACCGCGGTCTAGGTCAACAGCGGCCGCTCAGGGACGCTGGACGTACAGGTCCCAGCCGAAGTCGGTCGCCTCGGCGCAGTAGTACCCGAGTGCGCCGTTTTGGCGCACCTCCAGTTGCCCGTCCGCGTCGCACTGCGACAGCTTGCCGCGCCATTCGACAAAATCCCAGTAGGACGCCTGGGCCGCGGTCCCGGTGGAGAGCAGGGCGGCGATCGCCACCAGCCCGCCGATCAGGACTCTCGCGCCCAGTTTCTTCAGTGCCGTCTTCTTCACTGCCGTCTTGTGCATTGCTGTCGGCCTCTCGTCGGGGTCGGTCGGCGTCAAGAATCGGGGCAGGCGCGGGCCGGTGTCGATCCGTTTCGGGCCGGAGTGAAACCGGTCGGGCCGCCACGGGGATTAGCATCGGGGCCTGTGGAGCTGGGAATCGGGCAGGTGGCCGAACGCACCGGGATGAGCGTGCACGCCTTGCGGCTGTACGAACGGGAAGGACTGATGGCGGGCCCGGTCCGCCGGGACGCGGGCGGGCGCCGCGTCTACACCGAGTGGGACGTCGAGTGGCTGCACTACTGCACGAAGTTCCGCGCGTCCGGCATGCCGCTGGCCGAGATCCGGAAGTTCGCCGACCTGGTGCGCCAGGGCCCCGGCACCGAGGCGGAACGGCTGGAACTGCTGCGGGAGCACCAGGAACGCGTGGTCGCGCGGATCGCCGAGCTGACCGAATGCCTCGCCGTGATCACGAACAAGGTGGACGTCTACAGCGAGCACGTGGCGCGGGGGAGCGCGGCCGGGCTGTGGAGCCACCCGGCCGCGACCTGACCCGGGCCGTCAGGGACGCTGTCCCGCGCGGTCCACGAACGTCTTCACGGTCACCGCGCTGTCGTCGGTGCCGAGGAACTGGTAGGTGGTCGCGTCGAAGACCAGCACGACCGGCTTCGCCTTCGGGGACGCGCCGGGCCCGACCGGCCACGTGATCCCGACACCCGGGCGGCCCGCACCGTCGGTGACGTGGTCGAGGGCGGTCAGGCCGGGCACCTTCGCGGCGGCCGCGAACAGTGCCGCGTACGCCGCCGGCGGGAGGAACTGCTCGTCGGCCAGGCTGAGCACGTCCTTGCCCATGGCGTTGACGTTGTCCCGCTGCGCGCCGGGCCTGCTGTAGAGGTAGGCGAGCATCGCGTCGGCGGTCGTCGGCAGGTCTGTCCGGTAGGCCGGGGACGGCTGGCAGTCTTCGAGTGTTCCTTCCTTGCTCGGGTCGTTGGCGCCGTAGATGGGGGCCTTGCCGTCGCGGCAGCCGGGGATCTTCGTGTCGCCGATCAGGCCGTCGCGGGTGCCGTCGACCGAGAACCACACCTCGCGGGTGTGGTGGGCCCGGTACTCGGTCTTCACGTAGAGGAACTGGTCGGGCCGCGGGGGCTTGGCCGGTGCCTTGAGCGCCGCGTTCGCCGCCGCGGTCAGCACCTTGACCGGATCGGCGTGCGCGACGGCGGGCCCGACCCCGATGCGGTCGGCCGGGGCGAGGGCCACCACGGCGGTGATCGCCGCGGCCAGCCCGATCGTCGTGGCGCCGGCGGCCCAGAACCAGCGCCGTGTCCGGCGGGGCCGTCCGCCGCGGGCCGCGGCCAGCAGCCGCTCGCGGGCGGGGGCGAGGTCGTCGGCCGACGCGAAGCCGACGGTTTCCGCGCGTTCGCGGATCAGGTCCAGTTCATCCATGACCGGAGGTCTCCTTCACGAGGTCGAGGGGGCCGAGAGCGGCGCGGACGTGGCCACGGGCGCGGTTGAGCCGGGACTTGACGGTGCCGACGGGAATCGCGAGCGCTTCGGCGACCTCCTGGTAGCCGAGCCCTTCGGCAGCGACGAGCAGCAGGACGTCCCGTTCCCGCGGCCGCAGCGCGGCGATCGCCTGGTCGAGCCGTCCGCCGAGGGCCTGCGCGCTGACCTGGTCGGCAACCCGGTCGGCATGCCCGGCTTCGGCGGCGGGCGGCCCGAGCGCCAGCCGCAGTTTCAGTTCCCGCAGTTCGGTCCGCCGCTGCCGCGAGACGAGGTTCGTGGCGATGCCGTAGAGCCACGGCCGCGCATCCGGCCGCTCGGTGTCGAACTTTCCCCGCTTGTCGAAGGCGATCAGGAAGGTGTCGGCGAGCACGTCGTCGGCGGCGGCCGGGCCGAGCCGCCGCACCAGGTACCGGTGAATGTGCCGCGCATGCCGGTCGAAGATCACCGAGAACAGGCTGGGCTCGTGCCGCGACCGCGCGATCACGCTCGCGTCGTCGTCGGCATCTTTGTCTTCCGGGGTCATCGCCCGCCTTTCGCTCCGGCCAGTGTCATCTGCTCTTGCCGGGCGGCGGTCCCCGGGTTCCGGAATTCCGGGGTGACGCGCGTCACGCCCCTGGAGGAGGTGGCCGGGGCTCGCGGCGACCGCGCCCATGACGGCCTCCGGTGTCCCGGTCGGGGGTGGCGCCCGGTGCGGAGTCCAGCTCGGCTGGGTGGCGGATCACGGGCTTCGGGTCCGGGCCACGTCGTTCGGCGGTGTGCGTGTTTGCCTGGGAGCCGGAGTTGTGCCGCGGTTATCGAAAGGGCGCGGATGCCGGTGCCGGCTGCGGGGTGGCCTTGGCGGCCGGCGTGGGCAGACCGTGGGCTGCGCTGCCGGGCGGCCGGCGTGGGCAGGCCGTTGGCTGCGCTGCCGGGCAGGCGGCATGGCGGGGTGGCCGAGGCACCGGTTGGTGTCTCGGCCGTCCCGGCCGGTCAGGCTGCTTGGTGTTGGGGTGGGTCGTGGGCGGTGTTGCGGATGGGTCTTCGTTGTGGGTCGACCCAGGCCGGGGGTATCCAGTAGACGGTGCCGTGGTGGATTTGGATGTCCCAGCCGCCGTGGTGGATGAGTTGGTGGCAGCGTTCGCAGACGAGGGCGAGGTCGTTGATGTTGGTTTTGCCGCCTTGGGTGGCCCAGAAGATCACGTGATGCGGTGTGGTCCATTTCGGGCCGCGCGGGCAGCCCGGCCGGGTGCAGCCCCGGTCCCGGATCGCCAGGGCTCGTCGCTGGGCCGGGGTGGCGGTGCGGGCAGATCTGCCGAGGTCCAGGACCTGGCCTTCGCCGCCGAGGACGGCGGGGTAGATCTTGGCATCGCACAGCCACCTGCGTAGCTGCGAGACCGGCACAGCCCGGCCGTCGTCGAGGGTGGCCAGCCCGGAGTCGCGCAGGAGGTCTTTGTAGGCGATGGTGACGGTGGCGACGGCGCGTTCCCCGGCCTTGACCGGCAGCCCATCCGCACGGGCGGCGAGGTCGAAGATCGCCGCCACCGCATCACCCTGCCGCTGGGACAGAGTGCGGGGGTCGGGGTTGCCGTGCTCATCCGCCGGATCCGGTTTGGCCAACGGCACGAACAAGTCCTCGGCCAGGTGGCCGGTTTCGGCGTCGAACTCGCCGGAGAACTTCATCCGTCCGTCGCGGGTCCAGCAATACCGGAACTCCCGCCGTGGCCGGGCCAGCTCCTGCTCCCGAGCCGCGGGTTCTTTCCCTTCGAGGTCCCAGTAGGCCAGCAGACGCTGCCCGGCTTTCCGCACAGTCGACGGGATTGCCTGCCGCGCCAGCTCCAGCAACGTCACCTCATCCGAGGCCAGCCGCCCCACCTCAAGCGTGGCGGGAGCCTGCCGCAGAACCTTCACGATCTCCAGCGCGTGATCGGGGCTGATGTCCCCAGCGGCCAGGGCGGCGCGTACTCCGGTGAATTCGGTGGTGGCCAGCACGACCCGGGTCCGGGCGTCATCCCAGGACAGACGCGAAGCACTGACCAGGAACCCTGCGGTGTCCCGGCACCCGGAAGCACGCCCCAGGCCACGCCGCTCGGCCTCGGCCACCAGGTCCAGGTGCCGGGCGTACGCGGCCCGGAGAGATTTCTCGGCAGCGCACAGTGCTGTGGCGAGCTGCTCGTCGGAGAGCTGCCACGCTGCTGAGGTCTGCCCGGTGTCGGCCATGCCCCCACGTTAGCCGAACACGCGTTCGAACATCATCACACGATCAGGTAGTCCACAATGGACAAATTCAGTCGCTGCATCCAGGATCCCGGTCGGTGAGCATGCGCCGGTTGACTTCGCCGAGTCCGTCGGCCAGTGCGGTCAGCTGATCCGGGGTGAGCACGTCGATCAGCAGCTCACGCACGAGCGCGACATGGCCCGGCGCGGCTTGCTCCAGCAGGGCCATCCCCTCGTCGGTGAGCACCGCGTAGACCGCGCGCGGGTCGCTCTCGCACGCGCGCCGCCGGACCAGGCCTGCGCGTTCCAGCTGGCCGATCTGGTAGGTCAGCCCGCTCTTCGAGTTCGACACCGCGCAGGCCAGCTCCGTCATCCGCAGCTCGTGGTCCGGGGCCGCGGAGAGCCGGGCCAGGATCACGTACTGCAGGTGGGATATCCCCGAATCCTGCTTCAGCTGCTGGTCGAGCCGCCGGTTGAGCAGCTCGTAGGTGCCGATGAACGCGTTCCAGGCCCGCTTCTCCTCGGCGTTCAGCCAGCGCGTACGACCCATGTCACAACGGTACCTCTTGTTCAAATTCGAACTCAAGGAGTACGGTCGGCATCACAGTTCAAATTTGAACGAGACGCCTGGAGTCGCCATGATCCCCGCCGCTGCCACCGTCCGCACCCGGGTGCGGGTTCCGCTGCACTTCGCCGACGGCTTCTCGGCCACCGCCGAGGTCGTCACCTTCGACGGCCTGGCCGACGGCGCCGAGCACCTCGCTCTCGTCTTCGGGGACGCGGCCAGGCCGCTGGTGCGCATGCACTCCGAGTGCCTCACGGGTGACGTCTTCGGCTCCGCGCGGTGCGACTGCGGGCCGCAGCTGCGCGAGGCCGTCGAGCGCATCGACGACGCCGGTGGCGTCCTGCTCTACCTGCGTCAGGAGGGCCGGGGCATCGGCCTGTACGCCAAGCTGGACGCCTACGCCCTGCAGGACGCCGGGCTCGACACCTACCAGGCGAACACGGCGCTGGGCCTGCCCGAGGACGCCCGCGACTACACCGCCGCCGCCCAGATGCTCGCCGCGCTGGGCATTGCCGAGGTCGACCTGCTCACCAACAACCCGGACAAGGTCCGGCAGCTGCGGGAGCGGGGCATCGGCGTGGCCGCGACCGTGCCCACCGGCGTCCACGCCACCCCGGACAACCTCCGGTACCTGCACGCCAAGGTCCGGCACACCAGCCACACCCTGGCCCTGCCCGAGCTGGCGGGCTGAGCCGGTTAGGGTCGAGGTGTGTCCGAGGCGTTCGTTCCGGCGGCCGGGTCGCGGGTGCGGCTGTGCAGCCGCCGCGACAACGGCTGGTCCGCGCTGCTCGTGCGAGTCCTGGACAACGCCGAGCAGGCCGAGGTCGACCTGCCGCCCGCCGACGAGCAGGTTCTCGTGCTGGTCAGCGCGGGGACCAAGACGATCGAGTCGCGACAGGGCGCCCGCTGGCGGCGGGCGGGCTACGGCCCCGGCTCGATCGGCCTGACCGCGCCCGGCCACGCCACCCGCATCCGCTGGCACGGCCCCGCCCGCACGCTGACGACGCATGTCCACCTGCCGGGCGCCCTGGTCGACCGCACCGCGCTGGAGCTGTGGGGCAAGGACGCGACGCGGCTCGGGCGTCCGGACGCACTGGCCGTCGAGGACCCGGTGCTCGCGTCGGTGGCCGAAGCCCTCGGCGCGGCGGCGCTGGCCGGGGCGGACGAGCTGTACGCGGAGTCGGCGGCGGCGTTCCTGGCCGTGCACCTGCTGACCCGGCACGCGGCGGCGCCCCAGCCCCGCGAGCTGGGCCGCGAGGAGCTGCGGACGCGCCGGGCCGTCCGGTTCATCCGGGACAACCACCACCTCCCGCTGACCCTGGCGGACATGGCCGCCGCGGCGGACCTGAGCCCGTTCCACTTCCTGCGCGTGTTCAAGGCCGCGACCGGGCAGACGCCGTACCGCTACCTCACCCGGGTCCGGGTCGAGCGGGCCTGCCGCCACCTCGAACGCGGCGACCTGTCGGTGACGGAAATCGCGCAGGTGTGCGGATTCGCGACGCCCTCGCGGTTCGCGTCGGCCTTCCGTGCCCAGATCGGGCAGTCGCCTTCCGCGTACCGGGCCGCGGTCCGAGCGCAATAAACGGCCGTCCCGCAGCAATCACGGGAAAGCGCTGCCGCGTCGCGCGCGGTTAGCGTCGCGGGCGTGTCCACTCCGGAAATCGAAACGACCGTCAACGGCGAAGCCGTGCGGCTGCGGCTGGACCCGCGGGAGTCGCTGCTCGACGTGCTCCGCGAACGGCTCGGCCTGACCGGTACGAAGAAGGGCTGCGACCAGGGCCACTGCGGGGCCTGCACGGTCCACCTCGGCGGGCGGCGCGTCGTGTCGTGCCTGACCCCGGCCGTCCAGGCCGCCGGGCAGGACGTCACCACCATCGAAGGCGTCGCCGGGCCCGACGGCGGCCTGCACCCGCTGCAGCAGGCTTTCGTCGACCACGACGCCCTCCAGTGCGGCTACTGCACGCCCGGCCAGATCATGTCCGGCCTGGCCTGCATCGCCGAAGGCCACACGGCCGACGACGACCAGATCCGCGAGTACCTCAGCGGCAACCTCTGCCGCTGCGGCGCCTACGCCGGCATCGTCGCCGCCGTCCGCCAAGCCGCCGGGGAGGCCTGATGCGTCCCTTCGCCTATTACGCGCCCGACAGCGTCGATTCGGCCGTCGAAGCCCTGCGGAACGCCGTGCCCGGCACCAAGGTGCTCGCCGGCGGCACCACGCTCTGCGACCTGATGAAGCTCGGCATCGAGACCCCGCCCGCCGTAGTCGACGTGCACCGGCTGCCCGAGCTGGCCGGGATCGAAGCGGGGGAGCGCGAACTCGTCTTCGGCGCCGGGGCGCGGATGGCCGACGTCGCCGAGCACCCGGCCGTCCGCGAGGGCTGTCCCGCGCTGGCGGAATCGCTGTCGCTGGCCGCGTCGCAGCAGCTGCGGAACATGGCGACCGTCGGCGGCAACCTGTTGCAGCGCACGCGGTGCAGCTACTTCCGCGGCGGCCCGGAGTTCCCGTGCAACAAGCGCGAACCCGGCAGCGGCTGCGCGGCGCGCGGCGGCCACGACCGCACGCACGCGCTGCTCGGGACCAGCGACGCCTGCATCGCGACCTATCCGGGTGACTGGGCGGTCGCGCTGCTGGCCTTCGACGCCGTCGTCGACGTCGCCGGCCCGCGCGGCGAACGCACCGTGCCGCTCGCGCAGCTGCACGTCGAGCCGGGGGACGACCCGTCCCGCGAGCACACCCTGGACGCCGGCGAGCTGATCCTGCGCATCCGCGTCCCGGTGACACCCGCGGGCCGCGGCTCGGTCTACCTCAAGATCCGTGACCGCGAGTCCTACGCCTTCGCGCTCGCGTCGGCCGCGGTCGCGCTGACCGTGGCCGACGGTGTCATCGGCGACTGCCGGATCGCGCTCGGCGGGGTCGCCACCCGGCCGTGGCGGGCGGTGGACGCCGAACGCGCGCTGCGCGGCGCGCCCCTGACCACCGAGAATGCCCGCCACGCCGGGGAAATCGCCTTCGACGGCGCGCGGCGCGGCACCACCAACGGATTCCGGGTCGAGCTGGGCATCCGCACGGTCGCCGACGCCGTGCGCCTTTCCGGGGAGAGGGCCACCCGATGACATACCGCGTCGACGCTCACGAGAAAGTCACCGGCCGGGCCGCCTACGGCACCGACCGCGTCCCGGACGGGCTCGCCCACGCGGCACTCGTCCCGGCCCGGATCGGCCGCGGCCGCGTGTCGCATGTGGACACTTCAGCGGCGGAAGCCGTGCCCGGCGTGCTGCTCGTGGTGACCCGGTTCGACGCCGGGGAGCTGCGCGGACCCGGCTTCATCATGGGCGGCGGGTTCTCCTTCCAGAGCCTGCAGCCGCTGCTCGACGACCACGTCGCCTACCGCGGCCAGCCGATCGCGCTGGTCGTGGCGGAGACGCCGGTCGCCGCGGCCGAGGCGGCGTCGCTGGTCACCGCCGGGTACGAACCCGAGCCGGCGGCCGTGCGCCTCGCCGCCGACGGCGCGACCACGCTGGTGCAGGAGGAGGCGATCCCGCTGCCGTTCCTCGCCGACATCAAAGTCGGCGACGCCGACGCGGCGGTGGCCGCGAGCCCGGTCCGGGTCGAAGGCAGCTACGAGCACGCGGCCCAGCACGCCGTCCCGATGGAACTCAACGGCGCCGTCGTCGAGTGGCGCGACGGCACGCTCGTCGTGCACGAAGGCACCCAGAACGCCGCCGCGGTCCGGCACGGGCTCGCCCAGCAGCTCGGCCTCGACCCGGCGCGCATCGAGGTCCGCTCGCCGTACGTCGGCGGTGGTTTCGGGCAGAAGAACTCGCTGCAGCCGCACCTGGCGCCGCTGGCGCTGGTGGCGAAACGGCTGGGCCGCCCGGTCAAGCTGGTGCTCTCGCGCCCGCAGACGTTCCACAACGGCAGCTTCCGCCCGGCCACGCGCCACCGCGTGCGCCTGGGCGCGGACGCCTCCGGCCGGATCCTCGCCGCCGTGCACGAGGTCGACCAGCAGACCTCCCGCCACGACCTCTTCCCGGCCATGCACACCGAAGTCACCTCGCGGCTCTACGGCTTCCCGGCGTTCCGCGGCCGCCACCGGCTGGTGCAGACCGACGTGCAGACTCCCGGGTACATGCGGGCGCCGTTCGAGAGTTCGGCGATGTTCGCGTTCGAGTCGGCGGTCGACGAGCTGGCCTGCGTCACCGGGCAGGACCCGGTCGCGCTGCGGCTGGCCAACGACACGCGGACCGACCCGGTGAGCGGACGGCCGTTCTCCACCCGCTACCTCGCCGAATGCCTCCGCCGCGGCGCGGAAAAGTTCGGCTGGGCGAGCCGCGACCCGCGGCCGGGATCGATGCGGGCGCCGGACGGCTCGCGGATCGGCTGGGGTGTCGCCGTCGGCGCCTACCCGGGGCACGCCGCACCCGCCGTCGCGCACCTGACCGCGAGCGCGGACGGCCGCGTGACGGTCGGCGTCGACGGCCACGAGATGGGTCAGGGCATCCGCTCGTCGATCGCCCTGCTCGTCGCCGGCGACCTGGGGCTCGACGTCCGGGACGTGCAGGTGCGCGTCGGCGACACCCGGTTCGCGCCGCAGCACCTGACGGCGGGTTCGTGGGGGACCGCGACCGCCCTGCCCGCCGTCCACGCGGGACTGCGGGAGCTGCGCAAGCACCTCGACGCCGCGGCCACCGGCGCGGTCGACGTCGCCGCGGCCGTCGCGCGGCTCGGGCATCCGGTCGAGGTCGAGGTGACGACGACCGGGCCGGGGCAGCCGCCCGAGGCGGCCGGGCAGGCGAAGGCCGGGCACCTGGCCATCTCCGGGCCGGTCTACCCGGAGTTCAGCACCTTCAGCTGGGTCGCCCACTTCGTCGAGGTCCGCGTCGAGCCGACGACGTGCCGCATCCGCGTGCCGCGCGTGGTCAGCGTCGTCGACTGCGGCCGGGTCGCCAGCCCGGTGACCGCGGCGAGCCAGGTGCGCGGCGGCGTGGTGTGGGGCATCGGCGGGGCACTGCGCGAAGAAAGCCTGGCCGACCCGCGCTTCGGCGGTTTCCTCAACGCGACGCTCGAGGAGTACCCGGTCATGGTCAACGCCGACGTCCAGCGGATCGACGTCGCCTTCGTCGACGAGCCCGACCTGCTGTTCAACCCGGTCGGGGTCAAGGGGCTGGGTGAGGTGGCGATGGTCGGCGTGGCGGCGGCGGTGGCCAACGCGGTGCACCACGCCACCGGACGGCGGCACCACCGCCTGCCGATCCGCGTCGAGGACGTCCTCTGATCCCTCAGTGCCGGGAAGACGCCGCCGCCAGCTGCTCGGTGATCTCCGCCAGCAGCTCGGCCGCGGCCTGGTCCAGAGCCGCCAGGTCGGCCAGGGTCGTCTCGGTGGTCGTTTCTACGGGCACAGCTCCTCCTCGAGAGCGTCGTGGCGGGCGACGACGGCGGCGGCGAACGCGGCGTGCACGCGGAGGTACTCGTCGCGGCCGACTGCGGCATCGGCCCATTCGTGCCAGCGGATGTGCGCCTGCGCCACGTCGAGCTTTGCGCTCGCGGCCACCTTCAGCGGGCTGGTGCCGCCGAGGATCGCCTGGTGCATGAGCGACGGCGACGCGCTCCGGGCGAGATCCGCCAGCGCGGCCAGCCGGGCCAGCTCGGCGAGCGCGTCACGCGCGACCGGACGGTGGCGTGGCCGGGGAACCCCGTCGGTCAGGACGCTGGTCATCAAACGACTCCTGGAAGCAGAAGCAACCCGAACGGCGGGTGTTTACCCCGGGCTGACCGGGGCAAACACCCGCCGTTCGTGATCTCCGTCTCACCGGGTCGAGTGACGCCTCAGATTGCCCGGACCGTCCCGCAGTGCCACGGGATCCGCTGCGGCCGCACGCTTTCCAGCGTCGGCACCACCGGGGCGATCGTGCCGTCGCGGCGGAAGGTCAGCTTGTCGATCGTCGTCTCGCGGTGGGTGCCGTCGCCGCCCGGGATGCCGAAGCGGTGGTAGGCCAGGTACCAGTCGTCGGTGCCGGGGACCTGCAGCATCGAGCTGTGCCCGGTGCCGAGGATGCCCAGGTGGGCGTCCTTGCTCAGGATCAGGCCGTGGTTGGTGAACGGCCCGGTGGGGCTCGGCGCCGTCGCGTAGCCGACGCGGTAGTCCTCGCTGCGGGTGTCGTCGATCGACCAGCTCAGGTAGTACGTGCCCTTGCGCTCCACCATGAACAGGCCCTCGCGGAAGCCGTCCAGTCCGTTCAGCCGGGTGATCTTCGCCGGGTCGTAGGACACCATGTCGTCGTTCAGCGGGACGACGTAGGCGTTGCCGTTGCCCCAGTACAGGTACGGCTGCCCGGTGTGGTCGAGGAACACCGCCGGGTCGATCGCCTGGCCGCCGTCGGGGTTCTTCGCGATCAGCGGCTTGCCGGAGTCGACGAACGGGCCGGTCGGGGAGTCGCTGACCGCGACGCCGATCTTGGCTTCGGCGCAGAAGTAGAAGTAGTACTTCCCGTTGTGCTTGGCGATGGTCGGCGCCCAGGCGTTCTTGTCGGCCCAGCTGACGTCCTTGCCCAGGTCGAGGATGACGCCCTCGTTCTTCCAGTCGACGAGGTTCTTCGACGACCAGGCCGAGAACTTCGTCCCGCTCCAGCCGTCGAAGCCGTCGGTGGTCGGGTACAGGTAGTACGTGTCGCCGAACGCGACGATGTTCGGGTCGGCGTTGTAGCCCGGCAGGACCGGGCTGCGGACCTCGTGCGCCTCGACCGTCCACACGCGACGGTCGCCGCCCGCGCCGGTGACGGTGAACTTCTTGGGCGTGCTCAGGTTCACCGGCTTGCCGTTGTCCGGCTTGATGGTCGCGCCCGGCGCGAGGCCGAACTTCGGGGCGAGCCGGCGCAGGTCGGTGCCGGGCTTCACCGGCAGCACGACCGTTCCGGCGCCGGAGTCGATGACGGCCGGGGTCTTCAGCTCGGGCAGCTCGACCGATCGGATCGTGGTGCTGTTGGACGGCAGCGCGGCGACCTCGAGCCCGGACAGGGCCCGGTTGTACAGCCGCACGTCCTTCATCTTGCCGGTGAAGGTCTTGTCGCTCGCGTACACCGACCGGCCGAGGTAGTTCGCCGCGGTGACGCCGCCGCCGAGGTCCGACGGCTTGATCGTCGCGTTGGTGTTGCGGGCGACTTCCACGCCGTCGAGGTAGAGCACCTCGACGCCGTTGCCGACGGTCAGCGTGACGTTCTTCCAGACACCGCGCGGCAGGCCGCGGCCGGAGTCCGCACCCTGCTCGGTGCTCCAGTTGCCGGTCGCGATGGCACCGCGGAAACCGCCGCCGGTCGTGCCGCCGGTGGTGAACAGGTAGCCGTTCCCGGCCCCGTCGCGGCCCGTGTTGCCCAGGCCCCACAGGAAGTACGGCGTCTGCTGGGCCGGGTCGACCAGGACGTCGGCCGAGACGGTGGCCGCCGCGGCCCCGGTGAGCAGGTTGTTCGGCAGCTGGACGTGCCCGTTCTTACCGCCGAAGGCCAGCGCGCCGTCGCTCCAGCTGACGTCGCCGGCGAGGGCGCCGTCGTAGCCGTGCCCGGTGGTGTCGGCCGCGACGGTGCCCGACTTCGCGTCGAGCGGCCAGTGCGCGACGAGGCCGTTCGCGTCGGCCTTCACCGGCGCCGGGGGCGCGCTCAGCCGGTTCATCTCCGCCTGCGTGACCGGCAGGACGGTGCCGTGGCGCGGCGACGCGGGCAGGTGCGCCCCGGCCGACATCGTCCACTTGCCGGAGTTCAGGTCGGTCGTCTCGAACGGGACGTACCCGCGGCCGCCGAACTCGTCGATGAACAGGTACCACTTGTTCTCGGTGTTGGACTTGAAGCCGGTCGGGCCTTCACCCGCGGACAGGCCGGGGCTGGTGGCGGTGGCCTTGCCGATGCAGTCGGCGACGAAGGCGTAGTGCGGGTCGAGCAGGTCGGTGGACTTCTCTTCGGTGATGAACTTGCTGCACGGCGTGGTCGAGGTGTTGTTGCGCTCGTCCTTGGTGAAGCGGTAGTAGGTGTCCTGGTCCTTGATGATCGTCGAGTCGATCACCGAGTAGCCGGGGTCGTTCCACACCTGCGCCGGGGTGAAGGTGACGAAGTCCCGCGTCGTCGCGTACATCATGCGGTTGTAGCTGTCGCCGGTGTGGTTCGGGTCGTTCTCGGCGTAGAGCTTCGAAGCCCAGTAGACGACGTAGCTGCCGCGCTTGGCGTCCCAGAACGCTTCCGGCGCCCAGGTGTTGCCCGCGGTCGGCGGCGAGACCTGGACACTGCGCTGGCGCGACCAGTGCGCGAGGTCGGTGGACTCCCAGACCATGATCGAGCGGCTGCCGCTGCGCTGGGCGGCGTCCCACCCGCGGCCGTCGTAGATCCGCAGGTCGGTGGCGAGCAGGTAGAACTTGTCGCCGTCGGGGGAGCGCAGGATGAACGGGTCGCGCACGCCGAGTTCGCCGAGGCTGGACTTGAGGATCGGCTGGCCGTTGTTGAGCTCGGTCCAGTTCAGCGGGTCGTTGCCGCGGCTGAGGGCGGAGTAGATCTGCTCGCCGTTGGACGTGCCTTCGCCGGTGAAGTAGAAGAAGCTGTAGCCGGCCAGCGGTTCCTGGACGGGCTTGGGGACGACGGTGGCGGTGAAGCGCCGGACGGTGCTCTCCCGGCCGAGGCTGACCTTCGCGGTCAGGACGACCTTCGCGGGAGCGGCCCCGGTCGGCGGCCGGGTGACCTCGCCGGTCGGGGTGATCACGGCGGGCGCGGACGACGCCCAGCTGACGCTGGTGCCGTCCGGGCCGCTCGACGGCAGCGTGAGGTTGCCGCGGACGTCGTCGATACCGGGCACGGACAGGGCTTCGGCGGCGGCCTTGAAGGCAGGCGAGGGTGCCGCGCCGGCGGTGGGGACGCTGCCGAGGGGCACGAGTGCGGCCACGACGGCCAGCACGACGCCGAAACGGCGTGGGGAGAACAACCTCATCGTTGTCGGTCCTTAGGGCGCGTGGTGCATGTTAACGTTAACATGGAACGGGGTACGCTGACCCTAAGTCCGGGCTGTCCGATGGTCAAGAGCCGGAAGTGGGGCCCGGCCGGGCTGCTTTCACCGCCGCGACCCGCTCGACGGTGCCGAGCTTGAGCCGTTCGGACCGGATCACCGCGAACCCGGCCGCGCCGAGCAGAGGCAGCGGACGGCGGGTCAGGTGGTCGCCGATCATCCGCACGGTGAACTTCTCCAGCAGCCGCTGGCCGCAGCGGAGCACCGCGTGGCGGCTGCCGATGTGGTCGAGCAGCAGCAGCTTGCCACCCGGGCGCAGCACCCGGTGCATTTCCGCGAGCGCGCTCCGCTCGTCCGGCACCCCGCACAACCCGAGTGTGCAGACCACGGTGTCGAACGAACCGCCGGCGAAGGGCAGCGCCTGCGCGTCTCCCTCGTGCAGTGCGACGTCGAGTCTCAGGCCGGCTGCCCGGTCTCGGGCGATCGCCAGCATGCCCGGGCTGAGATCCAGGCCGGTGAGCCGCACCCCGGCCGGGTAGTACGCGAAGTTGCGGCCGGTCCCCACCGCGACCTCCAGGACGTCACCGGCCGCCTGGGTGCACACCCATTCCCGGCCGCCGGCGAACTGGAGCCGTTCCAGGAAGCCGATGTCCCGGTCATAGCGCCGCGAATACTCGTTCCACCGGTCGCGCAGGTCCGTCATCGCCCCTCCTCAATTTACTGAACTGGCTTCACTATGTAGTATCTTCACGGAATGGGGAAGGGGATGTATGCACGGCGACCCGGTCGAGGCGTTCGACAAGGCCTTCGAGCTGGCCGCGCGGCTGGCCGAGGCGATGCGGCAGGCGCTCGCCGAGCGCGGCCTCACCGCCAGCCGCGCCGAGGTGATCTACGTGCTCGCCCGCGAGGGCGAACTCGTCCAGCGAGCCCTGGCGGAGGCCTTGCGCTGCACGCCCCGGCACGTCACCGGTCTCGTCGACCAGCTCGAGGAGGCGGGGCTCGTGCAACGGCGCCCGCATCCGCGGGACCGGCGGGCGACTTCGGTTGCGCTGACCGCAGGAGGGGCCGCGACCGCCCGCTGGATGGCCGAAAGCCGGCACACCGCGGCGCGTGCCCTCCTGGGTGACGTGCCCGGCGACGACCTGGCGGCGTTCGTCCGGGTCGCCGACGTCCTCCTCGGCGGGGTCACCGCGTGACCGGCCACGACGTCGCCGTGGTCGGCGGGGGCCAGGCGGGTCTCGCGATCGGGCGCGAACTCGCCCGCGCCGGGCTGTCGTTCGTGCTCCTCGACGCCGGTCCCGCGGTCGGGCACACGTGGCGGGAGCGCTGGACGTCACTGCGCCTGTTCACCCCGGCCCGCTTCGCCGCCCTGCCCGGGCTGCCGTTCCCCGCCGAACCCGACTCCTACCCGGGCAAGGACCAGGTCGCGGACTACCTCACGGCCTACGCGGCGGCCTTCGACTTGGCAGTCCGCACGAGCACCCCTGTCAGTGCGCTGACCCGAGCCGGTGCCGGATTCGCCCTCGCGACACCCGGGGAGTCCGTGCGGGCGCGGCAGGTCGTCGTCGCGACCGGCCCGTTCCAGCGGCCGGTGGTGCCGGCATGTGCGGCCGGGTTCGCTTCGGAAGTGCTTCAGCGGCACAGCAGCGAATACCGCGACACCGTCCCCTTCCGCGGCCGCCGGGTTCTCGTGGTCGGCGGCGGCAACTCCGGTTTCCAGATCGCCGGGGAACTGGCTGCCGACGCCGCGGTGGGCTCGGTGCTGCTGGCAGTCGGCACTCGCAATGCCGTTGTGCCGCAGCGCATTCTCGGCCGTGACCTGTTCTGGTGGCAGGTCCGCACCGGGCTGATCACCGCGCCCGCCACCTCGCTTCGCGGCCGCTGGATGCGCCGCGGCGAAGGCACCGTCATCGGCTGCCCACGCCGGACACTGCGCTGTCTTGGCGTCGGCTTCCGCGGGCGGCTGACCAGAGCGCACGGGTCCACCGCCGTCTTCGCCGAGGGCCCTCCGGTCGAGGTGGACGCCGTCGTCTGGGCCACCGGATTCCGCCGGGACGACACGTGGATCCACATCCCGGACGCTCTCCGCGACGGGCGGCTGCGGCACCGCGAAGGCGTCACCCCGGTGCCGGGCCTGTATGTCCTCGGCCTGCCGTGGCAGCGGACGGCGGGCTCGGCGCTGCTCGGTTTCGTCGGCGCCGACGCCACCCGGCTCAGCCGGCGGGTCGCAGCCCGAGCCGGTCCAGCTGCCGGGTGATTTCCTCCCGTGGATACGGCGTCTTGCGGCTTTCGCCGTGCAGGGCGAAATAGAACTCGTTCACCACGGTGGCCAGCGGGGCGTACTTCCGCAGGAGCGCGCCCTCCTCCGGCGACAGCTCCGGTACCGCGCGGCCCGCCGCGCAGTCGCGGACGAAGTCGTTGCGGACGCTCGGATGCGGCCAGCGGCGCAGCCGGGCCGCGATCCGGTTGACCAGCTGGGTCAGCACGTAGGCCCGGTCGTGGGTGGCGTGGGTGGCGAGGAACTCCGCCTCCGCGTCCGCCAGCTCGAACCGGGCCGCCACGGCGAGGCCGAAGTCGGTGAGATAGAGCCGGTCGCCGTCGGTGACGATGTTGGCGAAGTGCGCGTCGAAGTGCTGGATCTCCTGGCTGGCCAGGAAATCCGTGACGGCGAGCAGGTCCGCTTCGACGGCCCGGTCGCCGAGGTCCGGGTACCGGGTGACGGTGTGCGGCAGGTACTCCAGGAACAGCACGAGGTCGGCGGTGGACGCCGCGAGGGCTTCGAGGCGGCGGCGCACGCCCGGGTCGCCGTGCCAGAAGGCGACGTCGCGTTCCAGTGCGGCTCGGTCCAGCGGGCCGCGGGGGAGGCCGGGCAGGACCCGCCAGTGGTGCAGCAGCAGGAAGTTCCCGCACTGTCCCTTGTGGACCCAGTCGCTGGCCAGGCGGTGCGCGGCCAGCTCCCGCCACGCGCCACCGCCGGCGGAGCCGACACCGTAGTGCGACCACGGCGGCAGCCCGTACAGGTCGGCGGTCGACCCCTCGTGGCGCCGCTCGACGTCGGTGAGGGCGACTCGCTTCACGAACACCGGCCCGCCCTCGGCGGTCAGCCGCCAGGTGGTGCCGCCGATCCCGGCGCCGAGCGGGGACGCCGAGTCGAGCAGGGCGGTGAGCTGCCGGTGGTCCAGCTCCGCCAGTGCGGCCGAGACGCGGTCGTGGCGGGCGATGCGTGCGTTCACGGGCGCCGCCGCACGAGGGGAGGAGGATTTCGTCGGCCAGCTCGGTCGTGGCGGGCTGTCCGCGTGTTCACGGCTGCCGCCGCACGAGGGGCAGAAAGACTTCGTCGACCAGCTCCACAATCACCGCATCGTCCACTGTGGTCAGTCCGCGGGTGAGATATTCGTGGCGCAGCAGGTCGAGTGCGACGGTCGCGACCCGCCCCTTCACCGGACGTGCTTCACCCCGCTCCACTGCCCGGTCCACGACCGCCAGCCAGGCGCTCGCGGCTCCTTCGGCGGCCTGCTCGTGCAACCGTCCCAGCAGGTCCGGGTCGTCGCCGACCCCGGCGAGGAGGCCGCGCAGGACCCGGGCCGCCGGCGAGGACAGACCGCAGTTGACCGCGCGCAGCAACGCCAGTGCGTCGTCGCGGAGGCTGCCGGTGTCGGGTGGCCGGAGCCGGTCGGCGGCCAGGTTCCTGTAGGCGGCGACGCCGAGCGCGGCCCGGTGCGGCCAGCGGCGGTAGATCGCGTTCTTGTTGGTGCCCGCGCGCTGGGCGACCCGCTCGATGGTCAGCCCGGCGTACCCCGACTCGGCGAGTTCGTCCGCGGCCGCACGCAGGATCGCCTCTTCCAGCTCGGCACCCCGGCGCCGGGTCTTCGTCATCAGCCCTCCTGTAACGCACCCTACCGAACCGGGAGAGTACGGTACGTACCGTACCCTATCGAGAGGAGCCCGCATGCGTGCCCAGGGCATCGGTTACGACACCGGCTTCGAACGCGGCGGCCGGTTCAACCGCCCCTTCGAGCCCGGCCTGGTCCGGCGCGAGCTGACGATCATCCGCGACGCCCTGCACTGCACGGCGGTCCGGCTGATCGGCACCGACCTCGACCGGATCGAGTTCGCCGCCCGCGAGGCGGCCGCGCTGGGGCTGGAGGTGTGGTTCTCGCCGTTCCCGTGGGATCTTCACCCGGACGAGGTCCTCGCTCTGCTCGCCGACGGCGCCGAGCGGGCCGAGCGCCTGCGCGCGGACGGCGCCGAGGTCGTGTTCGTCGCCGGCGCCGAGCTGAGCCTGTTCTGCCACGGCTTCCTGCCCGGCGACGGCATCGCCGGACGCGTGGCGAACCTGATCGCCTCGCGTGACCTCGTCGCCGGGCTCCCGGCGCGTGTCAACGCCTTCCTGGCCCGGGTGGTGCAGCAGGTCCGGGCCCGGTTCGGCGGCCGGATCACCTACGCGGCGGTGCCGCTGGAGCGCGTCGACTGGGCGCCGTTCGACATCGTGTCGGTCGACGCACACCGGTCGAAGGAGGTCGCGCACGTCTACCGCGAAGGCATCCGGACGCTGGTGGCGGCGGGCAAGCCGGTGGCGATCACCGAATTCGGGGTGACGCCCTACCGGGGCGCGGCCGACCGCGGCGCGCGCAGCGGCGAGATCATCGAGTACGACGGCGAAATCCCGGTGCGGCTCGACGGCGAATACGTCCGCGACGAGGAAGAGCAGGCCCGGTACTTCCGCGAGCTGCTGGAGGTGTTCACCGAGGAAGGCGTCGACGCGGCGTTCGCGTGCACGTTCGCCTGCTACGGGCTGGTGCATCGCGCGGATCCCCGTGCGGACCTCGACATGGCGAGCTGGGGCGTGGTGAAGGTCCTCGAAAACGGGACGGGACAGACGTTCCCGGGCGTGCCGTGGGAGCCGAAGGCGGCGTTCGGGGCGCTCGCCGAGTGCTACGCGCCGCGGTAGCCGTGGCGACGCGCGGACGTCCGGGGTGACACTGGCGGGATGAAGGTCGTCGACGGGCAGCGCCGCGGTTACCGCGCGCCGTCGGCGGATCCGCCGCCGCTGCGCCGTGGTCCCGTGCTGGTCACGGCCGCTTTCGCCGCGCTCGGCGGTGCCCTGATCCCGGCGGCCGCGGTGCCCGCGCTCTGGCGGGTCTGGCAGCTCTACGCGATGGAGTTCGGCGCCGTCGCCCTGGTGGAACTCGGGGCTGTCGTCGCGGTGCTCGGCAGGCCCACCCGCCGGACCGCCCGCTTCGCAGCACTCGCCGCGACGGCCGCGCTCGGCCTGTGGGTGCTCAGCCGGCCGCTGGACCTGTTCACGCGGCTCGATCCCTGGCAACCGGCGGACACCGTGGTCGGCTTCACCGACTACGTGGCCGCCGGGCTGCAGGTCGTCGCCGTGACCGGGTTCCTGGTCGTGGCGCGGCGGCGGGCGCACCCGTGGCCGCCGGCGGTCCGCCGGGTGGCGGCGTGGATCGTGCTGTTCCCGGTGCTGCTGCTGGTGCTCGCGGTGGGCGCGGCGGGCACCGTCGCGGCGGGCGACGGCATCCGGGGGACCGGGGCGTCGGCCCTGCTCGACGGCGGCACGGTCGAGTACTGCCGCCCCGGCGGCGTCCCGCTCGCGATGGACCTGGCCCGCCCCGGCGCTCCCGGGCCGTCCCCGGTGGCCCTTTTCCTGCACGGCGGCGGCCTCATCGTGGGCAACCGCAAGGCCGGTGGCGCAGGCGAGCTGGTCACCGGGTCGCGGTCCGGGCCGCTGCGCGCGGAGCTGACGGCACACGGGTTCACCGTCGCCTCGATCGACTACCGGCTCGCGCCCGCGGCGCCGTGGCCGTCCCCGCTCGACGACGCCCGCTGCGCGGTCCGGTTCCTCGTGGCCCACGCCGCCGCGCTGGACGTCGACCCCGCGCGGATCACCGTGGCCGGTACCGGGGCGGGCGGCACGCTGGCGGCCCTGCTCGGCGTCACCGGAACCGTGCCGCTCAAGGCGGTCGCCGCGCTGTCGGCACCCGCGGACCTCGCCGGGCCGGACCTGCCGTCGCGGGTGCGGGCGTTCCTGGCACCGGGCCGGTCCGCGAGCCCCCTGGCGTACCCCGCGGCGGGCGCACCGCCGTTCCTCGTCGGCAACGGCGGTGCGAAGTCGGCGGAGTTCGCCGCGCACCTGCGCGTGGCGGGCGTCCCGGTGACCGAGGGACCGGTGCCCGACCGCGCGGTCGCGGAGTTCCTCGCCCGCGAGGCCGACCGTCACTGAGGGCACCGGCGTATGGTCGGACCGTGCAGATGCCGACCCGACCGGAGCGCAGCCACGTGTGCTGGGCTTTCCGGCGACGGCACGAGTTCGCCGAACGCGCCGGGGAGTTCCTCGCCGAGGGGCTGGCCGCGGGGGAACGCGTCCTCTACGTCGCTTCCGGTGATCCCGGTGCCCTCGCGGCGCACCTGGGCACCCCGACGTTCGACGAGCACGTCCGCCGCGGTGCCCTGCAGCTGTCGCCGGTGGACTCGGCCTATCCCGCCGGGACCGTCGTCGACCCCGCGGCCCAGGTCGGGCGCTACGCCACGGCGACGGAGGCGGCGCTGGCCGCGGGCTACACCGGCCTGCGGGTCGCCGCCGAGGTGACGTCGCTGGCGCGCACACCGGCCCAGCTGGACGCGTTCGCCCGCTACGAGCACCTGGCGGACCACTACATGGCGGCCCATCCGATGACCGCGATGTGCGGCTACGACGTGGGCGAACTCGGCGAGCAGGCCGTCGCCGAGCTGGCCTGCCTGCACTCCCGTGCTTCCGAGGGTGTGACATCGTTCCACCTGCACGGTCATGCGCGCGGCGGCTGTGCGGCCGCGCTGGACGGAGAGCTGGACATGAGGGTCCGTCAGGTGTTCCCCCGGGCGCTGGAGCGCGCGGACCTGCAGCCTGCCGGGGGAACCATCGTGCTCGACGCGGGCGGGCTGACCTTCGTCGACCACCGCAGCCTGCTCGACCTGGCGGACTACGCCGAAAGCCGCGCCGCCACGGTCGTCCTGCGCACGCGGCTGTCGACCGCCGCCCGCCTGGTCGAGCTGCTCGACCTCGCCCGTGTCCGCGTGGAGCACGCGTGACCGCCACCGACCAGCGCGGGTACGACCACGCCGCCGTCCACTACACCTCCGACGCGGAACTGCTCGCCGTCGTCGTGCCGTTCCTCGAGAAGGGGATCGCCGCGGGGGAGCCGACCGTCGTGTCCCTGGAACCCCGGCGGGCCGAGCTGGTGCGGGCCGCGCTGCCGCGGTCCGCGGGCACCCACTACCTGATCATCGAGGACGTCTACGTGCGGCCGGCCGCGGCCATCAGGTCCTACCGCGACCTGATGGCCCGGCTGGTCGGCGGCGGCGCCACCGGCATCCGCATCTTCGGCGAGATCCCGGCCGCCGCGATCGGCGCCGACTGGAGTTCGTGGGCCCGCTACGAGGCCGCGGTCAACCACGCCTACGACGAGTTCCCGCTGCGCAGCATGTGCGCCTACGACACGCGCACCACGCCGCGGCAGGTGCTCGACGACGTCGCCCGCACCCACCCGTTCCTCGCCACGCCCGACGGCGGCCACCACGTCAACGCCGGCTACGTCGACCCGGTGGCGTTCCTCGCGGCCCCGCAGCCGATGACGCCGTACCCGGTCCAGCAGACCGCGCCGCTGGTCGAGCTGATCGACCCGCAGCCACCGGCCGCCCGCCGCGCCGTGCTGGACTTCGACCGGACCGGCCTGCCCGCCGCCGAGCTGGACGACCTCGTCCTGGCGGTCAGCGAGATCGTCGACAACGCCCTGCGCCACGGCCGTCCCCCGGTCCGGTTCCGGCTCTGGGCAGGCCCCGGCCAAATGGTCGTCACCGTGCACGACACCGGGGACGGCGTCGGCGACCCGTTCGCCGGCCTCCTGCCCGCCGACCGCCACATCGGCGGCCGCGGGCTGTGGATCGCGCACCAGATCTGCAGCCAGGTCACCCTGCACCGCGACGACACCGGGTTCACCGTCCGGCTCACCGCCGGACGGCCACCCGGTGACGTCACGCCGGCCTGACCGGCTACGGCTTCGGCACCGACTGGCCTTCGTGGCGGGCGGCCGAGGCCGCCACGTCCGGGGTGAGCGTGCTGCGGTGGGTTTCCCGCAGGGCCAGCACGCAGACGGCGGACAGCAGGCAGAACGCGGCGATGGTCCACGACACCGGCGTCGTCGAGCCGCCGCCGCTGGCGCGCTGCAGCTCGGCGAAGATCAGCGGCGCGAACCCGGCGCCGAGCCCGGCGAGCTGGTAGCCGAGCGACGCGCCGGTGTACCGGCTGCCGGTGCTGAACAACTCGGAGTAGAGCGCGGCGAGCGGGCCGTACATCATCGGGTGAATCACGCCCTGGCCGATGACGAGTGCGAGGACCAGTGCCAGGCCGCTGCCGCTGCGGACCATCGGGAACAGCACGAACCCGAAGACCGCCATGACGACCACGCCGGCCAGCACGACCGGGCGGCGGCCGATCCGGTCGGACAGCGCCGACCACAGCAGGATGCCCGCCACCGCGCAGGCTGAGGACAGCGTGAGCGCGTTGAGCACTTCCTGGCGCGGATGTCCGTGCTGGACGCCGTAGGCGAGGACGAAGGTGGTCAGCGTCGCCTGGACGACGAACGCGGCGAGCCCGACGCCGATGCCCAGCAGCAGCACGCGCGGGTGGTCACGCAGGACGGCCACCACCGGGAGCCGCTTTTCCTTGGGCGCGGCCACGAACGCGGGTGTCTCGTCGACGCGGGAGCGGACGAACAGGCCGATGCCGAGCAGGACGATGCTGAGCAGGAACGGGATCCGCCAGCCCCAGGCGAGGAAGTCGGCCTCGGAGGTGAGCGCGGCGGTGCCGGACATGGCGAGCGTCGAGACGACCATGCCGCTCGGCGCGCCGGCGTTGGTGAACCCGGCCCACAGGCCGCGGCGCGACCGCGCGTGTTCGGCGGACATCAGCACGGCGCCGCCCCATTCGCCGCCGACGGAGATGCCCTGGACCACGCGGAGCAGGACCAGGCCGAGCGGGGCGGCGGGCCCGATTTCGGCGTAGCCGGGCAGGAGCCCGATGAGGAAGCTCGACACGCCCATCAGCGTCATGGTCAGCACGAGCATCCGCTTGCGGCCCAGCCGGTCGCCGAAGTGCCCGAAGAGCAGTCCGCCGAGCGGGCGCGCGAGGTAGCCGGTGGTGAAGGTGCCGAAGCTGGCGACCGTGGCCAGCGCCGGATCGAGGTCGGCGAAGAAGACCTTGCCGAAGACCACCGCGCTGGCGGTGGCGTAGAGGAGGAAGTCGTAGTACTCGATCAGGCTGCCGAGAAAGCTGGACGCGACCGCTCTGCGGAGCTGAGTGCTCATGGAGGTCCACCCTCGTCGTCGGGGGCGTGCGGCGGGGAGAGCAGGTTCGTCCCGGGGGGACGACGGGTGACGCGGGCCCTAACGCTAGTCATCAGCGTGACGGCCGTCAATGTTCTGCACAACATCAAGTGCCCGGTCGCTGTGCCGTCCACTGTGGATGGTGCGCGGCTGCTGTCCCTGGGGGGAACTCCGCCGAGTCGCCGGTCGTTGACGGGGTGGAGCGCAGTACCCTGGCGCTCGGACCACGACCGACGACAGCACGAGGCTTCAGTGACCACCGATCCGGCGGCCGGGGACCTGCGCGAGGCGGCCGACGAGCTGGCCATCGCCGGGCAGCTCCCGCGCTTCCTCCTGATGTACAAGTTCGCCATCGAAGAGCTGATGACGAAACTGCGGATCCTCAGCGAGGAGTTCGACTTCGTCCACCGGCACGACCCGATCGAGCACATCACCAGCCGGGTGAAGCGGCCGGAAGCCATCAAGGAGAAGGTGCGGCGGCGGGGGCTGGGCGGCGACTGGGTCGCCGCGGCCGCGGCGCTCGACGACATCGCCGGGGTGCGGGTCGTCTGCCCCTTCGTCTCCGACGTGCACGCCGTCGCGCGGATGCTCACCGCGCAGGACGACGTCGAACTGCTGCGCACCAAGGACTACATCGCGCGGCCGAAGGCCAACGGCTACCGCAGCCTGCACCTCATCGTCCGGATCCCGGTGTTCCTCTCCGACCGCGTCGAAAAGGTCAAGGTCGAGGTCCAGCTCCGCACGATCGCCATGGACTTCTGGGCGGCCGTCGAGCACAAGCTCTCCTACAAGTACCGCGACCGCGTCCCGGAGGACTTCGCCGGCGAGCTGGCCGAGGCCGCCCGGACCGCCGCCGACCTCGACGCCCGGATGGCCGCGCTGCACGAACGGCTCCGCTAACTCCCCAGCACCGCGGGCAGGTTCTCGTACCCGCGCAGGATCCGCGTCTCGCGGCGGCGGCCGCCGGGCAGCACGCGCAGGCCGGGGAACCGCTCGAAGATCGTGCGCAGCCCGATCTCGCCCTCCATGCGTGCCAGCGACGCGCCCAGGCAGTGGTGGCGGCCGGCGCCGAAGGACACGTGGTCGCGCGCGCCGTCCCGGGTGACGTCGAACGTGGCCGGGTCGGGGAAGACCGCCGGGTCGCGGTTCGCCCCCGCCAGCACCGTGGTCACCAGCGCCCCGCGGGGCAGCGGCACCCCGGCGACCTCGGTGTCGCGCGCCGCCAGGCGGCCGGTCAGCAGCACCGGCGGGTCGTACCGCAGCACCTCCTCGACCGCGTTGCCCCACAGCTGCGGCCGCTCACGCAGCACGGCGAGCTGCTCCGGCGCGTTCGCCAGCAGGGCGATGCCGCTGCCGAGCAGGTTGACGGTCGTCTCGAAACCGGCCGCCAGCACCAGGCCCGCGGTCGACTTCAGCTCCGTCTCGGTGAGGCCGACACCGTCGTCGCGGGCGGCGACGAGCTTGCTGAACAGGTCGTCGCCCGGATGGCGGCGCAGGTGGCCGAGGTGCTCGCCGAGCCACGTGTCGAACTCGGTGAGCGCGGTCTCGACGTCGCGAAACGTGCGCCAGCCCAGGCCGAGGTCGAGGCTCGGCGCGGCGGCCGCGCCCAGCGACAGCACCTTGCCGAGGTCGGACCGCGGCACGCCGAGGATCTCGCTGATCACCGTCACCGGCAGCAGGCCGCAGTACGCCTCGACCAGGTCCACCGGGGCGCCCGGGTCGAGGGCGTCCAGCAGGCTGTCGGCGATCTCCTGCACGCGCCCGCGCAGCTGCTCGACGGCGCGCGCGGTGAACACGCCGGTGACGAGCTTGCGGTAGCGCGTGTGCTCGGGCGGGTTGACCGCGAGCAGCGACGGCGGCCGCACCGGGTGCAGGTGCCCGCCCGCCGACCAGGTGGCCAGGCGGCCGAGCGCCGAGCCGTCGGAGACGGTGATGCCGACGCGGAAGTCCTCGCTCGACAGCACTTCCCGGACCGCGGCGTGCGTGGTCGTCGTCCAGCCGAAGCGGGTCCGGGCGAGCGGGCCCGCGGCGCGGATCTCCTCGAACAGCCCGGTCAGGTCGCGGCCTTCGGCGGCGGCGACCACCATCCGGCCCTGCAGGTCGCCGCGCCGGGCTTCGCGGCGCAGCAGTGTCCGCGGCAGCGCATGGCCGATACTCCACCTGATCAGCGGTTTCGTCCGGTTCAGGGCTCCTGCGAGCACCGGCATCCCCTTTCTCAGCGTGGTTCGCCCACCGGGGCGAGCAGCACGCCCAGCGCGACCAGCTCGGTCAGCGCCATCCCGCGTTCCACCAGGCCCAGCGGGATGAGTGTCCACCAGCGGCCGTCCTCCAGCGCCGCCACCACGACCGCGCCGAGGATCACCGCGAACCAGCCCAGCGACACGATCGCCAGCACCCGCGCCAGCCATCGCCGCCCGGGGGAGGCGGGGAACGCCGTCCGCGCCGCGGCCAGCACCGCCAGCGGCAGCGCCACGAACGCCACCACGCTCGCGATCCGGTGCAGCGTGCCGCCGAAGTCCGCGTGCGAGACCGTCGCCCAGTCCGGCTTCGGGAACGCCACGATGACCAGCAGCCCGACTGTCCACAGTGTCCCGAAGATCGCCGCGGGCAGCGGCAGCCGCCGTTGCCGGGCCAGCACCGCCAGCCCGGCGGCCGAGCCCAGCGCGACCAGGATGACTGCGAGGTCGAAGACCCACTTGTGGTCGGACAGGCCGTATTCGCTGATCGTGCGGCGGGTCGGGCTGATCGCGTCGGTCGGCGGGATGACCTGCAGCAGCAGCACCAGCGCGGCCCCGAGGACCAGCGCGGCGACACCCGTCAGCGAGACCGCGACCGAAACCCGTCGCGCAGGGACCGTGACCATGAGCCGACAGTAGCCGACCGGCAGTTGAACTCCCGGTGAAACCGGCTTTCCGGACACGCCCGGCCTGAACCGGGTACGACTTACGGCGGTTACCGCGGCCGGATTTCCTCCATTATGGTCACTCGCTACCGGTACGTCCGTGGCGTGCCGGCCTCGGTCAAGGAGGTCCTTTCCTGTGGGGAATTCACCAAGACGGCTGGTGATGCTGGCTTCGGCCGTCGCACTGGCCGGCACGTTCGTCGCGCTGCCGTCGGGCACGGCCGGCGCGGCGCAGAACATCCTGCGTGCCGACAAGGCGGTCGCGCGCTCGTGCTTCGCGAAAGTGCTGCCCAAGGGCACCGCGGGCACCGACAGCCGGGAGCTGACGTCCACCGTGGACGGTCTGGTCCAAGCCCGCCTCAAGCCGGTGCAGGGCGCCGAAGGCGACTGGGACGTCGCCGTGTTCGACAAGGCCACCGGTGCCGTCGTCGCCGCGTCGACGGCGTTGCGCACTCGCGAACTCGCCGAAAGCTTCGTGAAGAAGGGCCAGCAGCTGGTCGTCCAGGGCTGCCGGTACGCCGGCCCGGCCGGGCAGGCCCAGCTCGGCGTCGACTTCCTGGCGCTGACCCCGCAGGGCACGCCGACCGGCACGCAGAAGGCCCAGCTCGTCCGCGTCGAGACGCCCACGCGCGCCGACAAGGCCAAGCTGACCGCCCTCGGCCTCGACGTCACCGAGAAGGGCGACGCGACCGGCGTCGAGGTCGTGCTCGCCGACGACGCCGACCGCAAGACCCTCGCCGGCAGCGGCTTCAAGGCGAAGGTCCTCGAGGCCGACCTGTCGGCCAAGTCGGTCCAGGACGCGAAGACCGACCGCGAGTACGCCGCGAAGACCGCCGCGTCGGCGCTGCCCTCCGGGCGCACCAGCTACCGGCACCTCTACGAGTACAACTACGAGCTCAAGGAGCTGGCCCGCAAGAACCCGGCGATCGTCTCGGCGTTCACCATGCCGGAATCGACGTGGGAAGGCCGTGACGTCGTCGGCGTCGAGATCGCCACGGACGTCAAGAACATCACCGACGGCAAGCCGGTGAACTTCACCATGGGCGTGCACCACGCCCGCGAGTGGCCGGCAGGCGAGCACGTCATGGAATGGGCGTACGAGCTGGTCAACGGCTATTCGCGGGACGCGGCCATCCGCGGCATGGTGAGCAAGACGCGCAACATCGTCGTGCCGATCATCAACCCGGACGGCTTCGAGATCTCCCGAGAGGCCGAGCCCAAGGGCGACTTCACGCGCTTCGACTACGAAATGAAGCGCAAGAACTGCAACGTCAACGACTCGCCGCCGCAGTTCGCGACCGGCGTGTGCAAGGCGAACCCGGGTGGCCGTGTCCGCGGTACCGACCCGAACCGCAACTACGGCGGCTTCTGGGGCGGCGCCGGCGCCGAGCTGGCCTGGAGCGGCGACACCTTCCGGGGGTCCGCGCCGTTCAGCGAGCCCGAGGTCCGCAACGTGCGCTCGATCGTGTCCTCGCGCCAGGTGACCAACCTGATCACGATGCACACCGTCGCCGCGCTGGTGCTGCGCCCGCCGGGCGTGGCCGACGTCCGCCCGCCGCTGGAGGAGCCGCAGTACAAGGCCCTCGGCGACAAGCTGGCCTCGCGCAACGGCTACACCAGCGAGCCGAGCTGGGCGCTCTACGACACCACCGGCACCACCGAGGACTGGTCGTACTGGGCCACCGGCGGCTGGGGCTTCACCATCGAGGTGGGCGGCAACGGCTTCCACGGGCCGTACGCCGACAGCGTCGTCGCCGAGTACGAAGGCCTGGCCCCCGCGGCCGGGGCAGGCAAGGGCGGCAACCGCCAGGCGTTCCTGGACATGCTGGGCAACGCGGCCGACCCGCAGCAGCACTCGACGCTGATCGGCTCGGCGCCCAAGGGCTACCAGCTCAAGCTGCACAAGACGTTCCAGACGCCGACGTCGCCGGTGCTGCAGCCCGACGGCAGCACCAAGCCGCCGATCTACATCACCGACGACCTGAACTCGAAGTTCACCGCCAGTGGCGGCCGGTTCGCCTGGTCGGTCAACCCGTCGACCCGGCCGTACGTGGCCGGCCGGTACGGGCGCACCCCGCAGGGCCCGGCGCAGGCGGGCTACCCGGTCGCCAACCCGGCCGGGGTGCCGCCGATCAACCAGAACTACCCGGCCGACCCGGCGGGCGACTCGTTCACCTTCCACGTCGACGGCCTGCCGAAGGTGGACAACGGGAAGTTCAGCGTCAACATCAGCTGGGCCAACAGCAGGACCGACTGGGACCTGTACGTCTACGACTCGGCGGGCAACCTGGTCAGCTCGTCGGCCAACGGCGGCACGACGTCCGAGCACGCCGTGCTGTTCGACCCGCCTGCCGGTGACTACAAGGCCGTGGTGGTCAACTACGACCAGGCCGACCCGAACGCCGTCGACGACTGGACCGGGGACGTGTCGTTCGCGTCGCCGATCCCGCCGACGTACGGCACGAAGGAGGCCTACCAGCTGACCTGCTCGTCGCCGGGCGGCAAGCTCGTCGGCGTGGCGGACGTCTACGTCGACCGCGGCCAGACGGTCGATGTCGGCGAGGTCTGCACCCGGTCCGCGCACGCGCAGAAGCAGCGTGCTTCGGGCGGGGTCCGGTAGCCGTTCGTTCGTTTCGTGGAGGCCTCCTCGCGCTGCGGGGAGGCCTTCACGGCGTCATGGCCAGGATGACGCCGAGGACGACGAGAACCGTGCCCACGACACGGTTGAGGACCGGTTTGGCGTGCGCGTACCAGCGTTGCGTGGCGGGGGAGGAGAACAGCAGGGCGACGGTGAGGTGCCAGGTGGCCGAGGCGGCGACGATGAGCCCGACGGCGGCGGCCTTGACGGCCGTGGGCTCGGTGGGCGGCAGCGTGGCGGTGAGGACGCTGCCGAAGAACGCGGCGGCCTTGGGGTTGGTCAGGTTACTGAGGACGCCTTGGCGGAAAGCGTTGCGGTGGCCCGCGGGTGGCGCGTTTTCCGGTGCGTGCGCCCGCAGCCACAGCCGGATGCCGAGCCAGGCGAGGTAACCGCCGCAGGCGATCTTCAGCGCTGTCGCGAGCCACGGCGCCCGGGCCAGCACCGAACCCAGCCCGAAGACCGCGACCGCGGCCAGCAGCCCGCCCGCGGCGACGACACCGAGGGCGACGGCGACCGCGGCCCGCCGGGTCCCGGCCGCGGCGGTGTGTGCGATGAGGACGAAGTTGGGGCCGGGGGAGACCGCCGCCGGGAGGTAGGCCAGCAGGACCGTGGCCAGCGTCGCTGCGGGACTCATCCCGCCGCGCCGACCCATGGCAAGTCCGTGAATGGCACATTGAGGGACTTCAAGTCCGTGAATGGGCCATTCACGGCTTTCCCGCAGCTGCCACGGATCACGCTGCCCGGCCGCCTCCGCCGACGACCTGGTCGCGCATCGTCCGCAGCGTCTCGTGGTCCACAGTGGACGGATCGGCGGCCAGCCACTCGCCGATCTCGTGCAGGAACGTCTCCGGCGTCATCGGCGCCACCGGCAGGTCGCCGGGGTCGGCCGTGGTCACCTCGCCGCTGCGGCTCGGGTACACGATCATCGCGCCGCGCAGCGCCACGCCCGGCAGCAGGTCGCGGTAGGCGGCGAGGCTCTCGGCCAGCCGGCTGCCGCCGCCGCGGAACGGCCTGCCGTTGCGCAGCAGCCTGCCGTCCCCGGCGGTCTCGTAGTGCCCGGGCAGCCACAGCTTCGACTCGATGAGCACCAGCCGCTTCCCGCACAGCACCGCGTGGTCGACGTCGGCGAACACCGAGCCGGGCCAGGCGAGCCCGTGGAAGATCCGGGCGCCCGGCAGCCGGGTCAGGTAGCCCTCCAGCAGGTCGGCGGTGAGCCGCTCGGCCAGCTCGTCGCGCTCGGTGCCGGGCGTGCCGAAGACCGTGCGGCCGCCGAACTCCTCGGCGTAGGCCTCGCGGGCGCGGACCGTGCGCAGGTAGGCGCGTGCCAGCCGCTGGACCAGCAGTGCGGTGCCCGCGGTCAGCAGCAGCCAGACGATGAGCACCGGCGGGGAGAACTCGACCCCGGTGAGCAGCGGCAGCAGGACCAGGACCATCCCGGCCACCGCGGCGACCACCGGCGTGTGCCCCGGCCCGCGGCGGCGGCCGTGCCGCATCCGGGTGTCCTCGCCGGCGAAGTGCCACCAGCTCAGGTCTTCGGCGTCGAGGTCGGGCAGGTCGGGGACGAAGCCCGGCTCGTCCCCGAAGCGGCGCCGGGGCCGGGGCCGGACCGGGACGGGCACCACCTTCGCGCCGCCGGAGTCGTAGCGGGCGCGGGCCACGGGATCGCTCAGGACGTCGTAGGCCTCGCGGAGCAGCCGGAACGTGCCGACCGTGCCGCCGCCGTCCGGGTGCATGGTCTTGGCCAGCCTGCGGTACGCCGACTTGACGTCGGCCGCCGTGGCGTCCCGGCGGATGCCGAGCACCTCGTAGTAGTCGACCTCGGGCACTCGGGCGTTCACCTCCGGATGGCTGCGCGAAGACTTTATGGGGTCGGGCTTTCGCGTCCGTCACCGCCTCGGCGGCACGCCAGGGTGACGTCCTGCGGTGCAGGTCAGAGTTCTACCGCGCGGGGACGCGGGCGCGGGCGATCCGGCCCGCGGCGGCGCGGCGGGTGCGTGACCGGGTGCCGTCCCGGGGAGTGGTGGCGTTTGCCGTGCTCCGTGAGTGTCCATTGAGGACTTCGTGTCACTCGGAAGTGTTGTGGCGATGGGGAAATCCCGTGTCTTGGTGACGGTTCGTAGCCGGAATCCACTCGAATGGACGTGAACAGATGTTCGAATCTTCGGCTACGATGGAGGCATGTCCCCGGCACCCCCCACACGTGACGGGCCCACCGCCACCCCACCTCGGCAGCGGGCCCGTCACCCCCGTCAAAGCTCGCGGAGCAGGAAGCGCTGCAGCTTCCCGCTCGCGTTGCGCGGCAGCGCGTCCAGGAACCGCACCCGGCGCGGGTACTTGTACGGCGCGGCAACGGCTTTGGCGTGCTCCTGCAGGGCGTGCACGACGTCCGGGCCCGGGGTGAGGCCGGGCCGCAGGACGACGAAGGCGGTCACGACCGCGCCCCGGTCCGGATCCGGGGTGCCGACGACCGCGCATTCGGCGACGTCCGGGTGGGCCAGCAGTACCTCTTCGACCTCGGGAGCGGCGATGTTGTAACCGGAAGAGACGATCATGTCGTCGCTGCGCGCGACGAACCGGAAGTAGCCGTCGGGCTCGCGGACGTAGGTGTCGCCGGTGATGTTCCAGCCGTCGCGCACGTAGCCGGTCTGGCGGGGATCGCCGAGGTAGCGGCACCCGGTGGGGCCCTGCACCGCGAGCAGCCCGGGCGTGCCGTCGGGCACCGGACGGCCGTCGGGGCCGAGCACGGCGGCGCGGAAGCCGGGAACGGCTTTGCCGGTCCGGCCGGGGCGGGCATCGGCGTCGGCCGCGGAGATGAAGACGTGCAGCATCTCCGTGCTGCCGATGCCGTCGATCAGCGGACGGCCGGTGACCTCGCGGTACTGCTCGGCCACGGCGGCGGGCAGCGCTTCGCCGGCGGAGACGGCGCGGCGGACCCCGGCCAGCAGGGGCCCGTCGCCGGAGCCGAGGATCGCGCGGTAGGCGGTCGGTGCGGTGAACAGCACCGTCACGCCGTGCTCGGCGACGATCGACGCCAGTTCCTTGGGCGTAGCGCGGTCCAGCAGGAGCGTGGCCGCGCCGGCGCGCAGCGGGAACACCAGCAGGCCGCCCAGGCCGAAGGTGAAGGCCAGTGGCGGGGTGCCGGAGAACAGGTCGTCCGCGCGCGGTCGCACGATGTGCCGGGAGAACGTGTCGGCGATGGCGAGCAGGTCGCGGTGGAAGTGCATGGTGGCCTTCGGCGTGCCGGTGGTGCCCGAGGTGAAGGCGAGCAGGGCGACGTCGTCGTCGGCGGTCGGCACGTCGGCGAAGTCCGCCGGGTGCCGCGCGCAGCGCTCGGCCAGCTCGGTGCCGTAGGGCACCACGGGCAGTCCGGGTGGCAGCTCGCCGAGCAGGTGCTCGTCGCACAGGGCGACCGCCGGCCGGGCGCGGTCGATGATCTTGGCCAGCTCGGTGCGGCGCAGCATCGGCATCGTCGTGACGGCGACCGCCCCGGCCTTGAGGACGCCGAGCCAGCACGCCGCGAGCCACGGCGTGTTGGTGCCGCGCAGCAGCACGCGGTTGCCCGGCACGATCCCGAGGTCGGCGGTCAGGACGTGCGCGATCCGGTTGGCGCGGGCCAGGACCTCGCCGTAGGTCCACGTCTCGTGCGGTGAGCGCAGGCAGGGCCGGTCCGGGCCGAGGCGGGCGGTGGTGTCGTCGAGCAGGGCCGTGGCGGCGTTCAGGTGGTCCGGGTAGTGCAGCTCCGGCAGGTCGAACACCAGCCGTGGCCACTGCTCGGCCGGCGGCAGCCGGTCGCGGCAGAACGAGTCGGTGTGCGCGCTGGGAGTAAGCCTCATCGCAGCTCCTCGGGTCGGCCTGCACCAGGAGGAACGTAACACTCGTGGCGACCGTCGAGAAGACGCAATGTCGTCTCGATGACGGCAGCGACGGGCAAGCGATGTCAGGTGCGCCTCAGCGGGATCGCGCAGCCGAGGGCCAGCGTCGCGGTCGACGCCCAGAACAGCGCGGCGACCCAGGCACCGCGCGGGGTGGCGAGGCTCAGCGCGGGCGAGATCGACGCGCTCGCGAACGCCCACGCCGGAAGCGGGACGAGCGCGAACGCGCCGAGCACGATCCGCCGCCAGCGCGGTCCGCGGCCGGCGATGGCGTAGCCGCCGGCCATGCCGAACAGCGGCAGGGCGAGGGCGCCGCCGCCGAGTCCGTCGGCGAACGGCACCTGCCCGGCGAGGATCGTCGTGACGGTGTCGGGCGAGACGATCACGGCGATGGGGAAGGCCAGCGGGGCCGCGACGAGCCAGCGTCGTCGCCGGTCGTGCCATGCCCAGCCGAACAGCGCGCCGGTGACGACGCCGGGCAGCAGGATCTGGACGAAGGTGCCGTACCAGTGCACGGCCGACTCCGGCCCGGCGACCTCGACCATCAGCCCCCGCAGGCCGGCGGCCCAGGCCAGGCCCGCCAGCCCACCGACGGCGAGCGGGCCCGCAACCCGGTTCACCGGGCCAGGGCCCGCTGCCGCGCCCCGCTGACCATCAGCCCCACCCCGGCCACGGTCAGCACGATCGAGACGGCGGCGACGAGCCGTGCCCAGGCGGGGGCATCGACGAAGAAGGCGGGAATGGCCAGCAACCCGGACAGCACCCGCGACACGACGATGGTGAGCCGCCCGGCGCGGTTGCCCCGCCAGGCAGGAACGGCGGCGGCCAGGGTGGCAAGGCCGAAGACACCGCCGAGAACAAGAACAACAAGCGGCGGCGCGGCATCCGTGCCAACCCCGGCCACACCGACGACATCGGCCAGCCCGAGCACGACACAGACGACGAAGCCGGTGGTGAAAGCGGAAGTGCGGATCATGGTGTCCTCCTGGGAGTTGCGAACCGGCCCCCAGCCTCATCCGGCAAAGCTCCCCGGACCACGACGCACACCCACCGACCGCTCACCGTTCAAGACGACACACCGGCGGCGGTGGGTTCGGTGGCGCGGGCCTTGCGCTTGCGGGCCGGAGGGCGGACCGGTCGCGGCCGCGGTGGGTTCGCCGGCGCGGGGACCTTGCGCTCTCGGGCCGGGCCGGGCGGACCGGTCGCGCGGCCTCGGCCGCCCGGGGACCTTGCGCTCCCGGGCCGGAGGGCGGACCGGTGGCGGGGGCGGCTGGGCGGGATCTTGCGCTGGCGGGCCGAGCGGTGGGCCGGTGGTGGCGGCTTCGGCCGTACGGGGACCTTGCGCTCACGGGCCGGGCGGCGGACCAGTCCCGGCGGATTCGGCGCCCCGTACACCCGCGCCGATGCGTCACCGCACCGGCCGTTCCTCCAGCGCGTCGAGAACCGCCTGATACCCCGCCGGATTCATCGGCGGCAGCCGCGCGTCGAGGCGGGTCAGCAGCTCGTCGCGTTCCCCGCACAACCGCGCCGCCAGTGACGGGTCACCGTCGCCGAGGGCGATACCCGCCAATCCCTCCAGGCACCACGACAAATACATCGGGTTGCCGATCCGGCCGAACAGCTCCCGGCTCTCGGTGAACAGCTCCCGGGCGCGCTCCGCCCTCCCGGAAGCCAGCTCGACGTGCCCCAGCTGCGTCGTCGACATCGCGGTGGCCCACAGATCCTCGTGGCGGCGAGCCGACTCCAGTGCCACCACGCTCTTCTCGCGCGCTCCGTCGAGATCTCCCGTCAGCATTGCCAGGTGGCCCAGGTGGGCCAGGAGCTGGTCGGCGGTGTGGTCGTCGCCGCGTTCGCGGTTGAGTCTCTCGGACTCCGTCAGTGCCTCGGCCGCCTCCTCGTGGCAGCCCATCAGCTGGGCGTTCGTGCCCAGGCTGCGCAGGGCTTCGGCGATCCGGCTGCGGTCGCCGATCGCGCGGGCCACCGACACGCCCTCCGTGCCCAGCTCGCGGGCGCGGTCGTGGAGGCCCGCGTGCATTGCCTGCCAGGCCAGCAGGATCAGGGCGTCGGCGAGGTCGCGGTCCGGGCGGGTGGCCCTCGTCTCGGCCAGGCCCTGCTCGGCCAGCCCGATCGCCTCGCCGGTGTGGCCGGTGAAGAACCGGGTGTAGGCCAGCCCGATCAGCGCCGCCGCGTGGCCCGGGCGGTCGCCGGTGGACTGCGCCAGCGTGCGGGCCTCCTCATGGTCGGCGACGGATTCCGCGTAGCGGTCCAGCTGCCGTGCCAGCACGCCGCGGGTGTTGAGGGCCGTCACCAGGCCCGTTCCCTCCGTACGCGCCAGGTCGACGAGCTGTTCGCACCACGCCGACGCCGCTTCGAACGCGGAGATTTCGGTCGCCATCCGCGCCGCGCCCGCCAGCACCGGGATCCGGGCGGACGGCTCGCCCGGCAGCGCCAGCACCGCCTCGGCCGCGCGGACTCCCTCGTGCAGGAGGCCGTGGTCGGCCCAGTACCCGGACAGCGCGACCCACAGCCGGAACGCGTGGGCGCCGTCGCCCCGCGCGACCGCCCGGTCCAGTGCCGCGCGCAGATTGTCCTTTTCGGACTCCGCTGGGGCCGCCAGGTCCGCGAAGAACGCGATGTGCCGGGCCACGGCGGCGTCTTCTTCGCCCGCCTCGCGCAGCTTTTCCCTGCCGTACTCCCGGATCGTCTCCAGCATGCCGAGACGGCCGTCCGGGCCGGGGGTGACCAGGCCTGCCTCGACGAGCTCGGTGAGCGTGTCCAGGTCGTCGACCGCCGCGAGCGGGCAGCCGCCTGCGAACACCGACAGCGTGCGGAACAGCGCCTGTGCCGGCGGGGACAGCAGCTGGTGGCTCCAGCCGATCGCGTCACGCATGGTGCGCTGCCGGTCCGGCAGGTCACGCGGGCCGCCGACCAGCATCGGCAGCCGGGGTGCGAGGCGCTCGAGCAGGACCGCGGGCGGCAGCACGCGGGTGCGCGCGGCGGCCAGCTCGATCGCCAGCGGCAGGCCTTCGAGCCTGCGGCAGATCCGCTCGACCGTCTCGTCCGCTTCGAGCGACACGCCCGCGGCGGCCGCCCGCTCGGTGAACAGCCGGACGGCCGGGTCCGGTTCCAGCGGCGCGATCCGGTACTGGCGCTCGGCCCGGACCCGCAGCGGGACGCGGCTGGTGACCAGCACCGTCAGCTCCGGGCACGCGCCCAGCAGGTCCAGCACGTCGGTGGCGGCCTCGGTCAGGTGCTCGAAGTTGTCCAGCAGCAGGATCGCCCGCCGGGCACGGAACGCCGCGGCCAGGCGGTCGCCTGCCGGGACCGGCCCGCGTTCGTCGAGCCCGGCCGCCTGCGCGATCGCGGCGACGACCTGCCGCGGGTTGCGCAGGGGCGCGAGGTCGGTGAAGAACGCGCCGTCCGGATACCGCGGGCGGACCGTCTCGACGACGTCGAGCGCGAGCCGTGTCTTGCCGACGCCGCCGGGCCCGGTCAGCGTCAGCAGCCGCGTCTCGCCGCGCTCCAGCAGCTCCACCAGCGCGGCGGCCACCCCGGCGCGCCCGATCAGCGGGGGCAGCAGCCGGGGCGGGGCGGCCACGGGCGGCGGACCGGCCGGGCGGGCTTCGGCCAGCAGCGCGGCCCGGTCGGGCCCGGCCAGCGCCAGCGCGTCGGCGAGCAGGCGCACGGTGTCCAGCCGCGGGACGCGGCGCGGGTCGCGTTCGAGGTCGCTGACCGCGCGCGGGCTCACCCCGGCGCGCTCGGCGAGCGCCTCCTGGGTCAGGCCGGCGGCCAGCCGCAGCCGCTTGAGAAGGGCGGAAAAGCTCACGGCAGTAAGTCGGCACGCCGCGGCCCGATGTGTCAAGGCGACGGTGAGCGGACGTCGTGGTCCCGTCGGGCGCCGGGCGCGAGGCTGGCGGCCATGACTCCCGACGAGATCCGGGCGCGGGCCCGCAGAATCACCGAAGAGCTGTACAACCAGGGTGACCTGGCGGTCATCGACGAGCTCGTCGACCCCGCCTACGTCCAGTACCTCGCCGTGGCCGACCGCACGACCGGGCCCGCGGAGCTGGCCGAGTTCGTCACCGGCATCCGCCGCGCGTTCCCCGACCTGCGCGCGCACACCGACCAGCAGGTCGTCGAGGGCACCACGCTGGCCCAGCGGCTCACCGTCACCGGCACGCACACCGGCGCGGCCTACGCGGGCCTACCGCCCGCGACGGGCGCCCGCCTGCGGGTGAACGTTGTCGACATCTACCGGATCGGCCCGGCGGGCCGGTTCACCGACCGGTGGACGCTCTGGGACGAGCACGCCGTCCGCACCCAGCTGGGGCTCGCGCCGTGACTGCCCGCTGATCGCGACGGCCGCCGTCACCACGCAGCCGACGCCGAGCCACGCGGGCAGGGACAGGAACTCGTGCAGGACCACGACGCCGGCCACCGCGGCGACCGCGGGTTCGAGACCGGCCAGGGCGCTCACCACGCGGGTGGGCGCCCGCCGCAGCGCCGCGAACTCCAGCGAATACGGCAGCACCGCCGTCAGGACCGCCACCGCGAGCCCGGCGAGCAGCACCGGCGGCCGCAGCAGCGCCGCGCCGTTCCCCGCGATCCCGGCCGGCGCCCAGAGCAGGGCGCCCCAGACGAGGGCGTACGCCAGGGCGTCGACGCTCGCGGCCCCCTTGCTCAGCAGCAGGTAAGCGGCCATCGAGCCGGCCGACGCCGCGGCGAGGGCGACGCCGGCCGCGGGCAGGCCGGTGCCCGCCGGGTTGTGGACCAGGCACAGGCCGACCCCGGCGAGCAGGACGAACCCGAGGTCGCGCGGACGGCGGCTGGTGGCCACGGCGATGGCGAGCGGGCCCAGCTGCTGGATGGTGCCCGCCGGGCCGACCGGCAGGAACCGCAGGGCCGGGTAGATCAGGTTCATCCCGGCGATGGCCGTCCCGAACGCGGCCGCGTGCAGCACCTCCCGGCGGCCGCGGGGCAGCGGCGGCCGCCGGACGGCGAGCAGGAGCGCGGCCGCGAGGCCGAGCCGCAGCGACACGACACCGGCCGGGCTCACCTGCGTGAACAGGGTCTTGCCGAACGCCTGGCCGCCTTCGAGGCTGACCACGCTCGCGAGCATCAGCAGCGGGGCGGGAGTGCGCATGTCCCCGACCCTGCCGCGGCGAACCGTGTACGTCCATCGAGGATTTACACCTGGTTCCTTGTAGAATCGGCTTAATGATCGACTTGCGGCGGCTCCAGGTCCTGCGGGTGCTGGCGGCGCGCGGCAGCGTGACGGCCGCCGCGGCGTCGCTGCATCTGACACCCTCGGCGGTGTCCCAGCAGCTGCGCCAGCTCGGCCGGGAACTGGACGTCGAGCTGCTCAGCCCCGAGGGCCGCGGCGTGCGGCTCACCTCGGCCGCGGAAGTCCTGCTGGCCCACGCCGACGCCCTGCACGCGCGCTGGGAGGAGACCGTCGCCGACCTCGCGGCGCTCGGCGACGGCACCGGCGGCACGCTGCGGGTCTGCGGGGTGTCGTCGGCGATCGCGGCGCTGGCCGCCCCGGCCGCGGGCGCGCTGCGCGAGGGCGGCGTCACGCTGCACCTCGCCGAAGAGGAGACCAAGGACTGCTTCGCCGCGCTGCTGACCGGGGAGGCCGACATCGCGGTGGTCCTGCCCACCCCGGACGTCCCGCCGGTGGACGACCCGCGGTTCGAGCCGCACGTCCTGCTCGACGAGCCCCTCGACCTCCTGGTGTGGCAAGGCCATCCGCTGACGCGCCGCCGCCGCGTGGCACTCGCCGACGCGGCGGGCGAGAGCTGGGTGGTCAAGACCCACGGCAACGACACCTACCAGGTGCTGCTCGCGGCGTGCGCGGCCGCGGGGTTCACGCCGCGGGTGGGGCACCACGTCAAGGAGTGGTACGCGGTGTCGGCGGTGGTCGCCCAGCGCCTCGGCGTCTGCCTGCTGCCCCGGATGGTGCCGGTTCCCGCCGAACACGACGTCGAACGCCTGCGGCTGCAGGGAAATCCGCAGCCGTCGCGCCGGACGGCGGCGTTCGTGCGGCGGGGGAGCGCGGGCCATCCGGTCGTCGCCCGCGGGCTGGCCGCGCTCCGCGCCGCCGCGCGGTGATCAGCTCTCGGACGGCGGCGCGACCAGTGTGGCGGACTGGCCCGCCCGGCGCAGGGACTCGGCGACGAACCCGGTCGCCTTCAGCTCCTCGACCAGCCCGGACAGGAACGCGAGCGTCTCCGGACGGCGGTTCGGGCGGGTGGCGACGGCCTGGCGGATCTGCATGAACCGCTCACCGATCAGCCGCACGCCCGGATGAGCCTCCGCGTAGGCGGTCATCGGCTGGCGGATGCCGGCCGCCACCTCCAGGCCCTGCTCCTCGAACGCCGTGACGCCGTCCGCGCCGCGCACGATCGTCGCCTGCTGCAGCGTCCTGGTCAGGTACAGGTCGTAGGCGGAGCCCTGCTTGACCCCGATCCGGACGCCCGGCCGGTCGACGTCGGCCGGGGTGTTCAGCGGCGAGTCCTCGGGCACGGCGTACACGCCTTCGATGACGACGTACGGCGGCGTGAACGCCACTTCGGCCGCCCGCGCGGGCTCGATCGCCAGGAAGGACAGGTCGGCCGCGCCCGAGGTCAGTGCCTCGAACGACTTGCGGGCCGCGTCGAAGCAGGTGAACTCCACCGGGACGCCCAGGCGCGCGGCGACCTCGCGGGCGAGGTCGACCGTGATGCCGCCCGGCTGGTCGGGGGTGCCGTGCGCGAGCACCGGGTTGCCGAGGTTGACGGCGGCACGCAGCACGCCGGTGGGGGCGAGGTCGGCGGAAAGATCTCCCATGGGCGGTGAGGGTATCGGCGGGACCCGGCCGCTGCCCCGCCGTTGTCGCTCACGCCACCGACAGCTCGTACACCGTCTCCTGGTGGTAGACCTCGCCCGGGCGCAGCACCGTGCTCGGGAAGTCCGGCCGGTTCGGCGAGTCCGGGAAGTGCTGGGCCTCCAGCGCGAATCCCGCGCCGCGCCCGTAGGGGCGGCCGCCGGGGCCGGTCAGGTCCGCGGTGAGGAAGTTGCCCGAGTAGAACTGCACGCCCGGCTCGGTCGTGCGCATCGTGAGCCGGCGCCCGGACGCCGGATCCCAGGCCTGTGCGGCGAACGGCGCGTCCGCGTCGAGCACCCAGTTGTGGTCGTAGCCGTGCCCGACCGCCAGCTGCGGGTGCGGCTCGCCGATCCGGGCGCCGATCTCCGTGGCCTCGCGGAAGTCGAACGGCGTGCCCTCGACCGGGACCGGATCGCCGTCGGGGATGAGGTCCGCCCCGGTGGGGCAGAACCGGCTCGCGGCGATGGCCAGCCGGTGCGCGTGGACGTCGCCGCTGCCTTCGCCCGCCAGGTTCCAGTAGGTGTGGTTGGTCAGGTTGACGACGGTCGGCGCGTCGGTGGTCGCGCGGTAGGTGATGCGCAGCCGGTCGCGGGTGTCGAGGTGGTAGGTGACCTCGGTGGTGAGCCGGCCGGGGTAGCCCTGGTCGCCGTCCGGGCTGACCAGGGTGAGCCGCACGCCGGCACCGGCGTCGTCGCGGAAGGGCGTGGCCGACCACACGCGCGTGTCGAACCCGGCGGGGCCGCCGTGCAGGCTGTTCTCGCCGTTGTTGACGGGAACCTGGTACCGGACGCCGTCGAGGGTGAAGGTGCCGCCGGCGATCCGGTTGGCGTACCGGCCGATCAGCGCGCCGAGGAAGACGCGGGCCGCGCCGGGCCGGTTGTTGGCGAGGTAGCCGTCGAGGTCGGCGAAGCCGAGGACGACGTTGGCCATCCGGCCGTCGCGGCCGGGTGCTTCGAGGGACTGGATGACCCCGCCGTAGTCGAGGATCCGGACGGTCACCCCGCCGGGACGCGCCAGGGTGTACCGGTGCACGTCCGTGTCGCCGTCCCGGCCGAAGTGCTCCCGGACGGGCTCGGGCAGGGGCTGGGTCATCGGGGTGTCCTCCGGGGAAGATGTTAACGCTAACAGCCTGGAGGACTTTAGGTTCGGGAGCGCGGCGGGGTCAAGCCGGGTGCCAGGAAAGACTCGTTCACCGCGTCCGATGGCATGAACGACTCTTTCCTGACGTCCGGTGAGCGAGCCGGGTCAGGGAGCGTCCGCCGGGGGCGGGGTGGCCAGCAGGCGGCGGGCGTGGAGCGTCAGCTGGATCTCCAGGCGCCGCGCCGGATCCTCCAGCCGGTCGCCGAACAGGTCGCTCAGCTGGCTCACCCGGTACCGCACCGTCTGCGGGTGGATGCCCAGCGCCTGCGCGATCTCCGGCGTGCTCCCGTTGTGCTCCAGCCAGCACAGCAGCGTCTCGGCCAGCCGCGTCTGCTGCTTCGCCGTCAGGCCCGCGAACGGCGCGAGCACCTTCGCCGACAGCTCGTCGAGCAGGAACCGGTCGGCCAGCAGCCAGTGCGTGGCCAGGTGGTCGGCCGTGTGCGTCACCGGGTGGTCGCCCGCCAGGCCGCGGCGGACCAGGTCGAGCGTGCGGCGGGCCCACAGCAGCGACGTCGCCGCGTCGGCCGGCCGGACGCGCGGGCCGACCGCCGCACGCCGTCCGGGCAGGCGGCCTTCGAGCCCGCGCAGGTCGCGGTCCGGGTTCGGGGTCAGCAGGCACGGCTCCGGGCCGTCGAGGTCGAGCAGGACGTCCGCGGGCAGCTGCGGGAACGGCGGCGGGGCCGGCCCGGTCCCCGGGTCGAGGGCGACGGCCACGACCCACTCGGGCATCGGCCACTGCGCGGCCTTCGCCATCGCCGCGACCGTCGCCGGGGACGACGGCGGGCCGGCGAGCAGCAGTTCCAGCAGCCGGCGCCGCCGCCGCTCCAGCGTGCCCGCCGCCATGGCCTGCGCCACCGTGTATCCCTCGACCGAACAGGCCGAAATCTCTTCCACATAGGCGAAAATCGCCTCCGCGCCGATACAGAGCACCGCGGCCGGGAACCGGTGGGCCTGGCCGAGTTCCGCGACGTACCGCCATGCCGCGCGCCCGCCCGCGCGGTAGGCCGCCTGCAGCGAGTTGATGCTGCCGCCGTCGTGGTGAACACGCTTGCCGACCTCGACGAACAGGCTCGCCCAAGTGTCCTGTGTGGACACCGGGTCCTCGATGCTGTCGATGCAGCTGAGCACCGCCTGCTCGATCGCCAGCACGATGATCCGGCCGAACTCGCCTTCCAGCGGCTTGGCGTACTCCGGCACGGCCCGCTGGACCTCCTCGAGAATCCGGCGGGCGAGCGGGTCGGCGTGCGGCCGGAACCGCCGCGCCAGCTCCGTCGGCAGCGAACACCACAGCTGCCGTGCCCGGCCGGTGCCGCGCGGGAGCGGAACCGTCGCCTGCGTGCTCGTCCGGGTCATGCACCAGCTCCTTTCCCGCCACGGCGCGGACGGCCATGTACTCACACGGGAACGGGATTGGCAACCGCCGATCCGTCCGCGGGAGAGGGTTCTGTCACCCCGGCACCAACGGCCGCGGCCGGGTTTGTCACCCGGCCGACAAACGGCGGAACACTCACCGCCGCAAGGGTTTCCGGTCCGCGATTTGTGCTCGCGGACGGTATCTTCGCGGCCCCTCCGGTTGTTAGCGTGATCAGCCGAGGAGGCCGGATGACGACGGTGGTGACGTGGTGTTTCCGGCGGTCCGCGGTGGTCGTGGTGCTGTGGCTGGCCCTGGCGGGCGGCCTCGGATCCGCCGTGCTGCACACCGGCGCGGCCTTCCGCGACACCGTCGCGCTGCCCGACGCGGACAGCACCGCGGCGGCGAATCTGCTGCGCGGCACCGGCAGCGGGGAACAGGTCGTCGCCCGGACGCCGGACGGGCCGGTCGACAGCGGCACGGGCCGGGCCCGGCTCGACACGCTCGCCGCGCGGCTGGCGGCGCTGCCGCACGTCGTCTCGGTCAGCCCGCCGCCCGGCCGGGTTTCGGCCGACCGGCGGACCGCGGTGCTCACCGTGCGGTTCGACGCGCCGGCCGCGGACCTCGGGCAGGACACCGCCGACGCGTTCGCCGCCGTCGTCCGCGACGCCGACGGCCTCACCGCCGGGGCGTCCGGCGAACTGGCCGCGATGACGGCGGGCGCACCGGGCCTGGGCAACGCCGGCCTCGGCCTGCTCGCCGCCGCGCTGGTGCTGCTGGTGACCTTCGGCTCGCTGGCCTGCGTGCTGCTCCCGGTGCTCACCGCGGCGGTTTCGGTCGGCTGCGCGCTCGCCGTCGTCACGCTGCTCTCGCACGTCATGACCGTGCCGAAGATCAGCGCCGAGATCGCCGCGCTGCTCGGGCTCGGCGTCGGCGTCGACTACGCGCTGTTCGTCCTGACCCGCTACCGCCAGGCCCGCGCGGAGGGCGCCGGGCCCGAGGCTGCGCTGGCGACCGCCGCGGCGACGTCGGGCCGCAGCGTGCTCTTCGCCGGCGTCACGGTGTGCGTCTCGCTGGCCGGGATGCTCACCGTCGGCCTGTCCTTTCTCGACGGCATTGCCGCCGCGGCCGCGATTTCGGTGCTGCTGACCGTGTTCGCCGCGCTGACGCTGCTGCCCGCGCTGCTGCGGCTCGCCGCGCGCCGCATGCGGGTCCGCCCGGGCAGTGAGGGCCGCGGCTGGGCCCGGCTCGCGCACCGGGTGACCGCCCGGCCCGGCCCGGCGACGTTCGCGGCGTTGCTGGTCGTGGCCGTGCTGGCGCTGCCGATGACCGGGCTGCGGCTCGGCGTCCCGGACGCCACGGCCGACCCGCCCGGCAGCGTCACGCGGACCGCCGCCGAGCTTCTCGGCACGGGGTTCGGGCCGGGCGCCGGTGCTCCGCTGCTGGTCGTGGGCACGGGCAGCCCGTCGGTGAGCACGCTGCGGGAAGTCCTGCTCGACCGCGCCGACGTCGGCCCGCCGGTCGCGCTGCCCGGCGGCTGGCTGCTCACGGTCACCCCGCGCACCGCGCCCGGCGACCCCGCCACCGGTGAGCTGCTGACCTGGACGCGGCAGATGGCCACGACGATCGGCGGCCCGGACGCCCACGTCGGCGGGCTCGTCGCGGCGCGCGCGGACTTCTCGGCGGCGATCACCGCGCGGCTGCCGCTGTTCCTGGCCAGTGTCGTCGGCATTTCGGTGCTGCTGCTGGCCTGGGTGTTCCGCAGCGTGCCGATCCCGCTGACGGCGGCGGTGATGAACCTGCTGACCGCGGCCGCGACGACCGGCGCGGTCGTGTTCGCCTTCGGCGGCCCGATCGAGCCGTACCTGCCGGTGTTCCTGTTCGCCGGGCTCTTCGGGCTGTCGATGGACTACGAGGTCTTCCTCATCGCGCGCATCCAGGAGGCCTGGCGCCGCCACGGCGACACCCGCGCGGCGATCGTCGAGGGCGTCGCGGCCACCGGCCGCACCATCACCGCGGCCGCGCTGATCATGGCGCTGGTCTTCGTGTCGTTCGCGTTCGTCGACGCCCGCGTCGTGCGGGAGGCGGGCGTCGGGCTGACGGTCGCCGTGCTGCTGGACGCGGTCGTCGTCCGGTGCGTGCTCGTGCCCGCGGTGATGGCCCGCCTGGGCGCGGCGAACTGGTGGTTTCCGGGGCGGCCCGCGCGCGAGCTGGTGGGGAGCGGGCGGTGACCGCGCGGGCCACCCTCGTGGTGATCGCGCTGGGCGCGTTCGTCACCACGCTGGACAACACGATCGTCGCCGCGGGGGTGCCGTCCATTGCCCGTGATCTCGCGCTGGATCTCGGGGCCCTGCAGTGGGTTGCGCTCGGGTACATGCTGCCGTTCGCCGGGCTCCTGCCGGTGGCGGGCGCGCTGGTCGACCGCTGGGGACGGCGTCGGGCGCTGACGGCCGCGCTGCTGGGCTTCGGGGCCGGTGCGGCGGCCGGCGGACTCGCGCAGTCGGCGTGGCTGCTGGTCGCCGCCCGCGTGCTGCAGGGCACGGCGGCCGCGTTCCTCCTGCCCGGCCTGCTGAGCCTGCTGCGGACGAACCTCGACGCCCGCGGCCGGACGCTCGGCGCGGCCGTGTGGACTGCCTGCCTCGCGGCCGCACTGGCCCTCGGCCCGGCGCTCGGCGGCGTGCTGAGCGAATACCTCGGCTGGCCCTGGATCTTCTTCGTCAACCTGCCGTTCGTGGCGGCGTTGCTCGTCCTGCTCCCGGGGGCCGTGCCGCCCGGCAGGCTCGCCGCGCCCCGCGCGCCTCCGGCGGCGGCGATGGTCCTGGTCACGGCGAGCCTGGTGCTGGTCACCACCGCACTGGCCGAACCAGGGGTGCGCGTGCCGCTGCTCGCGGCGGGGGCCGCGTGCGGGGTGGCGTTCCTCGTCCGTGAACGGCGGGCGCGGGAACGGCTGGTGCCCGCGGCCCTGACCGGCAACCGGGTGTTCACCGGCTCGCTCGCGCTGCAGCTGCTGTGGGGACTGGGGATTTCCGGCATCTTCTTCTACACGCCGTTGCTGCACCAGGAATTCCTCGGGCTCGGCCCGCTCGGTGCCGGGGCGCCGCTCGCGCTGGTCGCGGTGGCGGTCGTGGCCGCGACACCGCTGGTGCCGGTCGCCGTGACGCGACTGGGTCCACATAGGACAGTCGCACTGGGACTGGCCGTGGTCGGCGCCGGGCTGCTCGGCCTCGCCGCGGTCAACCACGTCCCGGAACTCTGGCCGCGGATCCCGGGGATGGTGCTGATCGGGGCCGGCTCGGCGTTCACGGTCCCGATGACGTCGCATGCGCTGGACGTCGTGGCGGAGCGCCATTCCGGCACGGCGTCCGGGCTGCTCACCGCGGCCCGGGAGCTGTCGGGCGCGCTCGGCGTCGCGCTGATCGGCGCGGTGCTGACGTCGGTGCGCGGGGCACGGCTCGCCGCGGGCACACCGCCCGGGGCGGCGCTGGCCGGCGGCTACACCGCCGGGCTGCTCGCCGCGGCCGCCCTGACCCTCGCCGGGGTGCTGCCCGCCGTGCGCGTCCTGCGGGCCCGGACCTCGTCGCCGCGTGACAAACGCGCTGTCCCGTAACCCGTTTCCCGGTGAGTATCCGGGATCGCCCGATTGACAACCGCACCGGCGCGGCTATTCACTGCGCCGGCAAACGCTCTCTGCGAGGAGCCATGGACACCATTTCCCAGCCGCTTCCCGGCACCGGCGCCGTGCAGGCCGACGGCGAGTCGTTCGCGACCCTGCTGGGGTACTGGGCACGCCGCCTCGGCGACCGGGTCGCCGTCACGTACCTGGACCACCGGGCCGCCCCCGACGGCCGGGCCGTCACGCTCACCTGGCGCGAGCTGGACAGCCGGGTCGACGCGGTCGCGGCGCGACTGTCCGAAGTGGCCGATCCGGGCGAACGTGCGGCCGTGCTGGCCGGGCAGTCGGCGGACTACGTCGTCGCGTTCCTCGGTGCCCTGCGGGCCGGGCTGGTCGCCGTCCCGCTGTTCGCGCCCGGCCTGCCCGGCCACGCGGGCCGGCTGGCCGCGGCACTGGCCGACTGCACCCCGCGGGTCGTGCTCACCACGACGGCGGAGTTCGACGCGGTGCGGGCGTTCACCGCCGGGCCGGTGGTCATCGCGGTCGACGCGGTCCCGGAGACCGGGCCGCGCGACTGGCCCTGCCCGGACCCCGATACGCCGGCCTACCTGCAGTACACGTCGGGGTCGACGCGCACACCGGCCGGGGTGGTGCTGACCCATCGCAACGTGCTCGCCAACGCGCGGCAGGCGTGTGCGGCCTACGGCGCGGAAAGCGGGTCCACGTCGGCGGTCAGCTGGCTGCCGCTGTTCCACGACATGGGGCTGATCCTCGGCATCGGCGCGCCGATGGCCGGCGGCCTGGCTTCGGTGCTGATGGACCCGCTGGCGTTCCTCGAACGGCCCGCGCGGTGGCTGCGCGCGCTCTCGGCCAGCCCCGGCGCGATCAGCGCGGCGCCCGACTTCGCCTACGCCTACAGCGCTTCCCGCGTCACCGAGGACGAGAAGCTCTACCTCGACCTGAGCCGGGTCGTCTCGCTGATCAACGGCAGCGAACCGGTGCGGCCCGCGACGGTCGCGAAGTTCCAGGCCGCCTTCGCCGGGTGCGGGCTGCGGCCGGAGGTGCACCGGTCCTCCTACGGCCTCGCCGAGGCGACCGTGCTGGTGTCGGTCACCGGCGCCGGGAAACCGGCCCGGCAGGTGACGTTCGACCGTGACCGGCTCGCCGCCGGGTACGCCGTGCCCGCCGCCGAGGGCACGACCCTGGTGTCGTGCGGCCACCCGGCCGGGCAGCGGGTGCGGATCGCCGACCCGGTGACCGGCGGGCCCGCGGCGCCGGGCGAGGTGGGGGAGATCCTGGTCAGCGGCCCGAACGTCGGCCGCGGCTACTGGGGACGGCCGGAGGCGTCGGCGGCGGTGTTCGGCCTGCCGCCACTCGATCCGGAGACGGGCGAGGGCTGGCTGGCGACCGGCGACCTCGGCGTGCTCTTCGACGGCGAGCTGTACGTGACCGGCAGGCTGAAGGACCTGGTCGTCGTCGACGGCCGCAACCACTACCCGCAGGACATCGAGCACACCGTGGAGGAGCACCCGGCGGTCCGGCCGCACTCCGCGGCGGTGTTCGGGATCGCCGGTGACGACGGGGAAGCGGCGGTCGTCGTCGCGGAACGCGCCAAGGGCACCGAAGCCGACATCGGCGCGGCGGCCGCGGAAATCCGGGCCGCGGTGTCGGCCGGGCACGGGCTGCGCGTGCACGACGTCGTCTTCCTGCCGCCCGGCGAAGTCCCGCGCACGTCGAGCGGCAAGATCAGCCGCGCCCGCTGCCGGAAGTCCTATGTGGACGACTCGCTCACCGCCCGGCGGCTCGGGTGAACGCCACCGCGATCCGGGCCTGGCTCCTCGACCGGCTCGGCGACGTCGACGTGGACCGCCCGCTGCACGAGACCGGACTGTCCTCACGGGACGCGGCGAGCCTCGCCGCCGACCTCGGCCGCTTCACCGGCCGCACGTTGCCGGTGACGCTCGTCTGGGAACACCCGACGATCACGGCGATCGCGGAATATCTGTCCACTGAGGACGCCGCGGTTGTTACGTCGGCTGTGCGCGAGGCTGGCGAGCCGATTGCGATCGTCGGAATGGGGTGCCGCCTGCCAGGCGGAATCGAGTCCCCGGAGGCGTTCTGGCAGTTCCTCGCCGACGGCGGCGACGCGATCGGCGACGTCCCGCCGGGGCGCTGGGAGACGTTCGCGCCGCCGGAGGACCTCGCCGGTCTTCCGGCGCGGGGCGGGTTCCTCGGCGACGTCGCCGGGTTCGACGCGGCGTTCTTCGGCATCACCCCGCGCGAGGCCGAGGCGATGGACCCGCAGCAGCGCATCCTGCTCGAAGTGGCGTGGGCGGCGCTGGAGCACGCCGGGATCCCGCCGTCGAGCCTGCGCGGCAGCCGCACCGGGGTGTTCGTCGGGCTGTCGGCGACCGAGTACGGGTCGCTGACGATGACCGGCGTCGCGGACGTCGACGTCTGGTCCGGCACGGGCGCCGCGGCGAGCATCGCCGCAAACCGGCTGTCCTACCTGCTCGACCTGCGCGGGCCGAGCCTCACGCTGGACACGGCGTGCTCGTCGTCGCTGGTGGCGGTGCACCAGGCGGTGGCGAGCCTGCGCCGCGGCGAGAGCGAGACGGCGCTGGCGGCCGGGGTGAACGTGCTGCTGTCCCCGGGCATCACGGCCGGGTTCCACCGGGCGGGCGTGCTGGCGGCCGACGGCCGCTGCAAGCCGTTCGACGCGGCGGCCGACGGAATCGCCCGCGGCGAGGGCTGCGGCGTGCTGGTGCTGAAGCCGTTGCGCGCGGCCCGCCGCGACGGCGACCGCGTGCTGGCGCTGATCCGCGCCACGGCGGTCAATTCCGACGGCCGGTCCAACGGCCTGACGGCCCCCAACCCGGCGGCGCAGGCGGCACTGCTGCGGGAGGCGTACGCGGGCCTCGACCCGTCCACAGTGGACTACGTGGAGGCACACGGCACGGGAACCCCGCTGGGTGACCCCCTGGAAGCGGGGGCACTGAGGTCGGTGCTCGGCCGCGACCCGCGGCGTCCGCTGCTGCTGGGCTCGGTGAAGAGCAACCTGGGCCACCTGGAGGGCGCGGCCGGGATGGCGGGGCTGCTGAAAGTGGTCCTGGCGATGACGCACGGGCAGCTGCCGCCGACCCTGCACTTCCGCGAGCCGAACCCGCACATCGACTTCACGGGCCTGCGCGTGGTCGCGGAGGAGACGCCGTGGCCGAGGTACAGCGGGACGGCCCGGGCGGGCGTGTCGGCCTTCGGCTTCGGCGGCACGAACGCACACGTGGTGGTGGAGGAGTGGCCGCCGGCGGCCTTCCCGCCTCGTCAGGTGGGCTCGGGCCCGCAGGTGTTCGCGCTGTCGGGCCGTTCGGCGGCCGAGCTGCGGGCGCGGGCCGGTGCGCTGGCGGACTGGCTGGCGTCGAGCGAGGTACCGCTGGGTCCGGTGGCCGGGACGCTGGCACACCGGCGCGAGCACCTGCCGGTGCGCGGAGCCGTGGTGGGGGAGAGCCGCGAGGAGGTGGTCGCCGGGCTGCGGGAGCTGGCCGCCGGTCACCAGGATGTCGTGAGTGGTAACGCGAATTACCACTCACGACTACCTGCGGAAGACCGCTCGGCTGCGGTTGGCCGCGGCGAGGTCGTCTTCGTCTTCTCCGGCTATGGCTCGCAATGGCCCGGCATGGGGCGGCTCTTCCTCCGGTCCGAACCCGCCTTCCGCGCCGAGGTCGACGCCCTCGATCCCCTCTTCGCCGCCGAAGCCGGGCTTTCCCTGCGGGAGGCCCTCGACCGCGAGAACCCCGATCTCGCCACCACCCAGCTCGCCCTCTTCGGCATGCAGCTCGCCCTCGCCGCGCTGTGGCGGGCCCACGGGGTCACCCCGTCCGCCGTGCTCGGGCACTCCATGGGGGAGGTCGCCGCCGCCGTGGTGGCCGGGGCGCTGGAGGTCCGTGACGGCCTGCGGGTGCTCGTCACCCGTGCCCGGCTGCTCGCCGAGATCGATCACCGGGGGCAGGGGGCCATGGCCGTCGTCGAACTCTCCGCCGACGAGGTGGCCGCCTTTCCCGGGGTCGAGGTCGCCGTCTACGCCTCGCCGGTCCAGTGCACCGTGAGCGGGCCCGCCGACCGGGTCGACGCCCTCGTCGCGCACGCCGAACAGCTCGGCAGGCTCGCCCGGCGGCTGCCGGTCGGCGGGGCCGGGCACTCCGCCGCCGTCGAGCCCGTGCTCGGCCGGTTCCGCGAAGCCGTCGCCGGGATCACGCCGAAGACGCCCGCAATTCCCTTCTACAGCAGCGTTTTCGACGAGACTCCAGCCTTCGACGTCGAGTACTGGGCCGCCAACCTGCGCCGTCCCGTCCGCTTCAGCCAGGCCCTTTCCGCCGCGGAGGGGCACGGCGTGTTCGTCGAGATCTCGCCGCATCCGATTGCCCTGGCCGCCGTGGAACAGACCACTGGCCGCCGTGGCCTGGCCTCGGCGAGCAAACGGACCGACGAACGGGCCGCGTTCCTCACCAGCCTCGCCCGGCTGCACGTCGACGGCCGTCCGGGCCTGCTGGCTGCCCGTCCGCAGACGCCGACGGCCGAACTGCCCGGGCCCGTCTGGCGACACGAACGGTTCTGGCCGCGGCCTCGCCGCACCGGAAGCACCCACCCGCTGCTGGGTGTCCACATCGAACACCCGGGTGGCGACCTCTGGCGCGGCGACGTCGGCATCGGGGCGCTGCCGTGGCTGGCCGACCATACCGTGCAGGGCACGCCGGTCCTCCCCGCCACCGGCTTCCTCGAACTCGCCCTCGCCGCCGCCGGGCCGGGCGGGTGCGTCCGCGATCTCGAACTGCGGGAAGTCCTCCCGCTGGCCGAACACACGTCGGTGACCACCAGCCGCACCGGCGCCGAGGTGAGCGTGCACGCCAAGTCCGTCCGCGGCGACTGGACCTGCCACGCCACCGCGCGGATCGGGACGGACGGCACGCCGTCCCGGCCGTTCGGCGAGGCGGCAGGACAGCCGGTGGACCTCTACCGGAGGCTGGAAGACCTGGGTCAGTCCTACGGCCCGGCCTTCCGTGGGCTCCGGCGCGTCGTCGCTGCTGATGGCCGTGCGTCCGCGTCGATCGTGTTGCCGGACCACGATCATCCCGCCTACACCCTGCACCCCGCGCTCGCCGACGCCTGCCTGCACGCACTGGCGGCGGCCGTCGGCGAGGCGGACGCGCTCCACCTGCCGCTGACCATCGGCGAGGTGGTGGTCGCCGGTGACCCACGCCGTGGGGTGCGGGTCGACGCCGTCCTGTCCGAGGCGTCGGGCGACGGTGTGCTCGGCAGCGTCCAGCTCGTGGACGCTGAGGATGTCGTCCTGACGGAGTTCCGGGACGTCTACTGCCGCCGGTTCCGCGACGCCACGCTCGACCGGCTGCTGTTCGAAACGGCCTGGCAGCCTGCCGGGCTGCCCGCCGCGCCGAAGCGCGAGCACCGCTGGATCGTGCTGGCCGACGACGATCCGGGCCTTGGCGCCCCGGCCGCGCGGCTCGGCGACCGGGTCGCGCTCGCGAAACTGCTGCGGGACGGCGAACCGACCGCGGTGCTGGCTGTGCTTGGTAGTGGAGAGGCGAAGGGTTCCGAGGGTGCTGTTCTCGGCACCGGGAAGGCGCCGGATCCCGCGCGTGCCGCCCGGCTGGCTGTCACGCTCGGCGGAGTCGTCGCCGAACTCGCCGAACTGCCCGCGCCGCCGCGGTTGTGGCTGGTCACCGCGGGGGCCCAGGCCGTCGAGCCCGGTGAGGCGGGCGATCCCGACCTGGCCGCCGTGCGCGGGCTCGTGCGCGTGCTCGCCTTCGAACATCCCCAGCTGCGCGTGACCCTGGTCGACTTCGATGCCGGGCCCGATCCGGCCCGGCTGTGGGTCGGCCAGCTGCGCGACGAGGTCCGCGCCGACGGCCCGGACGACGAGGTCGCCTGGCGGGAAGGCCTCCGGTACACCCGGCGCCTGGTCCGGCCCGAGCCCGGTGAGCCGGTGCGCGAGCCGGTCCGCGACGGCGCGTACGTCATCACCGGTGGGCTCGGTGGGCTCGGGCTCGCCGCGGCGAAGTGGCTCGCCGAACGGGGTGCGACGCGGCTGGTGCTGAACGGCCGGACGCCGCGTGACCCGGGTGAGCTGGGGGCCGAAGTCCGCGTGGTGCCCGGCGACATCGCCGCGCCGGGCACGGCCGAGGCCCTGGTCGCGGCCGCCGTCGAAGGGGGCGTGCCGTTACGCGGGGTGCTGCACGCCGCCGGTGTCCTGGCCGACGGCGCCGCGATCAGCCTCGACGAGGACGCGCTCGCCGCCGTCTGGCGGCCGAAGGCGATCGGCGCCTGGCGGCTGCACGAGGCGACCGCCGGGCACGACCTCGACTGGTGGCTCGTCTACTCGTCGGCGGCCGCGTTGTTCGGTTCCCCGGGCCAAGCGGCGTACGCCACGGCCAACGCGTGGGCCGACGCGCTGGTCACGTGGCGCCGCGCCCAGGGCCTCCCGGCGACGGCGATCGGCTGGGGCGCCTGGGGTGAGACCGGGGCCGCGGCCGGGTCGGCCAATCCGGTGCTCGCCCCGCTCGGCACCGAAGAAGCGCTGGCAGCACTGGACATCGTGCTGTCGCGGGACACGGCCTCGACCGGGATTGCGCGCGTGCACTCGGAAACCGTGCTGGAGTTGTTTCCGCGGCTGGCCGAACGCCCGTTCTTCGGGCTCTTCGCCCCGCGCGTGACGTCGTCCACATGGGACGGTTTCGAGGCATTGCGCGCCGGACCACCGGGGCGGGCCTGGGTCGCGATCGAAGACCACCTCGCGAAGCTCGTCGGCGACCTGCTCGGGTACGCCGACGTGGACCGGACCGTCCCGCTCACCCGGCTCGGCCTGGACTCGCTGTCGGCCATGCGGGCCCGCGGCGCCGTGGAACGCGACTTCGGCCTGCCGCTGCCGGTCCCGCTGCTGCTGCGCGGGGCGAGCCTGGCCGAACTTGCCGCGCACCTCGCCGGGCAGGCCGGTTTAGGGCAGCCGAGCCTGGCCCAGTCGGTGGCGACGGGGCCGGGGGACGCCGAACTCGCCGGGCAGGCGGGTGTCGGGCAGGCGAGCCCGGCCCGGGCGATCGTGACCGGGTCGCAAGACGCCGAACTCGCCGCGCACCTCGCCGGGCAGGCGGGTTTTGGGCAGCCGAGCCCGGTCCGGCCGGTCACGACCGGCCCGCGGGACGCCGAACAGACGGGTTTCGGACAGCCGAGCCCGGCCCGGCTGGTCACGACCGGCCCGCGGGACCCGGCCGAGCGCTGGGTCGCCCGGCACTGGCGTGCCGTGCTCGGCGGGCCCGAGCCCGGCGTGCACGACGACTTCCTCGCCGCGGGCGGCGATCCGGACCGGCTGCGGGCCGCGTTCGCCGCGGAACTCGAGTCCGTGCCCGAAGCCGCGCAGCTGTTCGCGACGCCGACGGTCGCGGCGATGGCCGACCTGCTGCGCGGGGAGCTGGAAGGCCACGGCGGCGGCCCGGTGCGGGTGCTGCGCGACGGTGTCGCCGATCCGGTGTTCCTCTTCCACCCCGCCGGCGGCCCGTCGAGCGTGTACCGCGAGCTGGTGCGGCTGCTGCCGGAAGACCGTCCGGTGTACGGGTTCGAGCGCATCGATGACGAGGACACCGTCGAGGGCAAGGCCGCCTGCTACGCCGAGCTGGTCCGCGAGATCCAGCCTGCCGGCCCGTACCGGCTGGGCGGCTGGTCGTTCGGCGGCTGCCTCGCCTACGAGACCGCCCGCCGCCTCGGTGGGGCCGAGCTGGTGTTCCTCATCGACACCATCCTGCCGCTGCCCGCTCCCGGGAAACCCGCGGAAGAGCTACTGCTGGACCGCTTCGACCGCTTCGCCGAACACGTCTCGCGGACCTACGGGGTGCCGTTCTCCGTGCCGCGTGCCGACCTCGTGCGGCTGGCCGAGGAGGACCAGATCCGCTGGGTCATGGACCAGCTCGCCGAGCGCGTGCCGGACCTCGGTGCCGGGGTACTGCGGCACCAGTACGAGTCCTATGTGGACGCCCGGGTGGCCGAACGCTATACACCGCAACGCTACGACGGCCGCGTGCTGCTGTTGCGGGCGGCCGACCCGCACCCGCTGACCACCACGCTCGACCCGCGTTACCTGCGTACCGACGACACGCTCGGCTGGGACGCCTTCTGCGACGTCGAAGTCGTCCGCGTTCCGGGCGACCACGTGTCCATGATCGACCCGCCGCACGTGACGGCGCTGGCCGCGGCACTGGCGGCGGAGGTGCGGTGATGGAGGAGCTGACGCCGACGACGGCGTTCCGGATCGCCGATCTCGCCGCCCGGCAGGACGAAGCCGTCCGGATCGCCGAGAAGCGGGCGATCGACCGGCAGCACGCCAAGGGCAAGCTGACCGCGCGGGAGCGGATCGGCCTGCTGCTGGACCCCGGGTCCTTTGTGGAACTCGACCAGTTCGCCCGGCACCGGTGCACCGAGTTCGGGATGGCCGACAACCGGCCGTGGGGCGACGGGATCGTCACCGGGCACGGCACCGTCGACGGGCGGCAGGTCTGCGTGTTCTCGCAGGACTTCAGCGTCTTCGGCGGCAGCATGGGCGAGGTCTCCGGCGAGAAGGTCCTCAAGGTGATGGATCTGGCACTGAGCCTCGGCTGCCCGGTCGTCGGGATCAACGACTCCGGCGGCGCGCGGATCCAGGAAGGCGTTGTCTCGCTGGCCTACTACGCCGAGCTGGGCCGCCGGACCGCGCACGCCTCCGGCGTCGTCCCGCAGATCTCGATGATCATGGGCCCGTGCGCGGGCGGCGCCGTCTACGCCCCGGCGATGACCGACTTCACCGTGATGGTCGAGGACACCGCGCACATGTTCGTCACCGGCCCGGACGTCGTGCACGCCGTCACCGGGGAACGCGTCACCGCCCAGGAGCTGGGTGGCGCGGCCGTGCAGAGCGAAATCGCCGGCAACGCCCACCACCGCGCCGCGTCCGAAGAGGACGCCATCGGCTGGGTGCAGACGCTGCTGGCCTACCTGCCGTCGAACAACCTCGATCCCGCACCCGAATACGCCGACGACACCAGTCCCGCCGTCACTCCCGCCGACCTGGAGCTGGACCGGCTGGTGCCCGACTCGCCCCACCAGACCTACGACATGGCCGTGCTGATCGCCCGCCTGGTCGACGACGGCGAGTTCACCGAGGTGCACGACGCGTTCGCGCCCAACATCATCTGCGCCTTCGGGCGGATCGAGGGCCGCTCGGTCGGCATCGTCGCCAACCAGCCGCGGCACCAGGCCGGCGTACTCGACATCGACGCGTCCGAAAAGGCCGCCCGGTTCGTGCGGTTCTGCGACGCCTTCTCGATCCCGCTGCTCACCCTGGCCGACGTCCCCGGCTACCTGCCGGGCACCGGGCAGGAACGCGGCGGCATCATCCGCCGCGGGGCCAAGCTGATCTACGCCTACTCCGAGGCGACGGTGCCGAAGGTGACCGTGGTGGTGCGCAAGGCCTACGGCGGCGGTTACGCGGTCATGGGCTCCAAGCACCTCGGCGCCGACGCCAACCTGGCCTGGCCCACCGCGGAGATCGCGGTGATGGGCGCCGAAGGCGCGGTGGAGGTGCTCTACCGGCGGGAGCTGGCCGCGTTGCCACCGGAGCAGCGGGCCGCGGCGCGGCGCCGGTTCACCGACGAGTACCGCAAACGCCACGGCGGCCCCTACCTGGCCGCCGAGCGCGGCTACGTCGACCAGGTCGTCACGCCGTCGCAGACCCGCCTGCACGTGGCGCGGGCGCTGCGTGCGCTGCGGACCAAACGCCAGAGCCTGCCGGCCAAGAAGCACGGGAACATCCCCCTCTGAGGAGTCGCTGTGAACCGGATCGCCCTGCTGGCGTTGTCCGTCGTCCTGCTGGTCGCCGGAGGCGGCGTGACCGCCGCCCACGCGGCCCCGGTCGCGGCCGACGACGGCGCGAAAGTCGTCGCGGAAACCTGGCTCGACGCGCGGACCGTCGACCTGAAGATCGACTCCCCGGCGCTGGGCACCACGGGGATGGTCCGGCTGCTCGTGCCGCCCGGCTGGGCTTCGCAGCCTGCGCGGACCTGGCCCGTGCTGTTCCTGCTGCACGGCTGCTGCGAGCCGGTCGACTACCGGTCGTGGGACCAGTTCACCGACGTCAAGGCGTTCACCGCCGCCAAGGACACCCTGGTCGTGATGCCGACGGGCGGGCCGGCGGGGATGTACACGAAGTGGTGGAACTTCGGCCTCAAGGACACCCCCGACTGGGACACGTTCCACACCGCCGAAGTGCGCCAGATCGTCGAACGCGGGTACCGCGGCGGGACGCGCCGGGCCGTCGCCGGGCTGTCGATCGGCGGCTACGGCGCGATGGCCTACGCCTTCAAGCACCCCGGGATGTTCGGCGCGGCCGCCTCCTACAGCGGCGTGCCCAACACGCTCTACCCGGGCATCCCGATCTGGATCATCGGCATCCTCGCGCGTGCCGGGATCTACAACTACCTGCAGCTGTGGGGCGACTCGTTCGGCATGCGGCCGCTGTGGTCGGCGAACAACCCCTACGACCACGCCGACCAGCTGCGCGGCACCGCGCTCTACGTCTCCTGCGGCAACGGCCAGACCGGGCCGCTGGACCCGCCGGGGCAGTCCGACGTCCTGGAGCCCTCGGCGCTGCTGTCCTCCAGCAGCTTCACCGACCGGCTGCGCGCCGCCGGCATCCCGGTGACCGTCGACTACTACGGGCCCGGCACGCACAGCTGGCCGTACTGGCAGCGGGCCCTGCACAACTCGTGGCCGGTGCTGGCCGGCGCGCTCGGCCTGCCTGCCTGAACGCATTCCCCTTCCCCGGTTGGAGGTTGTGGTGAAGTCTGTCCACTTGCGACGCACGGTTTCGGCGTTGCTCGGCGTGGCACTGGCGGCGCTGGGGGTGGTGGCCGCGAGCCCGCCCGCCGGTGCGGCCCCGCTGCTGCCCGGTCCGTTCGACGACTCGTTCTACGTCCCGCCGTCGCCGCTCCCGTCCGGCAAGCCGGGTGACGTCATCCGCTGGCGGCCGTCGGTGCCGCTGCTGAACGCGGCCAACGCCGACGCCTGGCAGGTCATGTACCTCTCGACCGACGCGCTGGGCCGCCCGGACGCGGTGACCGGCACGATCATGGTGCCCAAGGGCGCCGACCCGGCCACGACGCCGATCGTCGGGTACGCCGTCGGGACGCAGGGCCCGGCGTTCAAGTGCACGGCGTCGAAGGCGATCGAGCGGGGCACCCTCTACGACCAGCCCGCCCTCAACGACTCGATCTCCAGCGGCTACGCGGTCGCGGTGACCGACTACGAGGGCTACTCGCCGACGACGGTGCCGACCTACATCACCGGGCAGTCGATGGGCCCGGCGGTGATCGACTCGGTGCGGGCGGCGCAGAACCTCCCGGCCGCGCGGCTGGCCAAGACGGCCAAGGTGATCTTCCAGGGGTACTCCCAGGGCGGCGGCGGAGCGATGTGGGCGGGGGAGAAGCAGCCGTCGTACGCGCCGGAGCTGAACGTCGCCGGCGTCGTCGCGGGCGGGGTCCCCGCCGACCTGACCGAGGTCGCGAAGGGCCTCGACGGCTATCTCGGGTTCGGGTTCCTCGCCTTCGCCGCGGTCGGGCTCGATGCGGCGTACCCGGACCTGAAGCTCGACTCCTTCCTCAACGCAACGGGCCGGACGCAGCTGGCCGACGCGAAGAAGAACGCGTGCACCGCGGAACTGCTGCTGAACTACGCGTTCAAGAAGATCGGCGACTTCACGACGTCGAATCCGCTGGCGACGCCGCAGTGGCAGGCCCGGCTGGCCCAGAACAAGCTGGGCGCGCACCCGCCGCGGGTGCCGGTGTTCCAGTACCACGCGAGCACCGACGAGATCGTCAACACCCCGCAGGCCGAAGCACTGCACCGGGCGTACTGCGCGGCCGGGGTCCGCGAGCAGTGGACGACCTACCCGGCCGAGCACGCCACGGGCCTGATCGCCGGCCAGGCCGACGCCCACCAGTGGATCGTCAAGCGCTTCACCGGAGAACCTGCGCCGTCCAACTGCTGAGGGTGGGTGGTCTGCCGCGGCTTGTCGTGAGTGAGAAACAGGGTTAGAACACTGTTTCTCACTCACGACCGGCTGCGGCAGACCCGGTCAGCCGACCTTGCTCGCGGCGAAGGCGGCCGCGTCGTCGGCCTGGCTGCCGTAGCCGAGGTGGGCCAGGATGTTCGTGCCGCCCGCCTGGCAGATCGGGTCGCCGTCGGCGCAGTAGTCCTTGGTGCGGCTCTGGTAGGTGCCGGTCACCGACCGGCCGATCGCGCGGATCGGGTTGCCGAACAGCAGGATCGCCGCGATCCGCGGGGCCAGCTCGGCCGGGATGGTCGCCACGATCGGGCCGCCGACGATGGCGCCGTCGCTGCTGATGCCGATCGAGTTGTCGACGACGTTGGCGCCCTGCGAGTAGCCGACGAGGACGAACCGCTGCTGCGGGCAGGCGGCGGCCTGCGTCCGCACGTGGGCGACCAGGTCGGTGTTGCCGCGCTGCACCGAGGCGGGCTCGATCAGGTCGGCCGGGTAGTCCACGCGGTAGCTGCTCACCGACCGCGGCCGCAGCCGGTTCTGCACCGCCTGGAAGACGGGCTGGCCGACGAGCAGGCCCAGCGAGCCGGGCTCGCCCGTGCCGCGGGCCACCGCCACGTCGATGTCGGTGCACGGCGCGGCGGAGGCCGCCGGGGCACCGGCGACGGTGAGGCCGGTGACGGCGAGGCCGAGTGCGGCGGCGGCGGACAGCAGGCGGTTACGGGGGACGCGAAGCATGGCTGATCAACACCTCTTTGTGTGCAGGCAACAGTGCAGGCGACAGGAGTCGGCAAGCGCTTTCCGTGCGAAGCCGAAATGGCGTTCGTGCTTGCGGTAACGGCAGCGTGACAGCGGTTGCCTGCCCCGGCAAGAGGCGGTTTCCGGTAGGAGCGGGAATTGTCCGGCCGGTGACAATCAGTCCGGAGTGGACACTCAGCCCGCGCACTGCCCGGCCGGGCTGTCGGCGCGGTCCAGCAGTGCCGGGTCGAGGCCGCGCAGCGCGGCCATGACGAACCCGGTGGCGAGCTCGCCCGCGGCGATCGGGTCGGCGCCGGGGGAGTGGGAGACGTGCATCGCGGCCCGGCCGACCAGGCCCACCATCATCGCGCCGAGCAGGTCCGCGCCCTGGCCCACCGGGCGGCCGTGCGCCCGCAGGTACTCGTGCACCTGGCCGGTCACGTGCGTGGCGATGGTGTCGGCCAGCGCGCGGCGCTCGCCGGACATCTCGTCGACGGCGGAGTCGAACAGCAGCCGGAAGCTTTCCGGATACGCGCCCGCGTAGCGGAACATGGCCATCACCGAATGCCGGACGCGTTCCTCCAGCGGCCGCGAATGCGCCGTTTCGTGGGCGGCGAGCACCCACTCCCGCAGGGCCGCGACCTCCCGGGTGACCGTGGCGCGGAAAAGCGCCGCCTTGTCGCCGAAATGGGCGTAGAGGGTCGGTTTGGTGGAATCGGCGCGGTCGGCGATCAGGTCCATGGTGGCCTGCGCGAATCCCCGCTCGGCGAACACCGCGCGGGCGGCGTCGAGCAGCTCGTCGTCGGTGGGCCGGGCGGCCGGGCTGCGGCGAGCGCTGGATCGATCAGGAGGACTCTGCCGGCTCATGGAGGTGTACTGTACGGTCTCCCTGCTTTACTGTCCGGTAAAGCTGGTAAAGCCGACTGTGCCGCCGTCTCCGGTGGAGGAAACCTGGTGTCCCGCGACAGTGCCCGGCAGACCGTCCCCGTCCCCCGAGACGGCGCGGAAGTGTTCCGAAGAGCCGAGCTGGCCGCGTTGATGCGGCCGGCCAGGGCGGCACTGGTGGAGTGGATCGTGCGCGAGGTGTGGCGCGCGGTCCCGGTCTACGCCCGGCCCGGCGACGGGTCGTACGGCCGCGTGACCCGGCACGGCGTCGAGTGCGCCGTCGCGCTGTTCGTCGACCTCGTCGAGGATCCGCACGCCCCGCGCGACCGGCTGTACGAGACGTGCCGCCGGCTCGGCGCCGGGGAAGCCCGCGAAGGCCGGACGCTCGACGAGCTGCAGGCGGCCTACCGCGTCGGCACCCGCGCCGGCTGGCGCTGGATCATGCGGCTGGGCCGACGGCACCGGCTGTCCTCCACGGTGATGGCGCAGCTGGCCGAGATGCTGTTCGGCTACGCCGACGACCTGGCCAGGATGTCGAGCCAGGGCTACCGCGAGGCGCGGGCGGAGATCGACGGGACGCGGGCGGGCCTGCGGCGCCGCCTGCTGCGGCTGCTGACCGGCCCGGGCAGCGTCCCGGACGCGGTGCTCGCCGAACTCGCGGCGGCCGCGGGCTGGCCGGTGCCGCGCGAGATCGCGGCGGTCGCCGCGGAAGCGCCGGTGGGCACGTCGTGGGGGCCGGAGGTGCTCGCCGACCTCGACCCGCCCCAGCCGTTCCTGCTCCTGCCCGCCCCGGTCGACCCCCGCAGCCTGACCCGGCTCGGCGCCCGCGTCGCGGTCGGCCCGGCGGTGGACCTGGACGCGGCGGCGCATTCCCTGCGCTGGGCCAGGGCGGCGCTGCGGCTGGTGGCCGGCGGCGCGCTGCCGGACGCCCCGGTCACGTGGTGCACCGAGCACCTGACCGAGCTGTGGCTGCTGTCCGACACGCCGCTGGCCGAGCAGGTCGCCCGCCGCGAGCTGGCCCCGCTGGCGCAGTTCCCCGAGCGCACGCGTCGCCGGCTGGGCGAGACCCTGTTGTCCTGGCTGCAGAACGGCGGCAACTCCGAGAAGATCGCGGTGGATCTTTCGGTGCACCCGCAGACGGTCCGGTATCGCGTGCGCCAGCTCAAGCAGGCGTTCGGCGACCGGCTCGAGGACCCGGACGCGCGGTTCGCGATGCAGGCCGCACTGCGGGCTTCGGGCCTGCGGTCCCTGACGGCCGAAGGTCCGTGAATGCCACATCGAGGGACATGGAGTCCGGCAATGTGGCATTCACGGCGCCGGCTCAGTTTTTGACCAGGGCCGCGACGGCGTCGGCCAGCGGCGTGGTGGGACGGCCGATGAGGCGGCGCAGGTCGCCGGACGCCGAGGCCAGCTCGCCGTCGGCGATGCCGCGGTCGGCGTCCACCAGCATCGCCGCCAGCGGCTCCGGCAGGCCGAAGCCGAGCAGGAGCTGCCGGTGCTGCTCGGCCGGGACGTCCTCATAGGACACCGGCTTGCCCGCGGCGGCCGCGATCGCCGCGGCGAGGTCGGCGTAGCTCCACGGCTCGTCGCCGGCCAGCTCGTAGACCTGGCCGAGGTGGCCTTCGCCGGTCAGCACCGCGACGGCGGCTTCGGCGTAGTCGAGCCGCGGGACGCCGCCGAGGCGGCCTTCGCCCGCGCTGCCGGTGAAGGAGCCTGACGCGAGGGCCTGCGCGACCGTCTGCTCGTAGTTCTCGGTGTACCAGCCGTTGCGCAGGAACGTGAACGGCACGCCCGACTCGCGGATGACCTCCTCGGTCGCCTTGTGCTCGGCGGCCAGCAGCAGCCTCGACGTGTCCGCGGCCAGGATGCTGGTGTAGGCGAGGTGCCCGACGCCGGCCTCGCGGGCGGCCGTGACGGCGGCGGTGTGCTGGGCGACGCGCACGCCGGGCGTGCTGCTGGAGATCAGCAGCACCTTGTCCGCGCCGTCGAACGCCGCGGCGAGCGTCGCCGGGTCGTCGTAGTCGGCGGTCCGCACCTGGACACCGCGGGCGGCGAACCCGTCGGCCTTCCGCGGATCCCGCACGGCGGCGACGATCTCGGCGGGCGGGACCTTCTTCAGCAGTCCTTCGACGACCAGGCGGCCCAGCTGGCCGGTGGCACCGGTGACGACGATCATCCGTTCACTCCTCGCGCTACGGGTTACTTACCCAGAGAATGTACTAACTCTGAGAAAGTGCCAACTCTTGGTGAGCATCCTCACCTGGGCGTCTGCGGTGGACGGGGTACCGTGGAGGGCATGAGCGAGGAGCGCGACGAGCACCAGCGGGTCCTCTTCGACGTCTTCGCGCAGGCGTGCACGTCCCGGGCGACGCTGGAGCACATCACCGGCCGCTGGGGCATCCTGGCCATGGCTGCCCTGTACGACGGCACGTTCCGGTTCAACGCGCTGCGCCGCCGCGTCGACGGCGTCAGCGAGAAGATGCTGGCCCAGACGTTGCAGGCGCTGGAGCGCGACGGCTTCGTGCATCGCGAAGCCCAGCCGACGATCCCGCCGAAGGTGGAGTACAGCCTGACTCCGCGCGGGCGGCGGACCGCGGAGCTGCTGCTGGCGCTGATCCACGACGTCGAGGCGCAGATGCCCGAGGTCATGGCGGCCCAGGCCGCGTACGACGCCGCGAAGGGCTGACGGTAACGGGTTCTAGTCCGGCCCGCGGAATCGGCCGCGGCTACCCTTGCCCATAGCGAGAACGTGTTCTAGTTTCGTGGGGTGAAGACCGATCTGGGCCTGGCCGGTGCCGTCGTGCTGGTCACCGGCGGCGTCCGCGGCGTCGGCCGGGGCATCAGCGACGTGTTCCTCGCCTACGGCGCCCACGTCGTCGCCTGCGCGCGGCACGACACCCCCATCGACGCCGAGTTCGCCCGCTGCGACGTCCGCGACGAAGCCCAGGTCGCGGCCCTGATCGACGGGATCGTCGACCGGCACGGCCGCCTCGACGTCGTCGTGAACAACGCCGGCGGCGCGCCGTACGCGCCCGCGGCCGACGCGTCGCCGCGCCTGCACGAGAAGATCGTGCAGCTCAACCTCCTCGCCCCGCTGCTGGTGGCCCAGCGGGCCAACGCCGTCATGCAACGCCAGGACGGCGGCGGCTCGATCGTGATGATCTCCAGCGTCAGCGGGACGCGGGCCTCGCCGGGAACCGCCGCCTACGGCGCCGCGAAGGCCGGGCTGGACAACCTGACCGCGAGCCTGGCCGTGGAGTGGGCGCCCAAGGTGCGGGTCAACGCCCTCGACGTCGGCATGGTCCGTACCGAGCAGGCCCACCTGCACTACGGCAGTGAGGCCGCGATCGAGGCGGTCGGCAAGACCGTGCCGCTCGGGCGGCTCGCCGAACCCGCGGAGGTGGGGGCGTGCGCCGCGTTCCTCGCCTCGCCGCTCGCTTCCTACGTCTCCGGCGCGACCCTGCGCGTGCACGGCGGCGGGGAGGTCCCGGCCTTCCTCGCCGCCGCCGACGTCAACCATCGGGAGGATTCGTGAGCAGCTTGTGCCAGGACCGCGTGGTCGTGGTGACCGGCGCCGGCCGCGGCATCGGGCGGGCCCACGCATTGGCCTTCGCGGCCGAAGGCGCCCTCGTCGTCGTGAACGACGTCGACGACGACGCCGCCGAAGTCGTCGCGGAAATCGGGGACCAGGGCGGGAAAGCCGTCGCGAACACCTCCGACGTTGCCGACTGGGCCGGGGCCCGTGCCCTGATCGGCACCGCGCTGGAGCACTTCGGGCGGCTGGACGTGCTGGTCAACAACGCCGGTTTCGTGCGGGACCGGATGCTGGTCAACCTCGGCGAAGACGAATGGGACGCGGTGGTCCGCGTGCACCTCAAAGGCCACTTCGCCCCGCTGCGGCACGCCGCCGAGCACTGGCGGGCCGAAGCGAAGGCCGGGCGGACCCCGAGCGCGCGGGTGATCAACACCAGTTCCGGCGCCGGGCTGCTCGGCAGCGTCGGGCAGGGCAACTACTCGGCGGCGAAGGCCGGGATCGCCGCCCTGACCGTCGTGGCGGCCGCGGAACTCGCCCGCTACGGCGTCACCGTCAACGCCATCGCCCCGGCCGCGCGGACCCGGATGACCGAGGCGGTGTTCGCGTCGATGGCCCGGCCGGACACCGGATTCGACGCGATGGCCCCGGAAAACGTCTCGCCGCTGGTCGTGTGGCTGGGCAGCGAGGAGTCGTCGCACGTGACCGGCCGGGTCTTCGAGGTCGAGGGCGGGAAGGTCTCGCTGGCCCAGGCGTGGCGGCACGGCCCGGCCGTCGACAAGGGCGCCCGCTGGGACCCGGCCGAACTCGGCCCGGTCGTCAAGGACCTGCTCGAGCGCGCGCCCGAGCCCGAACCCGTGTACGGAGCGAGCTGATGGGCATCCGCACCAGGCGTGACGGGCACGTCGAGGTCGTCACCGTCGACTTCCCGCCGGTGAACGCGCTGCCGGTGCAGGGCTGGTTCGACCTGGCCGACGCGATCACGCAGGCGGGCCGCGACTCCGGTGTCCACGTGGTGGTCCTGCGGGCGGAAGGCCGGGGTTTCAACGCCGGGGTCGACATCAAGGAGATTCAGCGCAGTGCCGGTTACGACGCGCTGGTCGGCGCGAATCGGGGCTGTTATGCGGCTTTCGGTGCGGTGTACGACTGCGCGGTGCCGGTCGTTGCCGCGGTGCACGGTTTCTGTCTCGGCGGTGGCATCGGCCTGGTCGGCAACGCCGACGTGGTCGTCGCCTCGGACGACGCCACGTTCGGGGTGCCGGAGGTCGAGCGGGGTGCGTTGGGAGCGGCGACGCATCTGGCGCGGCTGGTGCCGCAGCACCTGATGCGCACGTTGTACTTCACCGCCCGCACGATCACCGCCGCCGAGCTGCACGCCCACGGTTCGGTCTACCAGGTGGTGCCGCGCGCGGAACTCGACGACGCGGCCCTGGACATCGCGCGCGACATCGCGAAGAAGGACCCGCGGGTGATCCGGGCGGCGAAGGAAGCCCTGAACGGCATCGACACCCAGCAGGTGCACCGCAGCTACCGCTTCGAGCAGGGCTTCACCTTCGAGCTGAACCTGCTCGGCGCGTCCGACGAGGCCCGCGAGGAGTTCCTGAATGGCCGATAAGCGCACGACCGCCGACGACGTCGCGGCGGAACTGGAAGACGGCATGACGATCGGCATCGGCGGCTGGGGGTCCCGGCGCAAGCCGATGGCGCTGGTCCGGGCGATCCTCCGCACGCCGGTGAAGGACCTGACCGTGGTGTCCTACGGCGGCCCCGACGTCGGCCTGCTGTGCGCGGCGGGCAAGGTGTCGCGGGTCGTGTTCGGGTTCGTGACGCTGGATTCGATCCCGTTCGACCCGTGGTTCGGCCGGGCCCGCGAGACCGGGGCGATCGAGGTGACCGAGTACGACGAGGGCATGTTCGGCGCGGCGCTTTCCGCTGCAGCGCAACGTCTTCCGTTCCTGCCGACGCGGGCCGGGCTGGGCTCGGAGGTGATGCGCGCCAACCCCAGGCTGCGTACCGTGCGGTCTCCGTACGAGGACGGCGAGGAGCTGGTCGCGGTGCCCGCGCAGTATCTGGACGTCGCGCTGGTGCACCTCAACCGTGCCGACGCCCGTGGCAACGCCCAGTACCTCGGCCCGGACCCGTACTTCGACGACCTGTTCTGCCTGGCCGCTGCCAAACGGTTCGTGTCGGTGGAGAAGGTCGTCGACACGGCGGAGCTGACGTCGGGTGGTCCGGTGCAGTCGCTGCTGCTCAACCGGGGCAGCGTGGACGGCGTCGTCGAAGCGCCGCGGGGTGCGCATTTCACGACGGCGGTGCCGGACTACGGCCGCGACGAGCGGTTCCAGCGGCACTACGCGTCCTGCGCGAAGGATCTGGATGCGTGGCCGGGTTTCGTGGATCGTTTCCTGTCGGGGGACGAGAAGCAGTATCTGTCCGAAGTGGACAAGTTCGCGGCGGAGGCGGCATGAGCGCGACCCGGGCCGAGATCGCCGTGGTGGCGGTGGCCGAGCTGTTCCGCGGCGACGGTGAGATCGTCGCCAGCCCGATGGGCCTCATCCCGCAGCTGGGCGCGAAGCTCGCGCGGCTGACGTTCGAACCGGACCTGCTGATGTCCGACGGCGAGGCGTACCTGGTCACCCCGGACGGCGTCGTCGAAGGCTGGCAGCCGTTCCGCAAGATGCTGGACACGATCGTCCCCCACGGACGGCGGCACGTCGTCATGGGTGCCAACCAGATCGACCGGTACGGCAACCAGAACATCTCCGCCATCGGCGACCACACCCGGCCGAAGAAGCAGCTGCTGGGTGTGCGGGGCACGCCGGGCAACACCGTCAACCACCGCACGAGCTACTGGGTGCCGCGGCATTCCACGCGGGTGTTCGTGGACACAGTGGACGTTGTGTCGGGCGTGGGCTACGACAATGCGGCCAAGGCGGGTCCTTCGGCGGAGAAGTACCACGACGTCCACCGGGTCGTCACCAACCTCGGCGTCTTCGACTTCGCCACGCCGGACCACTCGATGCGGGCGGTGTCCCTGCACCCCGGCGTCACCCGCGAGGAGGTCGAGGCGGCGACGACGTTCGAGATCGGCTTCTCCGGGGCAGGCACCAGCCGCGAGCCGACGGCGGCGGAGCTGCGGCTCCTCCGCGAGGTCCTGGATCCGCAGGGCCTGCGCGACAAGGAAGTCCCGGCGTGAAGACGGCCCTGACCCGGCTCGTCGGCGTCGAGCACCCGATCGTGCAGACCGGGATGGGCTGGGTCGCCGGACCGCGGCTGGTGTCGGCGACCGCCGAAGCGGGCGCGCTCGGCATCCTCGCCTCGGCGACGATGACCTTCGCCGAGCTGGAAGCGGCGATCGCCGAGGTCAAGAAGCGCACCGACAAGCCGTTCGGCGTCAACCTGCGTGCCGACGCCGTTGACGCCGGTGACCGCGTGGATCTGCTGATCCGCGAGGGGGTGCGGGTGGCGTCGTTCGCGCTGGCGCCGCGGAAGGAGATGATCGCGAAGCTGCGCGACCACGGCGTCGTCGTGATCCCGTCGGTCGGCGCGGCCCGGCACGCCGAGAAGGTCGCCGCCTGGGGTGCCGACGCCGTCATCGTCCAGGGCGGCGAAGGCGGCGGGCACACCGGCGGCGTGGCGACCACGCTGCTGCTGCCGTCGGTACTGGACACTGTGGACATTCCGGTCGTCGCGGCCGGCGGCTTCTTCGACGGCCGCGGCCTCGCGGCCGCGCTGGCCTACGGCGCGGCGGGCATCGCGATGGGTACCCGGTTCCTGCTCAGCAAGGAGAGCACGGTCCCCGACGACGTCAAGCGCCTCTACCTCGAACAGGGGCTGACCGGCACGGTCGTGACCCGGCGCGTCGACGGCCTCCCGCACCGGGTACTGCGCACCGACCTGGTCGATCGCCTCGAACGGGCGGGCCGGATCCGCGGCCTGCTGCAGGCGGCGCGCAACGCGCTGCGGTTCCGGAGCATCACCGGCCTGTCCCCGGCGGCGATGCTGCGCGAAGGCCTGGCGATGAAGCACGGCAACGACCTGACGTGGAGCCAGCTGGTCATGGCGGCCAACACCCCGATGCTGCTGCGGGCGGGCCTGGTCGAGGGCCGGACCGACGCGGGAGTGCTCGCGTCGGGGCAGGTGGTGGGTCTGCTCGACGACCTACCGACGGTGGCGGAGATTGTGGCGGGCACGGTCGGGCAGGCCGAGGAGCGGCTCCGGGGCCTGGTGTCCTGAGTTTCCGGAAGAGCGGCTCGTTCATGTCGGCTGCGCGGCCGGAATATCGCCGGCGGGTTCCCGGTTGCGACCAAGCACGGCACCGGGACTGGCCGGGGGCCGGACCGGCGCGGGAGTGCTAGCGTCGGGTCAGGGACGGGCCCGGGGGCGGCTCGGCCGGGAAACGGGAGGATGAGCGTGGCGTTGAAGGTCGGTTACAAGGCGTCGGCGGAGCAGTTCGGGCCGCGGGACCTCGTCGAGTACGCGGTGCGCGCCGAAGAAGTCGGCCTCGACTCGGTGATGGTGTCCGACCACTTCCTGCCGTGGCGGCACGAGGGCGGGCACGCGCCGTTCGCGCTGGCGTGGATGCCGGCGGTGGCCGAGCGCACGAAGCGGGTGCAGATCGGCACGAGCGTGCTGACCCCGACGTTCCGGTACAACCCGGCGGTGATCGCGCAGGCGTTCGCGACGATGTCGCTGCTGTCGAACGGCCGGGTGATCCTCGGTGTCGGCACCGGTGAGGCGCTGAACGAGATCGCGGTGTCGGGGCGGGAGTGGCCGGAGTTCAAGGAGCGCTTCGCCCGGCTGCGCGAGTCGATCAAGCTCATGCGCGAGCTGTGGACCAAGGACAACGTCGAGTTCGACGGCGAGTACTACCAGCTGGTCAACGCGAAGATCTACGACCGGCCGGAGCAGCCGGTGCCGGTGTACGTCGCCGCAGGTGGCCCGGTGGTCGCGAAGTACGCGGGCCGTTCGGGGGACGGGTTCATCTGCACCTCGGGCAAGGGCATGGACCTCTACACCGAGAAGCTGATGCCCGCGATGAAGGAAGGCGCTGCCGCCGCGGAGCGGGACGCCGAGGGCATCGACCGGATGATCGAGATCAAGATGTCGTATGACCGCGACCCGGAGAAGGCGCTGGAGAACACGCGGTTCTGGGCGCCGCTGTCGCTGACGCCGGAGCAGAAGCACAGCGTGTCCTCGGCCGAGGAGATGGAACGGCTGGCCGACGAGCTGCCGATCGAGCAGGTGGCCAAGCGCTGGATCGTGGCGTCGGACCCGGACGAGGCGGTCGCGCAGATCAAGCCGTACCTCGACGCGGGCCTCAACCACCTGGTCTTCCACGGTCCCGGCCACGACCAGGAGCGCTTCCTGACCCAGTTCTCCGAGGACGTCCTGCCGAAGCTGCGCGCCCTCGGCTGAGCCTTCAGAGCCGTTCGATGATGGTCACGTTGGCGGTCCCGCCGCCTTCGCACATCGTCTGCAGGCCGTAACGCCCCTCGCGGCGCTCCAGCTCGTGCAGGAGCGTCGCGAGGAGCTTCGTGCCCGTCGCCCCGATCGGGTGACCGAGGGCGATTCCGCCGCCGTTGACGTTCACCCGGGCCGGGTCCGCGCCCGTCTCGTCCAGCCAGGCCAGTACCACGCTCGCGAACGCCTCGTTGACCTCGAACAGGTCGATGTCCGCCACCGTGAGCCCGGCCTTGCGCAGGGCGTGCGCGGTGGCCGGGATCGGGCCGGTCAGCATCCACACCGGGTCGGCCGCGCGGACCGACAGGTGGTGGATGCGGGCCCGCGGGGTCAGGTCGTGCTCGCGCACGAACGCCGCCGAGGCCAGCAGAGCCGCGCTCGCGCCGTCGGAGATCTGGCTGGCCACCGCCGCCGTCAGGCGGGACCCCTCGCTCAACGGCTTCAGGTTCCGCATGCGCTCCAGGGACGTGTCGCGGCGGGGGCCTTCGTCGTGCCGGAAGCCGTCCACCGGCACGGTTTCCGCGTCGAAGCGGCCCGCGTCGATGGCGGCCAGTGCCCGCTGGTGGCTGCGCAGCGCGTACTCCTCCATCGCCTCGCGGCTGATGTCCCAGTGCCCGGCGATCATGTCGGCACTGCGGAACTGCGAGATCTCGGCGCCGCCGTAGCGTTCCTGCCAGCCCTTCGAGCCGGAGAACGGGTCGTCGAAGCCGTACTCGCGCCCGGCCAGCATCGCCGCGCTGATCGGGATGCGGCTCATGTTCTGCACGCCGCCGGCCAGCACCAGGTCCTGCGTGCCCGACATGACCGCCTGCGCGGCGAAGTGCACGGCCTGCTGGCTCGACCCGCACTGCCGGTCGACCGTCACGCCCGGCACGTGGTCGCCGAACCCCGCCGCCAGCCACGCCGTGCGCGCGATGTTGCCCGCCTGCGGGCCCAGGGTGTCCGTGCAACCGAAGACGACGTCGTCGACGAGGTCCGGGTCGACCCCGGTGCGCTCGACGACCGCCTTGATCACGTGCGCGCCGAGGTCGGCGGAGTGCCACCCGGACAGCGCGCCGCCGCGGCGCCCGACGGGCGTGCGGACGGCGTCGAGGAGGAAGGCTTCGGGCACGACACGCTCCTAGGGGTGCTGGCTGCTGACGGAGACGACTTCGCCGGTGAGATAGCTCGCGTAGTCGCTGGCGAGGAAGACCATGACGTTGGCGACCTCCCACGGCTCGGCGGCGCGGCCGAAGGCTTCGCGCTGGGTGAGTTCGTCGAGGAGTTCGTCGCTGGTCACCTTGGCCAGGAACGGGTGCATCGCCAGGCTGGGGGCCACGGCGTTGATCCGGACACCGTGCTCGGCAGCATCGAGGGCCGAACAGCGGGTCAGCGCCATCACGCCCGCCTTGGCCGCCGCGTAGTGCGCCTGGCCCGCCTGGGCGCGCCAGCCGATCACCGACGCGTTGTTGACGATCGCCCCGCCGCCACCCTGGGCCACGAACTGCTTCAAGGCCGCGCGGGTGCAGCGGAACGTGCCGGTCAGCGTGATGTCGAGGACGCGGGACCACTCCTCGTCGGTCATCTCCAGCACCGACTTCGTGCCGCCAAGGCCCGCGTTGTTGACCATCACGTCGATCCGGCCGAAGTGCTCCACCGCGCCGTCGATCAACGCTTGGACCTGGTCTTCCTGCGTGACGTCACAGGGGATCGCGTGGACGTCGCCGAGTTCGGCGGCCTTCTCCTTGAGCCGCCGCTCGTGCCAGTCGCTGATGACGACGCGGGCGCCCTCTTCGAGGCAGCGTTTCGCGACGGCGGACCCGATCCCGGTGCCCGCGGCGGCGGTGACCACCACGACCTTCCCGGTGAGGAGGTCGTGGCCGGGTGGGTAGCTGGGGTTCACGGGCGGGCCTCCCGGGGCAGGCCGAGCACGCGCTCGGCGATGATGGTGCGCTCGATCTCGTCCGAGCCGCCGTAGATCGTGTCGGCGCGGGTGAACAGGAACAGCCGCTGCCATTCGTCGAGTTCGGCGCCGTCGGAGGTGAGGGACCGGGCGCCGCGGGCACGCATGGCGAGTTCGCCGAGCCCGCGATGCCACTGTGCCCACAGCAGTTTCCCGACGGCGACCTCCGGCCCGGCGGCCTGTCCGAGGGTGCGCAGGGCGTGGGCGCGCAGGACACGCAGGCCGATGCGGGCACGGGTGAGGTCGGCCCGCAGCAGCGGGTCGTCCCAGGTGCCCAGGCGCTTCGCTTCGGCGACGATCGCGTCGAGTTCGCGGCGGAAGCCGATCTGCTGGCCCAGCGTCGAGACGCCGCGTTCGAAGCCGAGTGTCGCCATGGCGATCTTCCAGCCCTCGCCGGGCTCGCCGACGACGTGGTCGGCGGGGGTGCGGGCGTCGTCGAAGAAGACCTCGTTGAACTCCGAGGTGCCGGTGAGCTGCCGGATCGGCCGGACCGTGACACCGTCCTGGCGCAGCGGCACCAGCAGGTAGGACAGGCCGTGGTGACGCTGTGACCCGGGTTCGGTGCGGGCGAGGACGAAGCACCAGCCGGCCACGTGCGCCAGCGAGGTCCAGATCTTCTGGCCGTTGATCACCCATTCGCCGTCGCGCAGGACCGCCGACGTCGAGACCGCGGCCAGGTCGGAACCCGCGCCGGGTTCGGAGTAGCCCTGGCACCACAGTTCCTCGACGTTGACGATCTTCGGCAGGAACCGTTGCTGCTGTTCGGGGGTGCCGAACGCGATGAGCGTCGGGCCGAGCAGCTGCTCGCCGATGTGGTTGACCCGGGCGGGCGCGCCGGAGGCGGCGTATTCCTCGTGGAAGGCGACCTGCTCGTCCAGGGAGAGGCCGCGGCCGCCGAACTCGCGGGGCCAGCCGACGCACGTCCAGCCCGCCGCGGCGAGGTGGCGCTCCCAGGCCAGGCGCAGGTCGAACGCCTCGTGCTCGCGACCCGGCCCGCCCAGCCCGCGCAGGGCGGCGAACTCGCCGGTCAGGTTGACGGCGAGCCAGTCCGCGACCTCGCGGCGCAGTCGCGTCGGTTCCACGCACGCCTCCTTGCTGCCGGGCCGGTCCGGCACCTAGGGTAATGAGAACACGTTCTAGTTTGCTGGTCCAGAGGAGGGTGCGGTGGGACAGACCACGATCCCGGCCGTCGTCCGGGACGCCGCGGCCAGGTTCGGCTCGGCCGAGGCCCTGGTCGACGGCGGGCTGCGGCTCGGCTACGACCAGCTTCTGGAACGTGTTCAAGGCGTCGCCCGCGCCTTCGCCGCGTGCGGCGTGCAGCCCGGCGACCGGGTGGCGATCACCCTGCCCAACACCCATCACTGGGTCCTCGCCGCCCTGGGCGCGTTGTACGCGGGCGCGACGCTGGTGCCGGTCAACACCCGGTTCACCGCCGCGGAGACCGTGGACCTGCTCGTCCGCAGCCGCGCCACCGCGCTCGTCGTGGCCGCGGACTTCCTCGGCACCGACCGCCACGCCGCGATCCGCGCGACCGGCACGGCGCTGCCGGACCTCGCCACCGTCGTCCGGGTGGCCCTGGAACAGCCACATCGGCCGGTCCCGGGCACGCTCGGCTGGGAGGAGTTCCTGGAGCTGGCCGGGAAGGTTCCCCTCGCCGAGGCCGAAGCACGCGCGGACGCCGTGAAACCGGACGACGTCAGCGACATCCTGTTCACCTCCGGCACGTCCGGCAGGCCCAAGGGCGTGCTGTCGGCCCACCGCCAGGTGGTCGGCGTCGCGACGGCGTGGGCCGAGTGCGGCCGGGTCGCCGCCGGCGACCGGTACCTGGTGATCAACCCGTTCTTCCACAGCTTCGGCTACAAGGCCGGGATCGTCGTCGGGCTGCTGACCGGCGCGACGATCGTCCCGCAGGCCGTGTTCGACCTGCCGAAGACGCTGGAGCTGATCGAGCGGGAGCGGATCTCCGTGCTGCCCGGCGCGCCCACGATCTTCCAGTCGCTGCTGCACGAGCAGCACCGCGCCGACCTGTCGTCGCTGCGGCTGGCGGTCACCGGGGCGGCACCGGTCGCGGCGTCGCTGGTCCGCCGGATGCGGGCGGAGCTCGGCTTCGAGATCGTCCTCACCGCCTACGGTCTCACCGAAGCCGTCGTGGTGACGATGTGCCGCCCGGGCGACGACGCCGAGGTCGTGTCCCGGACCTCGGGCCGCGCGACCGCCGGGTTCGAGGTGGACATCCACGGCTCGCCCGGCGAGATCGTCGTGCGCGGGCCGAACGTGATGCTGGGCTACCTCGACGATCCCGAAGCGACGGCGAAGGCGATCGACGCGGACGGCTGGCTGCACACCGGGGACGTCGGCGAGCTGGACGGCGCGGGCAACCTGACGATCACCGGCCGGCTCAAGGACATGTACATCTGCGGCGGCTTCAACGTCTACCCGGCCGAGGTCGAGAGCGCACTGACCGAGCTGGCCGGCGTCCGCGACGTCGCCGTGGTCGGCGTCCCGGACGAGCGGCTCGGCGAGGTCGGCAAGGCGTTCGTCGTCGGCAGCGGGCTGACCGGAGACGCGGTCGTCGCGTTCTGCCGCGAGCGGCTGGCCAACTACAAGACCCCGCGGTTCGTCGAGTTCGTCGACGCGCTGCCCCGCAACGCTTCCGGCAAGGTGCTGAAGCGGCTGCTGACCGAGGAGAAGGCATGAGTGAACCGGTGGTCCGCTACGAGCGGCGCGGCCCGGTCGCGGTGGTGACGATGAACCGCCCGGACTACCGCAACGCGCAGAACTCGGCGATGACCTACGCCCTCGACGACGCCTTCGCCGACGCGGTGAACGACGCCGAGGTGAAGGTGATCGTGCTGGCGGGGGCGGGCAAGCACTTCTCGGCCGGGCACGACATCGGCAGCCCGGGCCGGGACGCGGACCGGTCGTTCGACCGGCGGGCGGTCATGTGGTGGGACCACGTCGACCGCGTCGGGGGCGACCAGCGCTTCGCCCGCGAGTCCGAGGTGTACCTCGGCATGTGCCGCCGGTGGCGGGAGATCCCGAAGCCGATGATCGCGAGTGTGCAGGGCGCGTGCATCGCGGGTGGGCTGATGCTGGCGTGGGTGTGCGACCTGATCGTGGCCGCCGACGACGCGTTCTTCGCCGATCCGGTGGTGCGCATGGGGATTCCCGGCGTCGAGTACTTCGCGCATCCGTGGGTGCTCGGGCCGCGGGCGGCGAAGGAGGTGCTGTTCACCGGGGAGCGGTTCACCGTGCAGCAGGCCAAGGAGTGGGGGATGGTGACGCGGATCGTGCCGCGGGCCGAGCTGGAGGAGCGGACCCTGGAGCTGGCGGAGAAGATCGCCGGGATGCCGCAGTTCGGGCTGGCGCTGGCGAAGAAAGCCGTCAACCAGGCCGAGGACCTGATGGGCCTGCGGTCCGGAATGGACTCGGTGTTCGGGCTGCACCATCTGGCGCACGCGCACAACGCCGAGACCTCGGAGGATTCACTGGGCGGGCAGTCGGCGCGGTCGATGCGTGACGCGAACAAGGGGGCCTGATGGACCTCGACATCGACGAGGCGTCCGAGGCGTTCCGTGCCGAAGCGCGGGAGTGGCTTGCTGCCCATGTGCGTTCGTTGCCGTCGATGGACACCGCCGGAGGCTTCGCGGCGCACCGCGAGTGGGAGGCCGAGCTCGCCGAAGCGCGGTGGTCGGTGGTGTCGTGGCCGCGGGAGTACCACGGCCGGGACGCCTCGCTGCTGCAGTGGCTGCTGTTCGAGGAGGAGTACTACGCCTCGGGTGCGCCGGGCCGGGTGTCGCAGAACGGCATCTTCATGCTGGCGCCGACGTTGTTCGCCCACGGCACGCAGGAACAGCGGGACCGCATCCTGCCGCCGATGGCCCGCGGCGAGCAGGTCTGGGCGCAGGCGTGGTCGGAACCCGAGGCGGGCAGCGACATCGCCGCATTGCGCAGCACGGCGGTGCGTACCGACGGTGGCTGGCTGCTGTCGGGGCAGAAGACGTGGAGTTCGCGGGCGGCATTCGCCGATCGCGCGTTCGGCCTGTTCCGCACTGATCCTTCCGCTCAACGTCACCACGGTCTGACGTACTTCATGGCCGATTTGAAAGCCGAGGGGGTGACGGTCCGGCCGATCCCGCAGCTGGACGGCGAACCCGGGTTCGCGGAGATCTTCTTCGACGACGTGTTCGTGCCCGACGAGGACGTCATCGGCGAGGTCGGGCAGGGGTGGCGGGTCGCGATGACCACGGCGAACAACGAGCGCGGCCTGTCGTTGCGCAGCCCTGGCCGGTTCCTTGCCGCGGCTTCCCGGTTGGTGGACCTATGGCGCTCTAATGGAGAACCGGAGTCCACAAAGGACAGGGTGGCCGACGCGTGGATCGGGGCGCGGGCGTACCAGCTCTACACCTTCGGCACGGTGAGCCGCCTGGCCGACGGTGGCGAGCTGGGGCCGGAGTCGAGCGTCAACAAGCTGTTCTGGTCGCATCTGGACGTCGAACTGCACGAAACCGCGCTGGACGTCCTCGGCCCGGCCGCGGAGACCGACCCGGCGTGGGTGAACGGCTACCTGTTCTCTCTCGCCGGTCCGATCTACGGCGGCACCGACCAGATCCAGCGCAACACCATCGCCGAACGGCTGCTGAAACTGCCGAGGGAGGCCCGCCGATGAGGTTCCAGCTCTCGCCGGAGCAACGGCAGTTTTCGGCTTCTCTGCACGACTTCCTGGCCGGGGCGGACACCGCGTCGACCGCACGGGCCTGGGCGGCGGGGGAACACGACCGCGGCCTGAAGCTCTGGCGCGCCCTCGCCGACCTCGGGGTTTTCGCGCTGCTCGTGGACGAGGAACTCGGCGCCGGTCCGGTCGACCTGGTGGTCGCCTTCGAAGCACTCGGCTACCACGCCGTCCCGGGCCCGCTCGCCGAGTCGGCGGCGGTTGCCCCGGCACTGCTGACCGGCGACCGGCTCGCCGCGCTCGCCGCGGGAGATCTCGTGGCGACCGTCGTCGCGCCGCCGCACGTGCCGCTGGCCCTGGACGCCGACGTCGCCGGGGTGGTGCTGGACCTCACCGGCGCCGACGTTGCGGCCGGGGACCCCGAGGTCGTCCGCTCGATCGACCCGGCCCGGCGGCTGTTCCGCGTCCCGGCCGCACCGGCGGCCGAGACGGCCGCGTTCGACCTCGGCGTCCTGGCCGTGGCCGCGCAGCTGCTCGGCGCGGGGCAGTGGCTGCTCGACGCGGCGGTGGCGTATGCGAAGCAGCGCAGCCAGTACGGCAGGCCGATCGGCGAATACCAGGCGGTCAAGCACCTGCTCGCCGACGTCGCCACCCGGCTCGAACTGGCCCGGCCGCTGCTCTACGGCGCGGCCGTCGCCGGGGACACGCTCGCCCGCGACGTCTCGGCGGCGAAGGTCATGGCCGCCGACGCGGCATACCTGGCCGCGCGGACGGCACTGCAGGTGCACGGCGCGATCGGCTACACCGCCGAGCACGACCTCGGGCTGCGGCTGACGAAGGTGCGGGCCCTGGCCGGGGCGTGGGGGACCGGGTCGTTCCACCGGACGCGGGTGCTGCGATGACCGACCCGATGGAAACCGAGGAAGCCCTGGCCCTGCGCGACGCGGTCCGGTCCCTGCTGGCGCGGCGGTCGGGTCCCGAAGCGGTGCGGGCGGCGATCGGCTCGCCGCCGGGCTACGACGACAAGCTGTGGTCGACGTTGTGCGAGCAGATCGGCGTCGCCGCGCTCGCCATCCCGGAATGCCACGGCGGGGCAGGCGCCGGGCTCGCGGAGGTCTGCGTGGTCCAGGCGGAACTGGGCCGCACGCTCACGCCGTCGCCGATGCTCGGCTCGGCGGTGCTGTGCGGCGAGGCGCTGCTGCTGGCGGGGAACGACGAAGCCTGCGAGCGGCTGCTGCCGGGCATCGCGGCGGGCACGACGGTCGCGGCGCTCGCGTGGTCCGATGTGGACGGCCGGTGGACCCCGGCGGTGACGGCGTCGGCCGCCGGGCTGGACGGCCGCGCCTGCTACGTCCTGGACGGCGACACCGCGGACGTCCTCCTGGCCGTGGCCCGCACCGACGACGGAACCGGCCTGTTCGAGGTCCCGGTGGCGGGTGTCCGCCGCGAACGCGTCACCGCGGTCGACCCGACGCGGCGGCTCGCGACGGTCGAGTTCGCCGCCACCCCGGCCCGGCGCCTGGACTTCGGCGGCTTCACCGGCCCGCTGCGGAAACTGCGGGACACGGCGGTGGTGGCGGTCGCGGCCGAGCAGGTGGGCGCGGCGGCCCGCGCCCTGGAGCTGACCGTGGAGTACACGAAGCAGCGCCGTCAGTTCGGCCGCCCGATCGGCTCGTTCCAGGCGTTGAAGCACCGGATGGCCGACGTGCACGTCCACGTCGAAGCGGCCCGCTCGGCGTTGTACGCGGCGCTGACCGAGGGGGACGCGGAAGCCGTGATGACGGCGAAGGTGGTGTGCAGCGAGGCGTTCTCGCATGCGGCGGCGGAGATGATCCAGCTCCACGGCGGGATCGCGATCACCTGGGAGCACGACGCGCACCTGTACTTCAAGCGCGCCCACGGAACCGCCCTGCTCTTCGGCGATCCCGGCTCCTGATGCGCGCCGCCCCGTCCGCCCCTACGATCGCGGCAAAGATCGAGAGCGGGGGAGTGGATGGGGATCGGTGCCGGGACCTGGCTCGTCACGATCGGCGTCGTGCTGGCGCTGCTCGCCGTCGACCTGGTGCTCGCCGCCGTCCGGCCGCACCGGGTCGGGTTCGGCGAGGCCGTCGCCTGGTCGGTGGGCTACATCCTGGTCGCCGTCGCGTTCGGGGTCTGGTTCGCGCTCGCGCACGGCGGGGAGGCCGGTACCGAGTACTTCGCCGGCTATCTCGTCGAGAAGAGCCTGTCGGTCGACAACCTGTTCGTCTTCGTGATCATCATGACGACGTTCGCCGTCCCGGAGGAGCACCAGCACAAGGTGCTCACCTTCGGGATCGTGCTCGCCCTGGTGATGCGCGCGGTGTTCATCGCGCTCGGCGCGACGCTGCTCGCCCTGTTCTCGTTCATGTTCCTGCTGTTCGGCCTGCTGCTGATCTACACCGGCGTGCAGCTGTTCCGGCACCGCAACGCCGACCCCGACATCGAGCACAACCTCGTCGTGCGGACCGCGCGGCGGGTGCTGCCGGTGTCGGACACCTACGACGGCGGGCGGCTGACCACCACGGTCTCCGGCCGCCGGATGGTCACGCCGCTGGTCGTGGTCCTCGTCGCGATCGGCGGCGTCGACCTGCTGTTCGCGCTCGACTCCATCCCCGCGGTGTTCGGGGTGACCGAGGAGCCGTTCGTCGTCTTCGCCGCCAACGCGTTCGCCCTGCTCGGCCTGCGCGCGCTGTACTTCCTCGTGAAGGGGCTGCTGGACCGGCTGGTCTACCTCTCGGCCGGGCTCGCGGTGATCCTCGCGTTCATCGGCGTGAAGCTGATCCTGCACTGGGCCCACGTCGACCTCGACCCGCGCGTGCCGGAGATCGCCACGCCGGTCAGCCTCGCGGTGATCATCGGCGTGCTCGCCGTGGTGACCGTCGCGAGCCTGGTCAAGACGCGCCGCGACCCGGCCGCGAAGGCGCACCCGGGTGCGCTGCGGGCCTCAGACCGCGAAGACCTGTGAGTCGTCGGCGAAGGCCTTGAACTCCAGGGCGTTGCCTGCCGGGTCGAGCAGGAACATGGTCCACTGCTCGCCGGGCTGTCCGGCGAAGCGGACGTAGGGCTCGATCACGAACTCCGTGCCCGCGGCACGCAGCCGCTCGGCGAGGGCGTGGAACTGCGGCACGGTGAGCAGCAGGCCGAAGTGCGGGACCGGCACGTCGTGACCGTCGACCGGGTTGTGGACCCGCTCGGGGCCCTTCGGCGCCAGGTGCGTGACGAACTGGTGGCCGTGCAGGTCCCAGTCGACCCAGGTGTCCGAGCTGCGGCCCTGGCCGAGGCCGAGGACTTCGCCGTAGAAGCGGCGGGCGGCGGCCAGGTCGTCGACCGGCATGGCGAGGTGGAAGCGGGGCAGCGTCATGTTCGAATGTTAACATCAAAACATGAGTGTGCTGCCGGCTCGCCGCCGGGGTCTGGCCGACGAGGTCGCCGACCGCATCCGTGACGCGATCTTCGACGGGGCGTACGCCCCCGGCGCCCAGCTGCGGGAGGTGGAGCTGGCGGGCGCGCTGGGCGTCAGCCGCGGGCCGGTGCGGGAGGCCCTGCTCAAACTGGAACGCGAAGGCCTGGTCCGCAGCGAGTGGCACCGGGGCACGACGGTGACCGAACTGTCCGATGTGGACATCGCGGAGCTGGACAGCCTGCGGGCGGCGCTCGAACAGCTGGCCGTCACCCGGGTCGCCGCCCACGCGACGGACGAAGCCCTCGACGCGATCGACGCGGCGGTGACCCGCATGGAGCGCGCGGCCGATGCACACGAGATGGTCCGCTGCGATCTGGACTTCCACGACGCGGTGTACGCGGCCGCGCATCACCGGCGCCTGGCCGAGGCCTGGCACGCGATCCGGTCCCAGGTCCACCTGTTCCTGCTGACGCGGATCACCGTCGAGACCGACGGCTACCTGGAGGGAATCCCGGCCGAGCACCGGGAGCTGGCCGCTGCCCTGCGGTCCCGCGACAGCGAGGCGGCACTCGAGCTGTTCGCCGCCCACCGCCGCCACGCGTTCGACATCCTGACCGGCTGAACCCACCCAGCCCGAAGTCGCGTCGCGGAGGCAGAAACCTCAAGCGCCCTTGCGGAGGGTGGTGGTGATCCGGCGGCCCAGGTCCGGGGTGAGCGGCTGGTCCGCCTCCGCCAGCTTCAGCGCCCGCCCGAGGTCGGGTCCGTGCAGGTCGACGCTCGCCTCGATCAAGTCGGCGAAGACCGCCGCCGCGTCGCGGGCGCGGTGGACGGCCGTCAGCAAGCAGGCCAGCCCGATCGCGAATCCCGGCCACCAGGCGATGCCCACCCCCGCGTACAGCAGGGCCCAGCCGGCGAGGGTTGCCGCGTTGTCGAACGATGATCCCGCGCTGCGGAGGTCCGCGCGGAGGTTGTCGGGGAGCAGCGGCCACAGGCGGGGCCAGGCCGTCCCCAGGTCGAGTTCGTAGGTCTCGAAGACGCGGGCGTCGATCGCCGCGATGCGGTCGCCGGTCCAGCTCGGGCGGGTCGGTGGGGCCAGGGCGATGGCGTTGCGCCGGGCCGCCAGGCGCTGGATCGTCTCCTCGCCCGCCTCCTTGCGCACCGCGTCCGCGTACGCGTCGGCGGCGCTCTGCCAGCGGCGGGCCCGGCGTCGCACCAGGGGAGCCGTCAGCCACCGGATCCAGGCGGGCCACTGGCCGAGCCAGGTGCGGCGCACCAGCCCGCCGGCGAACCGTGCCCCCAGCGCGGCGGCGCACGCCGCGAGTGCCAGCAGGGGGACGAGGACCCACGGGCCCGCGCTGTCGCCGCGGCGGACCGTCGCGACCCGGCTCACCGTGGCGGTGACGAACCGGCCAGCGTCGAGGGCGTGCGCGTGGCCGAGGACGACGGCCGCGAGCACCGCGGCGCAGAACAGCAGGCCCGGCAGCAGGAGCACGGTCAGCCAGCGGTCGGCGAGCTTGCGGCCGACCTCGTCCAGGAACGCGTTCACGATTGCCCGGCACGCTGGAGACGGCCGCCGTGCAGACCGCACTCCGGGGAGCGCACCCCCGGCTGGCGGACCCACGTGCGCGCGCACTTCCCGTGCGGGCAGCCGTGGATCTCCACGACCGGGTGGCCGCCTGCCAGGCCCGGGATGCCCACGATCCCGCCGTCGCCTGCCCGGCTCGTCCCGGTCCGGGGCAGCCGGAGACGGCGGCGCAGGGCGTCGGCCTGCCCCGCGACGTCCTGGCCGGCCCTGGCCTCGGCGAGCAGCGCCGCCAGTGCGTCTTCGGCGTCGGTGCCCGCCGCCCGTTCCCGGGCCACCGGCAGCGCCTCGCAGAGCCAGGCGAGCGCCTCGCGATTGTCCACCGTTCCCCACCTCCGGTGCGGTAGTGTAAGGCCGTCCGAACCGGGGGGTGTTCGCTGAGCCACGATCCGGCCGCCGCCGTCGAGGCACGCATCGCGGCCTACCTGCAGGACGGCGACCCGGCTCCGCTGCTCGCGGCCGAAGCCGTCACCGAGACCTACGCACTGCTCGACACCATGGCCGGGACCGAGAACCTCGCCGTGCTGCGCACCGCGGGCCTGATGTTCTGGTACCGCCACCGCGCGACGTCCCATCCCGGGGAGGCGACCGGCTCCCGCCGCGCGGCGCTTTCGTTGCTGCAGCCGGTGTTCGACGCCGACCCGGGCGCGCTGCCCGCCGAGGTCGCCGGCTTCCTGGCCTCGCCCGCCGGGGAGTTCGCGTGGCTGGCCGGGCGGGCGGCCGAGCTGAAACGGCGGTACGAATCCGGCGACCGCCAGGCCCTCGACGAAGCCATCGACGCGGGACTTTCCGCGCTCGGCTACGTGATCGAGGACGACCTGGAGCTGCCGCGGCTGTGGTTCGACCTCGGGGCCGCCCTGATGCGCCGGTACTTCGCCCGCGGCGACGACACGAGTGACGCGCAGGTGGCGGCCGAGGTGTTCCGGCGCGCCGAGTCCGCGAGCCGGGACGAGGACGAGCGGCTGTCCGCGACGGCCTACCGCGCCGCGATCCACCTCGAGCTGTACACGGCCACGGGGAACCTCGACGACCTGGCCCACGCCGTCGAGACGTTCTCGCTCGTCCACGCGGCCGGGGCGGCCACCGCGGCCGACCGCGCCGAGTTCGGCCAGGCTTTGGTCCAGTGGTTCGAAGCAGGCGGCGAACTGTCCGATGTGGACACCGCGGTCGCGCTGCTCACCGAGGTGCAGGACTCGGCCGAGCTGGACGACGGCCGGCGCGACGAGGTGCTCCGCTGGCGCACCGCCGCCTACGCCGCGCGGTTCGCCGAGACCGGCGACCCGGCCGACCTCGCCGAGACGATGCGGCTGATCCACCACGGCTCGCGCTACGACGAGGCCGTGGACCCGCCGCCGCACGACGTCCTGCGGTTCGTCGCCATCGGCATCCTCGACCGGCTCCCGGCGGCACCCCCGTCGACGTCCGGTCCGGACCGCGTGGCGATCTTCCTCCGCGCCGCGCTGCGGGCGGCGCCCGGGCACGACGAGAGCCTCGCCGAGCTGCTGGGTGCGGTGCTGCTGCAGCGCTACGCCGACACCGGCCATCCCGCGCAGCTGGAGCGGGCGCGGCGGCTGCTGCGGGACGACGCCCCGGCCGCGCTGTCCGAGGACTGGGCGCAGCCGCTGCTGCGCGAGGCACTGGTGCGCACCTCGCAGCCCGGGACCGACCTGGCCACGTACGAATGGTCAGCGCGGATCGCCCGGTTCCTCTGCGCCGTGATGCCGGCGGACTGGTCCTACCGGGAACTGGCGAACGTCTCGCTCGCCGACGACCTGCGCAAGGTCTACCAGGCGTACGGCAGGCGCGAGGATCTCGACGAAGCGATCGAGGCCTCGCGCCACTGGTCGCGGGACTCCGATCCCGAGGCGGCGGGCGTGTCCCAGCTGGCGGTGCTGCTTTCGCTGCGGGCGAAGCACACCGGCCGGGCCGACCTGGACGAGGCGGCGAGCCTGCTGGCCGCCGCCCCGGACACCGGGGTCGTCCGCTCCGCGCTGGCGGGCGTGCTGCTCCAGCGGTGGCAGCTGGACAAGGAACCCGACGACGCCCGGGAGGCGCTGGCGCTCCTGCGCCGCGTCGTTGCCGAGACCCCCGAGGACGACCGGAACCGGCTCGCCCGGCTGACCAACCTCGCCACCGCGCTGGAAGCGGACTACGAGGTGTCCGGCGACGGCGCGCGCCTGGACGAGGCGATCGAGCTGTACCGGAAGGCCGTCGCGGCCACGCCCGCCAACACGCCGTCCCACGGGATCCGGGAGCACGGCCTCGCGCTCGCCCTCAAGCGGCGAGGCCACGACCGCGACGACGAAGCGGCGACCGCGGAGGCGGTCACCCTGCTGCGCCGGATCGCCGACGACGGCGCACCCGCCCTGCGTGCCGAGGCGTTCGACAGCCTGATCGACGCGCTCGCCGTCGCGCAGGACCGGACCGGCGATCCGGAGCTGCTGACCGAGCTGGTCGACCGGCTCCGGGAGCGGATCGCCGACCCGGCCGACGAGGAGACGCAGCGGAAGCGGTGGTCGGTGCTCGGCTCCGCGCTGTCCCGCCGGTACCGGCGGCTCGGCGATCCGGCGGACCTCGACGCCGCCGTCGACGCCCTGCGCGCGGCGGCCACGCCAGGAGACCCGGAGGTTCTCGACGAACTCGGCGTCGCGTTGCGCGTGCGGTGCGAGCGCACCGGGCTGGCGGCGGACGCCGACGCGGCGGTCGAGGCGCACCGCGCGGCGCTGGAAGCCACCGAGGCGGCGTCGCCGGACCGCCCGGGCCGGCTGGCCGCGCTGGGGCTGACGCTGTGCTCGCGGTTCGAGGTGACCCACGTCCGCCAGGACGTCGACGACGCGCTCGGCCTGCTGCGGCAGGCCGTGGCCGCGCACCCGGACGAGGGCACCCTCTCGGACCTCGGGGTCGTCCTGATGCGCCGCTTCGGCGTCACCGACGACCAGGCCGAGCTGGACGAGGCGATCGCGTTGCAGCGCAGGGCGGTAGCCGCCGCGGGGACCGGCCATCCGGACCTGAGCCGGCGGCTGGTCAACCTCGCCGGCCCGTTGCGGCTGCGCTACGAGCGGTTCGGCAGGCTGGCCGACCTCGACGAAGCCATCGCCGCCGAGCGCGTGGTGGCCGCCGACGAGTCCTACCCGGCGGGGGAGCGGCCGGAGGTGCTGGCCGACCTCGGGATCAGCCTGTGGGTGCGGGCGCAGCGCACGGGTTCGGGCGCCGACCTCGACGAGGCGGAAGCCGCGCTCCGGGACGGTCTCGGCGCCCTGCCCGAGGGTCACGTCCTGCGGCCCAAGGTGCTGTCCGGGCTCGCCGCCGCGTTCCTGGTGCGGGCACGCGAATCCGCACCGCCCGACCTGGCCCTGCTCGGCGAGGCGATCGAGCTGGCCGAAACCGCGGTCCGGACCGGCAGCCCCGCGCACTACCAGTACCAGGACTGGCAGGGGCGGCTCGCGGCCGCGCTGGCCACCCGGTACCAGCTCACCGGCGACCCGCAGGACGGCGCGCGGGCGATCGGCATCCTCCGCACCCTGCTCGACGGCGCCGAGATCGGGGCCGACCGCAGTCACTGGCTGGTCAACCTCGGCCACTGCCTGGCGGAGACCGCGGACGAGGACGAAGAGAGCTACACGGCGGCGTCGGCCGCCTATCGAGAGGTCGCCACGTCCGAGACGACGCCGGCCGACCTGCGCTGCGACGCGGCACGGTGGTGGGGACGGCTGGCCGGGCGGCGCGCCGACTGGGCGACGGCCGTCGCCGCGTACGCCACGGCCATCGAGCTGCTGCCGCTCGCCGTCGCGCGGGGCCTGCACCGCAGTGACCAGGAGTTCAAGCTCCGCCGCTTCGCCGGGCTCGGCCCCGACGCCGCCGCGTGCGCCATCCGCGCGGGCGACCCGGGACGGGCGCTGGAACTGCTCGAACAGGGCCGTGGCGTGCTCCTGGCCCAGGCGTTCGAAACCCGCGACGAGATCGGCGACCTGCAGCGGCGCGAGCCCGAGCTCGCCCGCCGGTTCGTGGACCTGCGGACCCAGCTCGACGCGCAGCCGGGCGGGCTGGGCAGCGACCGGCTGCACCGGCTGGCCGAGGAGTGCAACGCCGTCGTCGCCGAGATCCGCGCGCTGCCCGGCCACGAGCGGTTCCTGCGGCCGCCGGGCACCGGCGACGTCCTGCGCGCGGTGCCGGACGGCGCGGCGGCGGTCGTGCTGAACGCCAGCCGGTTCGGCTTCGACGCGCTGATCGTGCGGGGCGGCAGGCTCGCGCTCGTGCCGCTGTCCGATGTGGACGACGGCATCCTGGCCGGTCGGGCCGCCGAACTCGGCGCCGCGATCCGGTCGTTCCACGACCCCACCACCGGCTACGGCGCGCGCGTGTCCATTGTGGACAGCGTGGTCGAGTTCCTCGGCTGGCTGTGGGACACCGTCGCCGAGCCGGTCCTGCGCGAGGCCGGTCCCGGCGCGCCCCCGCTGCGGCTGTGGTGGGTGCCGACCGGCCCGTTCGTCCAGCTGCCCCTGCACGCGGCGGGCCGGCACGACGAACCCGGCCAGTCCGTCCTCGACCGCGCCGTGTCTTCCTACGCCCTGACCCTGCGCAGCCTCGTGCGCGGCGAGGGACCCGGCGTCCCGCCCGGCGAGGAGAACGCGCTCGTCGTCACCGCGACCGCCGTCCCCGGGCACCCCCGGCTCACCGCGGGCGAGGCGGAAGCGGCGGTGGCGGCGGCCCACCTGCGCGGCGCCCGCGTCGTGCCGGAGGCGACCCCGGCCGCGGTCTCGGCGGCGCTCGGCACCGCCACCCACGTCCACTTCGCCTGTCACGCCACCGCCGACCTGGACGACCCGTCGAGCAGCCACCTCGTCCTGCACGAGGGCACCCTGTCGATCACCGACATCGCCGCACGGCACTCATCGTCGGCCTACTTCGCCTACCTGTCGGCCTGCGACACGTTCCGGACCAGCGCCGACCTCGCGGACGAGGCCATCCACCTGTCCTCGGCGTTCCAGCTCGCGGGCTTCCGGCACGTGATCGCCGCGCTCTGGCCGATTTCCGACGCCACCGCGGCGGAGATCGCCGGGCGGGTCTATGAGGGTCTGGCGGCGGGGCCTGCGGTGGCGTTGCACGAGGCGGTTCGGGCGTTGCGGGAGGACGATCCGGGTGACGTGGTGAACTGGGTCGCGCCGATCCATTCGGGTGCCTGACCGGGGCGGGTCAGAGCACGAGGTCGGCCGGGGTCCGGATCTCCGTGGCCACGCTTGTGGATTCCAGGCCTGCCAGGGGATCGGCGTCCGGCAGTTCGCCGAGCGACAGGCCGGTCAGCTCGGCGATCCGGCGCACCGGCACCTGGTAGGTCCGGTAGGCGCCGTAGTCGAACTCCGTTGCCGTCTCCAGGCCGTGGATCAGCTCCTCCTGGCTGAGCAGGTACGCCGTTGCCGACAGCTTTCCGTTCTGCTTCACCATGGCCACCACCTTCCAGAACTGGCGCGGCAGCTGGACGCCGCGGTAGCGGTCGTCGTCCTCGGCCAGTACCGGGCCGGTCAGTACCGAGACCTTGAGGTCGAAGGTGTCCGCGTTGGTCAGGATGTAGTCCTCGAGCCCGGCCCATGTCGTCTTGTTCTGGTTGAAGTCCTTGTGCTGCGGCGAGCAGTTCGTGAAGTGGAACGTGTCGTCGTTGGCCTCCTGGGCGATCGCCTCCGTCGGGCCCCACGCCGGGTCGAGGCGGCGGACCAGGTGCCCGCGGTCGAGCGGGTTGGCGCGGTAGATCTCTTCGCCGATCTGCTCGCCGGCGTCGATCCGCGGGTCCAGCGACCAGTGGTCGGCTTCGCGGCGCAGTGCCCGGCTGGTGTGCCCGTCGATGTTGACCGCCGTGAACATCGCCAGCCGCCGCACGCGGTGCATGACGACGCTGAAGTGGTGGTACGGCAGGACGTACTTCGGCTCGCCGGTCGCCTGCCGGTTGAGCGCGGCCAGCGGGACGAGCGCGTCGGGCAGCGTGGGCAGCGGCACGGTGTGCCCGGGCAGGAAGCCCGGGTCGTAGCCCTCGCGGTTGGAGTAGTCCGGGTCGATCCGGCCGGTGGCGGGCGCCGCGGCCGGTTCGGCGCGCAGGCGGATGTCGAGCGGCAGCGTCAGGGTGAGCGCCTGCGGGCCCGGCTCCTGCGGGGCCGGCGCGGTGCGCTCCGGCCGGGCGGTGGACAGCCGGTCGAGGAGTGCCTGCTGTGCCGCGGGGAACTGCTTGCCGCGCAGGAACTCCAGCAGCCTGCTGACGCGGATGCCCTCGTTGAGGCAGCTGCCGAGTTCGGCGTGGTCCGGGGCCGGGACGCTCGCGTGGTGCAGGGCCACGACCTCCCACTGGTCGTTGAACACCGGCGAGCCCGACGACCCGGGTTCGGTGTCGGTTTCGTAGTGCAGGAACCGGTCCAGGACGTCGACGATCCGGTTTTCCCGCAGCGCGATCTGCTTCTTGCCGCCCCGCGGGTGCTGGACGATGGTGACGAAGTCGCCGACGATCGCCTTGCCCTCGGTGCCGATCAGCCGGTTGAACCCGAACTCGGCCAGTTCCCCGTCGGCCGCCTTGACGGCGACGAGCGCGAAGTCGAGGTCCGCGTCGGTGGCGAAGAAGCGGTCCGGGTCGAGCCCGAACGCCCGCACCGGCCGGGGCAGGCCGTCGGGGCCGTCCTGGTAGTCGAACTCGACGACGCTGAACCCGGCGGTCGCGGCGTCCGGCAGCACGTGGTGGTTGGTCAGCAGCAGTTCCGGTGACACCAGGGAGCCCGTGCCGTACCCGGTGAGCCTGCCTCGGTCGTCGCGGATGTTCACCCGCCCGACGGCGGCCGCGGCGCGCACCCCGCCTTCGAGGTAGCCCACGCCGAGCAGGTCGTCGGTGAGGATGATCCGCTCGAGGATCGCGCCTGCCGCAGTCATGGCGTCAGGTTCGCCCGCCGCGATCGCCGCCGGGCTGACCGGGCGGACGTCGGGGTAGTAGCGGCCGAGCCGGTCGATCCGGGTGGCCACGCGCCGCGGGTCATCGGCCTGGGCGATCCCGCCGGGCGTGCGCAGCAGCGCGATCCGGGCCAGCCGTTCCCCGGCGCGCTTGAGGGCACGGGCGGCGACGGCCTTCTGTTGTGCGGCGTGCTCTTCCACCGGTGCCTCCCCGGGTACGATGCGGAAAACACCGCGTTAGTCGCCTTCTCCGGGGGTGTGTTACACGTTTTCGCGCACTTTCGGCGAAATGCGCACCAGGCTGTGATGGTCGCTTTTCCCGCCGTTTCCGGAATCGGGGAAAATCACCGTCCGTCAGGTGCGGACGGGCAGGATCACCGCCGACGCCCGCCCGGGTCCATGGTGGACTTCCTGGTCGGCGGCCAGCAGCGTCACCGCGGTGGCGTGCGGCTCGCCGGTGCCGGGATTGCGGGCGTAGCGCGGGAAAGCGCCGCTGGACACCTGGACGCGGATGTGGTGCCCGCGCCGGAACCGGTGCGCCGTCGGCCACAGCGTCACCGTGACGGCGGCGAGTTCGTCCGCGTTCTTCAGGCTGGTGAGCCCGTCGCAGACATTGACCGAGCGGCCGTCCGGGCCGACGTCGCAGAGCCGGACGAAAACGTCGGCGAACCGCAGGCTCGACCGGAAGAAGATCTCCGCGCTCACTTCGCCGACGATTTCCACGTCCTCGCCGAGCACGCCGGTCGTATAGGTCAGGACGTCCGCGCGGGCTTCGAGTGCCGTGTTGTCGACGCGGCCCGCGTCGGGTGCCATGCGGACGCCGCCCACCGCGGGCGTCGGGTCCGCCGGGTCGTAGCGGTAGCGGTCCGGCGCGGACTCTCCGGGCTCCTGCCTGGCCAGCGCCCCGCCGGGCTGCAGGTGGAACCGTTGCGGCGCATAGCCTTCCGGCGGCCAGGAGGCGAAGTCGCGCCAGGCTTCCTCGCCCATGACGAACAACCGGACCGGCGCGCGTTCCGGCGGCTGCTCGCCGCGGGCGTGTGCCAGCCCGAACTCCACGGTCTCCCGCAGGGTCAGGCTCGCCCCGGCGACCAGGTCGCCGGCGTGGGTCCACGGCCCGACCGTGAGCCGCGGCCGCCGTCCCGCGTCCTGCAGGGTCCGGAAGTCGCGCAGCTGGCCGGGCAGGAAGATGTCGTACCAGCCCGCGAACGAGCTGGCCGGCACGGTGACGTCCGCGACCCGGGCCCGGTGGTCGAGCCCGGCCCACCTCGGGTGGGTGTCCGGGAAGGCGAGGACGTCCTGGATGTAGTCCGAGCGGTGGCCGATGGCGACGACGTCGGCCTGGGCCAGCGGCAGCGTGCTCAGGGCTTGCTGCAGTTTCTTCGCCTGGCCGCGCCGCCGCAGCAGCGCGAAGCGCCGCTCCTGGGTCGCGACCTGGACGCCCCAGCCGAACGGCGTCTCCAGCGAAAGGCCGTCCTCCCGCAGGAATTCCAGCGTCAGCCCGGACTCGGTGACGTGCGGGATCATCGCCTTGACCTGCGGCGGCAGGCGGTCGGCGACGGCCCACTGCACGTATCCGAGGTAGCTGGCGCCGACGAGCACGATCGCGTCGCCGGCCCACGGCTGCCGCACGAGCCAGTCCAGCGTCGCGAGACCGTCCTCGCGTTCCTGCCGCAGCGGATCGAAGACGCCGCCGGAGCCGAAGCCGCCGCGGGTGCTCTGGACCAGCACCTGGAAGCCGCGCTCGGCCAGCGGCCGCGCCATGAGCGTGCCGAAGGGCAGCCGACGGCCGTAGGGACTGCGCAGCAGCGCGGCCGGCAGGCCGTCCCCGCCGTGGCGGGGTGCCCACCGGTCGGCGAGCAGCTCGACGCCGTCGGGCATCGGGACCCGCAGGTCGCGCTGGACGACGACGTCCCGCGTCGCGGGCGCGGGCAGGCGCAGCAGGCGTTCGAGAAGGCGGCTGATCATCGGCTCGGCTCCTTCGTGATCAGGTCGGTGACGACCGAGCGGATCCGCATGAGCCGTCCGGTGAACTCCTCCGGGTCGAGCGGGTCCGGCCCGTCGACGACCCAGGTGTTGACGAGGGCGCCGGCCCCGCCGGTGAGGAAGGTGGCGAGGTCCTCGACCCCGCGCGGCCCGAGCCGCCGTCCGGCCAGCCTGCCGGTGTGCTCCCGGTTGATCGGCAGGAACACGCTGGTCAGCGCCTGGGTGAGCGCGTACGCGGACGAACTGGTCAGCAGTGCGCGGTAGAACCGCCGGTGCGTGGCGAAGTGGCGCGCCAGCGCGAGCATCGACGCCCGGTCGTCGCCGGGCCCCGCCCCGGACAGCTCACCGAGCAGCTCCCGCCGGACGAGGTCGAGCGCGGCTTCCAGCAGCAGGGCGTCGCGATCGCCGAACTGCTGGTAGAGCACCTGCCTGCTGACGTCGGCCGCGTCGGCGATGTCCGAAACGGGTACGGCGGCGGTGCCCCGGTCCGCGACCAGGTCCACGGCGGCCCGCATCAGGGCGGCGCGCGTCCGGCGCACCCGGCGGTCCTTCGCGGGTGCTTCGGTCGTCCAGTCCGCGTTCACGCCTCCGATAATGGACAGGTGTCAATTAAAAGGCAAGTGTCATTCAGAGCTGGACGGCCTCGCCCAGTGCGGGCGTGAGGACGTCGTAGGGCTCCCCGGCGGCGGCGTCGAGGAACCGGGCCAGCTCGCCGGGCTGCGTGGCGTAGACGCCGTCGACGTGGAAGCCGTCGTAGTGGATCGGCAGCACGGCCTTCGCGCCGAGCAGGCGGGCGGCCACGGCGGCGTGCCCGGCGTCGAGCGCGGCGGGGAACGGGCTGGCCGGACGGCAGTGCGGGAAGCAGACGGCGGGCCCGTTGATCGGCGGCAGCACCGCGTCGAAGGGCCCGAACCGGTGGGCGGCGCGCCACCAGTAGCCGTGGAACATGCTGTCGCCCAGGTGCAGGACGCGCTTGCCGCCCGCTTCGACCGCCCACGACACCTGCGGGTCGCCGATCCCGTCGACCGCGGGGACGGCCGAGATCGTGAACGGCCCGATCGTGGTCGTTTCCCAGAGCCCCATCGCCCGCCGCGGCAGCTGCTGCCGGGTCAGCTCGGCGTCGGCCCGCAGGGTCCACAGGTTCTCGTGGTCGTCGCCGTCGAGCGGCTCGGGGTGCAGGACCGGCGCGCCGGGACGCAGCGCGCGGGCGAGCGCGGCCGCGTCGGTGTGATCGCGGTGCAGGTGCGTGCAGAGCCCGGCCAGCACCTCGCCGTCGGCCGCGGGCGCGACGACCTCGGGCACGGGCGCGCCGGCGGCGCTGCCGTCCAGGACCTCCTCCGGCGTGCCGAGCAGGTCGACGACCAGGCTTTCGCCTGCCGATTCGAGTTCCACCCCGGCCCAGCCGAGCCATCGGACGCGCATGGTGTTCCCCTTCGATTAGCGGACGGTCGTTCGCCAAATTAGCACACGCCCGTTCGCTAAGATGGCCGCATGAGGAACTCCGCCGACGAGGCCCGCCGCACCCGCGACCGCATCGTCGACACCGGCGTGCAGCAGGCCTCCGGCGCGGGACTGGCCGGCCTGACCATCGGCTCGCTGGCCGGCTCCCTCGGGATGAGCAAGGCGGGCGTGGTCGGCCCGTTCGGCTCCCGCGCCGAGCTGCAGCTCGCGGTCCTGACCCGCGCGGTCGCCCTGTTCACCGACGCGATCGTCACCCCGGCACTGGCGGCCGAGCCGGGCCTGGCCCGCCTGCACGCGGCAATCGACGCGTGGTGCGCCTACCTCGCCGACAGCCCGTTCCCCAACGGCTGTTTCGTCACGGCGGCGTCCTGTGAGCTGGACGCCCAGCCGGGGGAGCTGCGCACGTTCCTGCGGGAGCAGGTGACCCGCTGGCGTGGTTTCCTGCGCGAGCAGGTGGTGGTGGCGCGTGAGGCGGGCGAGCTGGGGGCGGGTCTCGATGCCGACGATGTCGTGTCGCTCCTGACCGGTATCGCGATGGCGGCGAACCAGGAGATCCAGCTGCTGGGCGACGCGACGGCGGCAGTCCGCGCCCGGCGGCTGATGCGCACCGCCGTCGGCGGGAGATGATCGCCGGGATGGCAGCATGCAGCCATGTCTTCGACCATGCGGGCGTTCGTGCTCACCGGGCCGCGCGAGTACTCGGTCCAGGAAGTCCCGGCGCCCGAGCCGGTGGCCGGTGAAGTCGTCGTCGACGTCGAACGGGCCGGGGTCTGCGGCACCGACGTCGAGTTCTTCACCGGTGCCATGACCTACCTGCACCAGGGGCACTCGGCGTACCCGATGCGGCTGGGGCACGAGTGGGCGGGCACGGTCTCGGCCGTGGGGGAGGGCGTCGACCCGGCGTGGCTCGGCCGCCGGGTCATGGGGGACACCATGCTGGGCGACCGGGCGTGCCGCCGCTGCCGCAGGGGGCACCAGCACACCTGCGAAAACCGCCAGGAGGTCGGCATCCGCGGGGGCAGGCCGGGTGCGCTGGCCGAGCGGATCGCGGTGCCCGCGTGGTCGCTGCACGCACTGCCCGCCGCGGTGGACCCCGTGCTAGGCGCGCTGGTCGAACCGGGCGGCAACGCGCTGCGCGCGGCACAGGCCACCGGTTACGCCGACCGGGTGCTCGTGCTGGGCCCGGGCACGATCGGGCTGCTGACGGCGATGTTCCTGCGCGCCGCGGGCGCCGAGGTGCACCTGATGGGCGTCGACGACGGCCGGTTCGCCCGCAGCCTCGGGTTCGGGAACGTCTGGACCCGCGCGACGCTCCCGGACCTGCCGTTCGACGCGGTCGTCGACGCGACCGGGGCGTCGGATTCTCCCGCGCTGGCAGTGGATCTGGTCGAGCCCGCGGGCCGGGTCGTCTACATCGGACTGTCCGGCGAGCCGAGCCCGCTCGACACGCGCCTGCTGGTGCTCAAGGACGTCACGGCGGTCGGGGTCCTGTCGGGCTCGCCGGGCCTGGCGGAGACGATCACGGCGTACGCGAGCGGGGCGGTCGACCCCCGCCCCCTCGTGGCGGCGACGGTCGGCTTGACCGAGGTGGGTGCCGTGCTCGCCGGGGAGTACCGCGCGGAAGGCCCGGGCCCGAAGATCCACGTCGACCCGCGGTCGTGAGTGGTAATTCGCGTTCTAACCCGAATTGCCACTCACGACCAGCCGCGGCAGACCGCCGTCGGTACCGGCTCTAGCGGGGCACTGCCAGGGTGGTCGGCCGGGTCCGGCCGCGGAGCAGGACGTCCTCGGTCGCGCTCCAGCGGGCTGCCTCTTCCGCGGCCGCGGCTTCGATTGCCGTCCAGGCGGCGAGGAGGCGGCCCGGGGTGTGCTTGGCCAGCTCCGTCAGCCGGGCGGCTTCGTTGACCGGGTCGCCGATCACCGTGTACTCGAAGCGGCGCGGGTCGCCGACGTTGCCCGCCACCGCGTCGCCGGTCGCGACGCCGATGCCCGCCGGGCCGTCCGGGACCTCCTCGGCCAGGCGGCGGGCGATCGCGCGGCCCGCGGCCAGTGCGCAGGTGGCGTGGCCGGGACGCGGGGCCGGGGCGCCGAAGATCGCCAGCGCCGCGTCGCCGACGAACTTGTTCACCAGCCCGTGGTGGCGGGCGACCTCGTCGACCACCACCGTGAAGAACCGGTTGAGCAGGCCGACGACCTCCTCGGGCGGGCGGCTCGCGGCCAGTGCCGTCGAGCCGACCAGGTCGACGAACAGCACCGACACCGTGCGGACCGTGCCACCCAGTTCCGTGGCCGTGCGCATGGCTTCGTCCGCGACCTCGTGGCCGACGTGCCTGCCGAACAGGTCGCGCAGGCGTTCGCGCTCGGCCAGCCCGGCCGCCATCCCGTTGAACCCGGCCTGCAGCAGGCCCAGCTCGGTGCCGTCGTAGACCGGGATGCGGGTCGCGAAGTCGCCGGCGCGGACGCGGTCCAGCGCCTCGCGCACCGAGGCGATCGGGGTGACGACCGCGCGGGCGGTGAACACGGTGACCAGCAGCCCGAAACACAGCACGACCAGCCCGAGCGCGATGACCGACACGGCGAGCTTCGTCGTGGACACGTCGCCGCGCACCCAGGCCAGCGCCGCGGTGACCACCAGCCCGGCCACCGGCACCCCGGTGCCCAGGCACCAGAACAGCAGCATCCGCAGGTTGACCCCGCCGGTGACCGGCCGCGGCGGCGCGGTCCCGGCCAGCGCCAGTGCCGCGTACGGCCGCAGCGCGAGTTCGCCGAACAGGTAGGCGATCGCGCAGACGACGACCGCGGCGAAGGCCACGACCAGCAGCTCGGTCAGCATCACCGCCGGCTGCACGAGCGCGGCCAGCCCGCCGAAGAGCAGCGTCGCGATGCCCCACAGCGCCGCCTGCACCCACGTGAGCCGCAGCGGGACACGCAGGCTGGCGGTGCGTTCGGCGTCGGTCGGGCGGCGGCCGTCGGCGGCCCAGCGCAGGGTGCGCAGCGCGCCGCGGGTGCCCCACAGCGTGCCGGCGGCGACCGCGGCGACGACGTACACCGGCACGGCGATCGCGGTGACCCGCACCAGGTCGCCGGACATGCCGGGGGCTGGCATGAGCAGTGCCGCGAGGCCGACGACGACCAGCGCGCCGATGACGTTGGTGGCGATCAGGGCGGCCGTGAGCAGGCCCTGGACGCGGCGGCGCAGCGCCGCGATCTCGGGGTGCACCGGGTTCATGCGTTGAGTGTACGGTTGTTCACTGAATTGCTCCAAGACGGGCCGGGGAGTATGTGTTACGGTTGGTAACAGTGAACCGCGGTAACACCTGACGAGGAGGTCGGTCATGACGAGCATCAGCGAACCGGGCGTGTCGGACCGCGAGACGACGGCGCGGCGCCTGCTCGACTCGTCGGAGCAGCTCTCCTACGACCCGCTCAAGGAGGTCGACTGGGAGACGCCGCTGGACACCGCCTACCACGGCGCGAGCCCGGAGTGGAGCACGCTGTACGGCACCTCCTACTGGGACGAGATGACCCCGGAACAGCAGCGCGAGCTGACCCGCCAGGAGGCGGCGTCGGTGGCCAGCACCGGGATCTGGTTCGAGATGATCCTGCAGCAGATGGTGCTGCGCGACTTCTACGCCAAGGACCCCACCGACCCGGCGTTCCAGTGGGCGCTGACCGAGATCGCCGACGAGTGCCGCCACTCGATCATGTTCGCCCGCGGCGCGGCGAAGCTGCGCGCGCCCGCCTACCGGCCGCGCCGGTTCGTCGTCGAGCTGGGCCGGGTGTTCAAGGCGACCGCGTCCGGCGAGGCGGCCTACGCGGCGATCCTCGTCGCCGAAGAGGTCCTCGACGTCATGCAGCGCGACTGGATGCGGGACGAGCGGGTGGTCCCGTTCGTGCGCACCATCAACAACATCCACGTGGTCGAGGAGTCGCGGCACATGAAGTTCGCCCGCGAGGAGACCCGCGAGCGGCTGGCCGGTGCCGGGTGGCTGCGGCGGCAGATCAACGGACTGGTCGTCGCGATCGCGTCGTACTTCATCGTCACCAGCATGGTGAACGCGAAGGTCTACGAGAACGCCGGGCTGGACGGCAAGCGGGCGCGGCGCGAGGCCAGGGCGAACGAGCACCACAAGGCGATGCTGCGCTCCAGCTGTGCCGGGCTGATGGAGTTCCTGCACTCCGCCGGGCTGCTGACCAAGCCGTCGCTGTGGTTCTACCAGCGCGCGAACCTGATCTGACGCGCCATGGCCTTCGCGATCACCCAGACCTGCTGCGCCGACGCGTCGTGTGTGTCGGCCTGCCCGGTCAACTGCATCCACCCGACGCCGGACGAGCCGGACTTCGGGCACACGGACCTGCTCTACATCGACCCGGCCGCCTGCATCGACTGCGGTGCCTGCGCCGACGCGTGCCCGGTGGACGCGATCTTCCCGGCAGGCGACCTGACCGGGCCGCTGCGGGTCTACGAAGAGATCAACGCGGAGTACTACGCGGGCCGGGACGTCCTGGCGGACGTTCCGGCCACGCCGAACTTCCACCGCTGGGCGCCGCCGTCGTTCACCCGGGTCCTCCCGAGCGACTTCGCGCCGCTGGACGTCGCCGTGGTCGGCACCGGGCCGGCGGGCATGTACGCGGTCGAAGACCTGCTGCTGCACACCAACGCGTCGGTGACGCTGATCGACCGCCTGCCGGTCGCGGGCGGCCTGATCCGCTACGGCGTCGCGCCCGACCACCCGTCGACGAAGAAGATCGGCGAGACGTTCGCGCGGTTCCACGACCACCCGCGGCTGCGCCTGAAGCTGGGCACCGAAGCCGGTCCCGGCCTGGCCGGGCGGCACGACGCGGTGATCTACGCGGTCGGCGCGACGCAGGCCCGCCCGCTCGGCGTCCCGGGCGAGGACCTGCCGGGCAGCCTCCCGGCGGCGTCGGTGGTGGGCTGGTACAACGGCCACCCGGACATCGCCGTGGACGCGGTCGACCTGTCGGCGGAACGCGTCGTCGTGGTCGGCGCGGGCAACGTGGCACTGGACATCGCCCGCATCCTCACGGCGGACCCGGACGCGCTGGCGGAGACGCCGATCGCCCCGGCGGCACTGGAGCGGCTGCGGTCGAGCAAGGTCCGCGAGGTGGTCCTGCTGGCCCGCCGCGGCCCGGAGACGGCGGCCTACACGCGCCCGGAACTGCTGGCGCTGGCGGACACGGTGGTGGTCGACGCCCACGACCCCCGCATCGCGGCGGCCGTCGACGCGGCGGCGCCGGGCAGCAAAGCGGCGCTGCTGCGGGGATTGCCGCGCGAGGAGGTCGACTGGTCGGCCCCGCCCCCGGCGGGACGGCGGGTGGTGCTGCGGTTCCATTCGGCCCCGGTGGCGTTCACCGGCGACGCGGAGGTCCGCGGCGTCCGCGTGCCGGGCCCGGCCGGAGAGGTGGAGATCGCGACGGGCCGGGTGGTCCGGGCCGCCGGATTCCGCGGCACACCGGTCCCGGGCCTGCCGTTCGACGCGGCAACGGGAACGGTCCCGAACGCGGCGGGCCGCGTCGACGGGATGCCGGGGACGTACGTGGCGGGCTGGATCAAGCGCGGCCCGTCGGGCGGCATCGGGGCCAACAAGGCGTGCGCGCGCGAGACGGTGGGGGCGTTGCTGGAGGACGCGGTCGCGGGCCGCCTTCCCTTACGCCGCAAGGCCCGCTTGCTGCGCCGCTGAGCGGTGTCCCGGAGTAAAGCCGTGAATGGCACGTTCACGGACATGGAGTCCGTCAATGTGCCATTCACGGCTTTCAGTTCCCGGGCAGGCACCAGTGCGGGCCGCGGGACCAGCCGAGCAGGCGCCGTCCGGGGCTGCCCGGGACGCGGCCGTCGGCCGTGAAGCGGCCGCCCGCCACCACGTGGGCCAGGCCCGTCACCGCCGGGCCGAAACGGGCGTCCAGGCCCGCCCGGGACACCTGGTCCGCGAGCGTGGCCACCGCTGCCCGCTGCTGCTCTCCGGTGCAGAAGCTCAGGAAGAACACCGCCTGCCGCCAGGCGACGGCGACGTTCCGGATCGCGTGGGGGTCGCTCGCCAGGCGGCGGACGGCCCAGGCCAGTGCCTGCCCGGCCAGTTCCGGGCCCGCCGCGCGGAGATGGCCGTGCAGGCCCAGCGTCTCCACCAGCACCGCGAGGTTGTGCGTGGTGAGGATCTGGCTCTGCTCGATCACCGTGCCGTTCGCCGCGACGTAGTCGAGAAGGCCGCCCGTACGGGCTTCGGCCGCGCGGGCCCGGCACAGCTCGGCGAAGCCGCCCGCGGTCCGGCGGTACAGCCTGCGCGTCCAGCGCGGGGACGCCGGCTGCGGCCACGTCTGCGGCAGGTCGTAGTACCGGGCGTACAGCGTGCCCGTCAGGACGCGGCCGGCGATTTCCGCGGCCGTGCGCCACTTTCCGGTGAACGTGCCCGTGAAGATGTCGGCGGCCAGCTCCTCCAGCAACGGCATCGGCGGCCCGAGCGCGCCCAGCTCGCGCACCAGCGTGTTCGGCAGGATCGCGTGCGGGAACGAGCCGAGCGCCAGCAGCACCGTCTGCGTCAGCGTCTGCCGCGCCGCGCGGGCCGCGTCGGGACGCGTGCGCCGGAACGGCTCCAGCGCGCGGATCCACGGCAGCTCTTCGAGCCGGACCTGGTGTTCCAGGTCGAGCAGCAGCAGCCCGCGGCGGCGCCGGAACGCCGCGTACGTCTGCGCGTACAGCGCCGCCAGCTGCTCGTCTTCGATGTTCGCCGCCAGCAGCTGGGCGGTGATCTGCGGCAGGACCGCCGCCAGGACGTCGCCCGAAGGGATCACGCCGCGCGCGACCAGCTCCTCCACCGGCGCCTCCAGGGCCCGCGCCGCCTTCGCGGCCAAGTGCGCCGGAACGTCCTCGACCAGCGGGTCGAGTGCCGGGAGCCCGCCGTCGGCGGGGTAGGCGTCCAGCCGTCCGGCCAGTACGGCGGCCAGCTCGGCGTGGGCCGGGCGCGCGGCCACCTCCGCCTGGACCGCCCGCAGCGCGGCCCGCCGCGGCGAGCCCGGCTCGCCGTGCTTGGTGACCGTGTTGGCCAGGGCGCGGCGGATCCAGCCGACGTCGCGGCCGGTGAGGTCGGCCGAAACGAGCAGTGCCCGGTGCAGCCGCGCGAAGTTGCTCTTCGGGTGCAGGTGGGCGGTCGACGCCCGGTGCCGCGCGCTCGCCGTCGCGTAGTCCGCGAGCCACTGCGCACGGCGCGATTCCCAGCCCTCGGGCCAGGTCCGGCACGGCCACCCGCCGGAGACGCCGTCCGCGGTCAGCCGCGGCAGGCCGCCCTCGACCGTTTCGGCCCACAGGGCGACGAGGCGGTCGTACAGCGGGTGCCACACGCGCAGGGTTTCCCGCATCGCCGTGATCGCGGGCCGGGCCTTCTTCGCCCGCAGGTTCTCGCGGACCTCGCCGACCGTGCTCAGCCGCACCAGCGTCCCGGCGGGCTTCGCGGCCGCGCCGGGCAGCGGGGCCAGGCGCAGCCGGTGCAGCAGCGGGCGCAGCTCGGCCACCAGGTCGAGCGCGGCCTCGGCGTGCCCGTGATCCAGCAGCCAGGCGACCACCGGCAGCGCGGCGTCCTCCGGCACCTCGACGCGGTAGGCCTCGCCGGCCAGCGCGCCGCGCAGCGCGGCGAGCCCGGCGTCGGTGAGGTACCAGAGGTTGAGGCGCTCGCGGTCGGTCGTCCCCGGCGCGCCGGCGGGCAGCAGGGCGCGTTCCGCCTGCTGCAGCGGGACTTCGGCGAGGTACCGGCCGGTGGCGAACCCGCCGTGCGCGACCTCCAGGGTCACCCACGCCGGGGTGTCCGCGACCGGCGTCCGCGAGCCGATCCGCAGCGTCCCGTCGGCCATGCCGGCGAGGACGTCCCGCCACCGCCCGGCCTTGGCGCGCGCCCGGCGGCGGACCGCGGGGTCCGATGTGGACTCCGCGGTGCGCAGCGCGCGTTCCAGCTGCCCGTAGGCGTACCCACGCGACGCCGTCATGTGGAGCTCCCCCTGGTGAAGACGAGACCTGGAGGCAGGATTCGAACCTGCGCCCTCCCGGGAACAGCCGGGTGTTCTGCCTGCTGAACTACTCCAGGGTGCGGGCCGACGATAACCCGCCGCGGGGGAGCGGGGCGAGCGACTTTTCCTAGGCCACGTCGAGAACCGCGGTGCGCGCGGCGAAGGCGTCCGCCGCGGCGAGGTCGAACTCGCCGTGGTCGCTGCCGAGGCCCTGGGCCACCAGCGCGGCGGCCGCGCAGCCCAGCACCGCGGCCTCCCGCGGCGGGCGGCCCAGGCCGAGCCCGCGGAGGAACCCGGCGGAGAACGCGTCGCCGCACCCGGTGGTGTCGACCACCGGGACGTCGAACGCGGGCACGGCGATCGTCTCCTCCGCCGTCACCACCAGGGCACCGCGAGCCCCGAGGGTGACCGCGACGCAGCCGATACCCCGGCCGAGCAGCGCGCGGGCGCCGTCCTGGGGCGTGGCGGCACCCGTGAGCCCGAGCAGCTGTTCTTCGTTGGGCAGCAGGTAGTCCACAAAGGACAGAGCGGGTGCGAGCCAGGCCAGCACGCCCGGATCGCCGGGCGCGAGGAGATCGGCGGAGGTGACCACGCCGGCCGCGCGCGCCGGCGCGAGGATCCGCGCCGCCTGCTCACCGCCCATCAGCTCCGGCCCGCCCAGGTGCAGGTGGGTGGCGCGGGAAATGTGCTCGTGCGGGGCGTCTTCGGGCGCGTAGGCGAGGTTCGCGCCCGGGACGTGGAAGGCGGGACGGCTGCCGTCGGGGCGGATCGGCAGCACCGACGCCGACGTCTGCACGCCTTCCCGCCGCAGCACCAGCGACGTGTCGACGCCGTGCCGGGCGAGCATCGCCAGCAGCAGGTCGCCGATCGGGTCGTCGCCGATCGCGCCCGCGGTGCGGACGGCCGCGCCGAGCTTGGCCAGCGTCACCGCGGTCGCGGCCGCCGTGCCCGCGGGCCCGAAGCGGATCTGCTCGACCAGAGCGGCGCCCTGGCCCTCGGGAATGCCTTCGACCGGCCGGACCTGCACGTCGAACACGTGCGCGCCGAGAGTGACGACCGTCTGCGTCATCGGTGCTCCCCGACCTGCCGGGGACGGCCGTAGCCGCGCTGGACGGCCGCGGCCACGACGGCTTCCTGCTGCCGCGGTTCCAGTACCCGGGGCGCGCCGAGCGTCGCGGCGCGGACGTACAGGCCGCAGGCCCACTCCAGCAGCAGCGCGTTGTCGACGGCGGCTTCGAGGGTCGGGCCGTGCGCGACCGCGCCGTGGTTGGCCAGCAGTGCCGCGGCCTTGCCCTCGAGCGCGGTGAGGATTTCCGCCGCCAGCTCCGCGGACCCGAAGACGGCGAACGGCGCGACGCGGATCGCGCCGCCCAGCGCGAGCTGCTGGTAGTGCACGCAGGGCAGCTCGTCGAGGACCAGCGACACGGCGGTGGCCTGCGGCGAGTGCGTGTGCACCACCGCGCCCGCGCCGTAGCGCCGGTAGATGCCGAGGTGCAGCTCCAGTTCCGAGGTCGGCGCCAGCGTGCCCGCGACGACCGAGCCGTCCAGGTCGACGACCGTGACGTCCTCGGGCGTGGCGCGGCCGAGCGTGACGCCGGTCGCGGTCACCGCCACGTGGTCGCCCGCCCGGACGCTCACGTTGCCCGCGGTGCCGATCAGCAGGCCTTCGCCCGCGAGGCCGTGACACGCACGGGCCACGGACCGGCGTGCCTCGTCGAGAACCGAACTCGCAGCTGCCATGGCCCGAGGCTAGAATAAACGCGAATCAAAGTCACGTTCAGGTTTGGGGAGTGGATGACCGAGCGCCGGGTGCCGCGGCAGGAGCGCTCGCGCCGGAAGCTGGCCCGCGTCCTCGAAGCGGCCGACCGGCTGCTCGCCGAAGAGGGTGTCGAGGCGCTGACCACGACCCGGGTCGCGGCGGAGGCGGGCGTCTCGGTCGGGGCGCTCTACCAGTACCTGCCCGACCGCGACGCGATCACCGAGGCACTGGGCGAGGTCTACCTCGCCCGCCTGGAAGACCTGATGACGGCGTTCGTGCAGCGGGCGGCGGCCGAGAAGTGGCCCGACCCGGTCGGCCTGCTCGTCGACGCCTTCGCCGGGCTGTACCGCGCGGAGCCCGGTTTCCGCGCGCTGTGGCTCGGCCGGGGACTCACCGAGGCAACCCGCGAAGCCGACCGGGCGCACAAACAGGTGATGGCGGCCGGGGTACACCGGGTGCTCGTCGCCCAGGGCCTGGTCCGCGACGACGCGGCAACGGCCTGCCGGACGGCGTTCCTCGCCGCGGACGCCGTGATCCAGGAAGCCTTCCGCGGCGACGGCGATCCCGGGCTGCTGGACCAGCTGAAGGCCATGCTGCGCGCGTACCTCGGACAGCTGCCCCGGCCGTGACCCGTCAGCTCCTGCGGTGGCGGTAGGCGCGCGTCTTCATCCGGTTCCCGCAGCCGGCCGTGGAGCACCACCGCGCGTTGTGCGGCTTGCTGTGGTCGTAGAACACCCAGCCGCAGTCCGGGGCGCCGCAGGACTTCAGCCGCTGCCACGTGCCGTCCGCCGCGGTGAGGACGACCGTAGCCAGGACGTCCGCGAGCGCACCGCGGACGCCTTCGCCGGCACCGCGCAGGCTCAACCGGCCGTCGGCGTGCAACGGCAGGTGCTCGCCGAGCGCGGCGAGGCGGGCCGCCACCGGATCGGGCAGCGAGCCGGTCCGGTTCGCGGTCGTCACCTCCCGCAGGACGGCACGCAGCTCGCGGGCGAGCGTCACGTCGGCGGGCGACGGCGTGCCGTGCCGCCGCAGCCACTGCGCCAGCTCGTCGTCCGGCTGCCTGCCGCCGAAAGTGCGTTCGTCCAGCGTGTTCAAGAAGCCGAAGACCTCCGTGAGCCGCTCCGGCACCCGGTGGAACTCGGCGGCGGGCACCGGCTGGTCCCAGGCCATCGCAACACCACCTAACGGGGTTAGTGTAGCGTCGACACCAGTTAAGCGGTTAGCTAGTGTTGGGAGAGCGATGGTGGACAACGTGCGGAACGCGGTGGTCACGGCGGCGAGCCGGGGAATCGGCCTGGCGGTGGTCCGGGCCCTCGTCGAGGACGGCTACCGGGTGGTCGCGGCGGCCCGGACGGTCAGCGAGGAGCTGAAAGCGCTTACTCCACTGACCATGGCGGTGGACCTGACCACCGGGGACGGTCCCGCCCGGCTGATCGCGCACGCGGAGGCGGAGCTGGGCGGGATCGACCTGCTGGTCAACAACGCCGGTGGCGGCGGGACGCGCCCGGAGGGCTTCCTGTCGGTGTCCGACGAGGACTGGCGCCGCACCCTCGACCTGACGCTGTTCAGCACCATCCGGGCGACCCGCGCGGCGTTGCCGGGCCTGGTGGCCCGCCGCGGGCAGGTGGTGAACATCGGCTCGGTCAACTCGAGGCTGCCCGCGCCCCAGGTCGTCGACTACTCGGCGGCCAAGGCGGCGCTGGCCAACCTGGGCAAGGCGCTGGCCGAGGAGTTCGGGCCGCAGGGCGTGCGGATCAACACGATCTCGCCCGGCCCGGTGCGCACCGAGGTCTGGACGGCCCCGGGCTCGGTGGGGGAGCACCTCGCCCGCCGGGCGGGCGTGCCGCTGGCCGATTTCGTCGAGTCGATGCCCGCGGCCATGGGGTCGTCCACGGGTGTGTTCACCGAACCGTCGGAGATCGGTGCGCTGGTGGTGTTCCTGGCGTCGGGGAAGGCGCCGAACATCAGCGGATCCGACCTGGTGATCGACGGCGGGATGGTGAAGACGGTCTGACCCCGGGTGGCCCGGCGCGGCGTCAACCGGTGGTGGCGACGAGGAACTCCTCGCCGGGCTCAATGCGGAGCCCGTCGGGCCGGTCCGCGAAGTACCGCTCGTTCAGCTCTTCCGACGAAACATGCGTGACGTCACGGAAACCCGCGTCGCGGGCCATCGCCACCGCTTCCTCCGGCGAGAACGTGCTGACGAACGGCGTGCCCGCCGCCCGTGCCTTGGCCGCCGTCGCCTGGAGACCCGCCCGCTGCGAAACGTCCAGAAGGTCCGGTGGCAGCAGGAAAGTCATCGCCAGCGTCGAGCCGGGGGCGAACGCCGCGATCCGGCGCAGGGTCTGCGCGTTCGCCTCCTTCGTCAGGTACATGCTGACGCCCGTGGACGCCACGACCGCCGGTTCGTCCGGCGTGAAGCCCTCGGCCGCCAGGCGGTCCGGCCAGGACTGGCCCGTCTCGAAGTCGACGGCGACCAGGCGCAGCCACGGCGGGATGCCGAGGCCCAGCTCCGCCAGGCGCTGCCGCTTCCATTCCTGCGGGCCAGGTCGGTCGATCTCGAACACCCGCAGCCGGGCCGCCAGATCCGGCCTCCGCTGGGCGAACGTGTCCAGGCCCGCGCCGAGGATCACGTACTGCCCGACACCACTTTCCGCCTGCGCCGCGACCAGGTCCTCGACGAACCGGGCCCGCGCCACCATGCCCGCCCGGTAACGGCCGGCCGTGGCCGGGTCCATGTCGTCGCGGTCCTGCCAGTGCTCGCCCGGGCCGGCCAGGCGCAGGGCGAGGTCGTCGGCGAACACGTGCGGCGGCGGGTCGATCTCGACGTGCAGTGCCCGCCACAACGCCGTCCGCACCGCCGTGCTGTCCGGGGCCGTCACGTCAGGCCGTCACTGGGGCCGACAGCGTCCAGGTGCGCCCGTCCGGGTCGCGGACCGTCATTTCCCGCCTGCCGTAATGGGTTTCCTCGAACGGCGTGACGACCTCGACGATGCCGTCCGCCTCGAAAGCGTCGGCATCGGGAACCTTGAACACGATCTGCGTGCCGATTTCCTGGCTTTCCGGCACTTCGGCGATGAACACCGACGGCCCGTCGCCGTTGCGCAGCTGTCCCGAATTGTGGTCGGTCGCGAATTCGAGTTCGTACCCCAGTGCCTGGAAGAACTTGGCCGCCTTGCCCCAGTTGTGGGTCTCCAGGTAGATCGCTTCGATGCCGTCGGTGGCCATGGTCATTTCTCCTTTTCCGGATCCGGCGCAGTTTCGAGGTAGGCGCGCAGCGCTTCGGCGACCAGCGCCGACAGCGACAGCTCCGCCTCCACGGCGCGGTGCTTGACCTGCCGGATCAGCCCCACCGGCAGGTACACGTTGAACTGCTTGACGTCCTCGGCGCCCACGCATCGAGACTAGCATGCTAGCAAGCTAGTCCGTCAAGATCGCTGCTTGACGTGACCGGGCGGCTCCGTTCAGAATCTTGACCAGCGCGGGGTTGTTAGCGCTAACACGACGACGGAGTCGGAGCGATGCCATGAAGCTGCGCCACGCGCTGTCCGCCCTCCTGCTGATCGCCGGAATCGTCCCGGCGGTGGGCGTGCCCGCGGCCGCGAGCACGACGGCTGCCGAAGCGGCGGTCCCGGCGCCGGTGATGGGCTGGGCGTCGTGGAACACCTTCGCCGCCAAGATCGACTACGCCACCATCAAGGCTCAGGCCGACGCACTGGTTTCGTCCGGGCTCAAGGACGCCGGGTACGACCACGTCAACATCGACGAAGGCTGGTGGCAGGGGACCCGCGACAGCGCGGGCAACATCACCGTCGACACCGCGGAATGGCCCGGCGGGATGCAGGCGATCGCGGACTACCTGCACAGCAAGGGTCTGAAAGCCGGGATCTACACCGACGCCGGCCGCGACGGCTGCGGCTACTACTACCCGACCGGGCGGCCCGCGGCCCCCGGCTCCGGCAGCGAGGGCCACTACCTGCAGGACATGCTGCAGTTCCAGCGCTGGGGCTTCGACTTCGTCAAGGTCGACTGGTGCGGCGGCGACGCCGAAGGACTCGATCCGCAGAGCACCTACCAGGCGATCAGCGACGCCAACCGGGCCGCGACCGCGCAGACCGGCCGCACCCTCACGCTGTCGATCTGCAACTGGGGCAAGAAGAATCCCTGGAACTGGGGCGCCGGGATGGCGCCGATGTGGCGTACCAGCAACGACATCATCTTCTACGGCCAGAGCGCGACCCTCCCGCAGGTGCTGACCAACTTCGACCAGGCGCAGCACCCCGTCTCGCAGCACGCCGGCTATGTCAACGACCCGGACATGCTGACCGTCGGGATGCCCGGCCTGACCGCCGCGCAAGGCCGGACCGAGCTGGCCATGTGGGCCGTCTCGGGTGCGCCGCTGCTGGCGGGCAACAACCTCGCGACGATGAGCGCCGAAACGGCGGCGATCTTCAAGAACCGCGAAGTCATCGCCGTCGACCAGGATCCGCGGGGCCTGCAGGGGGTGAAGGTCGCCGAGGACACCGCCGGGCGCCAGGTGTACGGCAAGGTCCTGAGCGGCTCCGGCAGGCGTGCGGTCCTGCTGCTCAACCGGACCTCGTCGGCGGCGACGATGACCGTGCGGTGGGCCGACCTCGGCCTGACGACGGCGGCGGCGAAGGTGCGCAACCTCTGGGCCGCCCAGGACGTGGGCAGCTTCGGCACCGGCTACAGCGTCAGCGTCCCGGTGAACGACTCGGTCCTGCTGACCGTCCAGGGCACCGACGCCGCGGCGGCGAGTTACCCGGCGAGCGGCTCGCGGTTCACCGGGATCACCGCCGCGGCAACGGGTCTGGCCGTCGCGACGTTCACCTACAGCGCCACCGCCCCGCAGACGGCCACCCTCGCCGTGAACGGCCAGCAGCCGACCGTCCTGGCCTTCCCGGCGACCGGCGGGACGCCGAAAACCGTGTCGGCGGTGGTGTCGCTGGGCAAGGGCAACGCCAACACCCTGACCTTCTCCGGCACCCCGCCGCAGCTGTCCGGCGTCACGATCCTGCCGCTGCCCGGCAGCAACGGTGTCCAGGTAGCGGGTGTCCAATCAGGACGGTGCGTCGACGTGAACGACAACGGCATCGCCAACGGCATCCAGGCCCAGCTGTGGGACTGCGCGGCCGGGCCGAACCAGACGTGGGTGCCGGTCCGCGGCCAGCTCGTCGTCAACGGCACCAAGTGCCTCGACGCCTACAACAGCGGAACCACCAACGGCACGGCCGTGGTCATCTGGGACTGCAACGGCCAGCGCAACCAGCAGTGGACGCTGAACGCCGACGGCACCATCACGAACGCCGTGTCCGGCCTCTGCCTGGACGCCAGTGGCGCGGCCACCGCCAACGGCACGAAGATCATCCTCTGGGCCTGCGGAGGGGGCGCCAACCAGCAGTGGACGCGGCGGTGAACCCTACGACAGTGCGCAGCGGAAGAAATCGCTCAGCTGCGCGCGTTGCCGGGCGAGGCTCCGGTGGGCGTCGACCGTGCCGATGAACGGTGCGAGCGTCGCCGGGGGCAGGCCGAGCTGGGGGAGGAGGACCTGGTAGTCGGTGTAGCTGAAGTGCTCGCCGTCCGGGAGGTGGACCTGGCGGACCGGACCGCGCTGGTGGGCAAGGAACTCCTGCCAGGAAACGTCGGACGCCGCGCTGTGGTCGCCCGCGCTCATGAGCAGGAACGGCCGGTCGAGCCCTTCGGTGGCGACCCGGCCGAAGTCACGGGCCGACAGCGAGTACGCCATGCTGCCGTCGAGGTCGGCTCCCGCGTCGAGGCGGCGGTCGGACACCATGGTCTCGCCGGTGGTGAACCCGCCGCCGGAGTGGCCGAACATCCCGGCCTTCGCGACGTCCACGGCGAGCCCGGCCGGGAGCGGGCGCTGTTCCGCGTCGGGATTTCCGCCACGTGCCAGGACTTCCAGCGCGTCGAGCACGAACCGCGTGTCGGCCACTCGGGTGGCGATCAGCAGCTTCCCGTCGGTTCCCGGTGGCAGGACACGTGGTTCGACGCGGCCGCCGGGGAACTCGACCGCGGCCGGTTCGTGGGTGTGGTCGATCGCGACGGTCACGTACCCCTCGCTGGCCAGCTGTTCCAGCTGCGCGGTGCCGACCGACCGCGGGTATTTCGCGCTGGGTGAATAGAGCAGGACCGGCCGCGGCCCGCCGACCGCGGGCACACCGGCCTTGGCATGGGTGGGAAAGGTGTAGTCCAGCCGGTCGGCGGCGATGCCGAGCTGCCGGGCGTCGTCTTCGGCCACGAGCCGCGCGGCACCGGGGGAGAGGTAGGGCGCCTTCGGCTCGTCGCCGGGCCGGGCCGGATACCGCACGGTGACCATGAGTTCCCGCGGCGTTCCGGCGACCCACGGATCCGCGCGGGCGTGGTCGACGAGGTGCAGATCGACGCTGCCGACGGCGTGCGGCCCGGTGGGCGCGGGCAGCGTGAACCGCGCGGGAGCGGCCACGGCGACCGCGGCGGAGGACGTGAGCAGGACGCCGGTGAGACCGGCGGCGAGGAGTTTTCGCATGGTTCGACCGTATTGCCGGATCGGCAGCGGGACATCGGGATGATCACCGATACCGTCCCGGTTAGGGTGGCCCGGACCGGAGCCCGGGCCACCCGTTCGATCAGAAGCCGTACACCGTCTCGTAAACGCGCTGCTCGGCTGTGTTCGCGACCAGGCCGTTGGCCCACAGCTGGTTGACGCGGGCGCGCTCGGTGGCGTTCGGGACCGCGTTGGTGCAGGACGGGCCGGGGCCGCCGCCCGACATCAGCTCCGAGCACGGGCCCGAGTAGTGGTCGGGCAGCCCGAGGGCGTGGCCGGTCTCGTGCGCCGCGATGCGGGTCGGGTTGTACTGGCGGGCCTGGGTGTAGTCGATGAAGATGGTGCCGCTGCCGTGGCCGTTGGTCGAGGCGTACGAGCCGCGGGGGTCGTTGCCCTCGGTGTAGCGCAGGCTGGCGCCGCCGGAGTTGCGCTCGACCAGCTGGACGTTGGTCACGCTGCGGTTCCAGTTGGCAGCACCGGCGTTGATCACCGACCGGAACGTCGGCGCGCTCGCGGTGCTGTAGTAGACCGTGGTGACCGCGGCTTCCTGCTGGGTGGCGGCGGCCGCGGTGCCGGCGGCGACCGGGGTGACGGCCAGGGCGAGCGCGACGGCGCCGGCCAGGGCGAACTTCCTCGACATCGGAAAGACTCCTCGCAGGGGACGGGGATTTGCCGGGTTTGCGCGCGCTGTCGAAAATTTACCCGCAGTCCACCGAGCCGGGAGCCGACTAACGTAGGGGCCGGGAAGTGGTGATTTCCCAGTACTTCCGGCGGATTGACAAGAAGGTCAGGCGGTCCGCGTCAGGTCCAGCAGCTGCTTTTCGAGTTTCCGCGCCGCCGCGACGTCGATGCCGGCACCCCACAGCGGCGCGGTGCTCGCGCCGTCGGCCGCGGCGACCACCAGGGTCACCACCGCGGCGGGCAGGCCGTCCGCGTGCAGTTCCCGGTCCCACCGCTCGGCGTCCGCGCGGGCCAGCGCCGCGATCTCCGGGATCGAGATCAGCTGGGCGATCAGCGCGATGTTCTCCCGGATCGCGACCTCGTCCTGGGAGGTGTCCAGGGACGCGCGGACGTACGCGCGCGTCAGCCTGCCCGGCGCGGTGTCGGCGGGGTCCAGCGCCGCCTGCACCTCCGCGCGGAAGCCGTCGAGGAGGTCCTGGGCCAGCGCGCGCACCAGCGCGTCCTTGGCCGGGAAGTGGTACAGCAGGCCGCCTTTCGACACGCCGGCTTCGCGGGCGATGTCGTCGAGGGACGCCGAGATGCCGCGGGTGCGGATGGCGGTCGCGGCCGCGTCGAGCAGCGCCCGGCGCGTTTCCTCCGGGCCGCGCCCGGCTTTGCGAGGCATGCTCAGTCCTTTCCGGACGGAATGGTACGCCAGGCGAGCACCGCGGCGACGGCGGTCACGGCGGCCGCGACGAGCGAGGTCGCCTGCATGGCGCCGGTGAACGCCTCGCGCGCCGCCTGGGCGAGCGCGGATTCCGGGTCGAGCACGCCGTCGGCGGCGGCCAGCGAGTCGCGGACCTCGGCCGGAACCGGGCCGCCGGGCAGGAAAGCGCGGTAGAGCACGGTCACCACCGAGCCGAGGAGCGCGATCCCCAGCGCCGCCCCGAGTTCGTAGGCGGTCTCGGAAATCGCCGACGCCGAGCCCGCCTTGTCCCGCGGGACGGCCGACAGCACCGAGTCGACGGTCAGCGTGAGCGCCAGCCCGACCCCGAGCCCGACCGGCACGAGCGTCAGGCCCAGCCACCCGTACTGCGGTGCCTCTTCGGCGAGCGCGACCAGTGCCAGGCCCGCTGCGGCGACGGCGAGGCCCGCCGCGACGGCCCGGCCCTGGCCGAGTGTGCGCACGACCATGCCGACCGCGGCCACGACGGCGATCGACGCCAGTGTCGCGGGCATCTCGGCCAGCCCGGCCTGCAACGGCGAGAACCCGCGGACCAGCTGCAGGTACTGGGAAAAGAAGAACAGCAGGCCCATCAGCGCGAACACGGCGACGAAGCTCGCCAGCACGGCTCCGCTGAAGGCCTTGTTGCGGAACAGCGTCACGTCGATCAGCGGGCTCGCCGCCCGCCGCTGGCGGCGCACGAAGAGGACACCGGCGGTCACGCCGACGACGGCGGCGACGGCCACCTGCGCGTCGAGGCCCGCGCCGACGGCGTGCTTGACCGCGTAGACCAGCGGGACGATCGCGGCGAACGACAGCCCGGCCGAGAGCAGGTCGAACCGGCCGGGACGCGGATCGCGCGACTCCGGCAGCAGCCACGCGCCCGCGGCGAGGAACACGACGACGATCGGCACGTTGATCAGGAACACCGAGCCCCACCAGTAGTGCTCCAGCAGCGTCCCGCCGACCAGCGGCCCGAGCGCGATGCCGCCGCCGGACCCGGCCGACCAGATCGCGACGGCGCGGGTGCGCTCGCGCGGGTCGGGGAACAGCGTGCGGATCAGCGACAGCGTCGACGGCATGATCGTCGCGCCCGCGACGCCGAGCAGCAGCCGGGCGACGACGAGCACGCCCGCGGTGGGGGAGAAGGCGGCGAGTGCGGAGGCGAGCCCGAACGCGGCCGTGCCGAGGAGCAGCACCTTCTTGCGGCCGAAGCGGTCGGCCAGGTTCCCGGCCGTGACGAGCAGCCCGGCCAGTGCAAGGGAGTAGATGTCGCCGATCCAGAGGATCTCGGTGGCCGACGGCGCCAGCTCGCGGGTGAGCGACGGCACGGCGAGGTACAGCACGGTGCCGTCGACGGCGAGCAGGAGCACGGCGCCGACCAGCACGCTCAGCGCCGCCCAGCGGCGCCGCCGGGTCAGGGGCGGAGAGATCGGCAAGGTGGTCATGCCCGTTACTATACCGTCTGGACGGTACAGTAAGCGAACGGCTTCTCGATCTACACTGCTCCGTATGGCTGCCCGTCCGCGCCGGAGTGCCGGCAACCTGCCGGCCGAGCTGACCAGCTTCGTCGGCAGGCGGCACGAGCTGGCGGAGGCGAAACGCCTGCTGTCCGCGGCCAGGCTGGTGACGCTGACCGGCGCCGCCGGGGTCGGCAAGACCCGGCTGGCGCTGCGGGTGGCCGCCGACGTGCGCCGGGCGTTCCCGGACGGCGTCTGGCTGGCCGAGCTGGCCGACGTCGGCGACCCGCAGCTGGTGCCGCACACCGTGGCGGCGGCGCTCGGCCTGCGCGGCACCGGGGACCAGGCGGCCGGGCTCGCCGAATACCTCGAGGACAGGCAGCTGCTGCTGGTGCTGGACAACTGCGAGCACGTGGCGGAGGAGTGCGCGACGCTCGCCGCGAAACTGCTCGCCGCCTCCGCCGGGCTGCGGATCCTCGCCACCAGCCGGCACACGCTGCACGTCGAGGGCGAGCACCTCCTGCCCGTCGAGCCGCTGGCCGTGCCGGCGGAGGACACCGGCGCGGGCCCGGCCGAGGCGGTCACGCTGTTCACCGAACGCGCGGCCGCCGTCTCGCCCGGGTTCGCGCTCACCCCGGGCAACCGGACCGCGGTGACCCGGATCTGCCGACGGCTGGAGGGCATCCCGCTCGCCATCGAGCTGGCCGCCGTCCGCCTCCGCGTGCTCTCGCCCGACCAGCTGCTCGAGCGGCTCGACGACCGGCTCGGCCTGCTCACGTCGCGGCCGGGGCGGCGGACCCTCGAAGCCGCCGTCGGCTGGAGCTTCGAGCTGTGCTCGCCCGCGGAACAACGGCTGTGGGCGCAGGCGTCGGTGTTCCCCGGCGGGTTCGACCTCGACGCCGCCGAGCACGTGTGCGAGACCGCCGGGGACAGCGCGCTCGACGTCGTCGCGGGCCTGGTGGACAAGTCGGTGCTCAGCAGGCAGAACGGCACCTTCGGGCGGCACGCGTGGTACCGCATGCTGGAGGTCGTCCGCGAGTACGGTGCCGCCAAGCTGGCCGCGGAGGACGGCGTGCGGGCCCGGCAGGTCGCCTACTACCGGGACCTCGCCCGGCGGTACCGGGCCGAGGGGTTCGGCCCGCGGCAGGTGGAGTGGGTCGGCAGGCTCCGGCGGGAGCACTCGAACCTGCGGGCCGTGCTGGAGTACTGCCTGTCCGCGCCGGAACGGGCGAGCGAGGCGCTGGACATCGCGGCTTCGCTGTGGAACTTCTGGTACGGCGGCGGTCTCGTGCCGGAGGGGTGCCGGTACCTGCGGCGCGGGCTCGACCTGTGCGGCGAGCGCTCGCTGGTCCGCGCCCGCGCGGTGTACGCGATGGCGTTCCTCGCGATCCAGACCGGCGCACCCCACGCGGCGCTGCTGGCCGAACTGGCCGAGCTGGCCGACGAACTCGGCGACGACCGGCTCCGGGCAGGCCACGCCGAATGCGCGGGCATGGCGACGTTCTTCGCCGGCGACCTGGCAGGCGGCGCCGGGCTGCTGGAGCGGGCGCTGGCCGGCTACCGCACGGCCGGGGACGCGCTGCTGGTGTTCGACACGCTGATCCTGCTGGCCGCCGTGCGCTTCTTCCTCGGCGATCCCGCCGGTGCCGAAGCCGCGGAGGAGGCGCTGGCCCTGACCGAACGGCACGAGGCACGCTGGTCGCGGGGGTACGCGTTGTGGGCGGTCGCGATCCACCGCTGGCGGGCGGGCCGCCACCAGGCGGCGGCGGACCTGCTGCAGGAGGCGATCGCCCTGCGGCTGACCGACCGCACGCTGCTCGCGTTCCTCCTCGAAGCGCTGGCGTGGTGCGAGTCCTCCGGCGGCGCGCACGAGCGGGCGGCCCGGCTGCTCGGCGGCGCCGCCGCGGTCTGGCGCCTCAGTGGCGCGCGCGTCGGCGAGACGAGCCCCTACCAGGCTTTCGACGAGCAGTGCGCCACGGCCGCGCGCGAGGCACTCGGATCCGAGGCGTTCGACGCGGCTTTCGGCGAGGCGGCCGGCAGCGGCCTCGACGACGTCGTCCGGTACGCACTGCGGGAGAAGCCGGCGGGTAGCAGGCCCGCACCGGCGGCCGAGCCCGGCGGGCTGACGCGGCGGCAGCGGGAGATCGCCGAGCTGGTGGCCCAGGGCAAGAGCAACAAGGAGATCGCCGCCGCGCTGGTCCTCAGCGGCCGGACGGTGGAGGGGCACGTCGAGAACATCCTGGTGAAGCTCGGCCTCACCTCCCGGCTCCAGGTGGCGTCGTGGCTGGCCGGGCAGCCGGGGCGGTCCGCGTAGCCGGTCGGGTAGTTTCCCCGGTGCTCCCCGGACGGCGTCCGGGCGATCCTTTCCCCACGTCCGTCCGGAGTGGGGAAGGAGAAGACCGTGTCCATCGATTCGGCGCCGCAGGTCTGTCCCCGGTGCCACCGCCCGACGGTCCTGATGTCCCACGCGTGGGGCCGTCAGTGGGTGCATGTCGGCACCTGGCGTCCGCAGTGCGGTGCGCCTTCGTGGGCGGTGCGTGCCCGTCGCTGACCGCTGCGCCCGCCTGCCCGCGGGTCGCCTCCGAAACGACATGAAAGAGTCGTTCATGTCGTCTGGGGACATGAACGAGTCGTTCATGACAGCGCGGCGGCGCGTGCCCGTCGCTGACCGCTGCGTCCGCCTGCCCGCGGGTAGGCTGGAGGCAGCGGAAGGAGACGACGTGACGGCCGAGGAACTGATCGTCGAGTTCGCCCTGACGCGGCTCGACCATCCGGACCTCGACTTCGAGGAGATCGCCGCCCTCCTCGTCCGCCGGGGTGGTCCCGAGCGGGAGCTGGAGTTCGCCTCCCGCAACCTCGCCGACCGCGACGAGCTGCGTGGTGCGCCCTTCCCGATGGCCGTCGAGTACGTGCTGCGGGTGGTGCTGACCCTGCGCGGGCCCTCCGACTGACCGCGCCTGCAGCCCGGGGTCAGGGCCGGTGGCCGCGGCGGTCGAAGACCAGCTCGCGCGCCGTGTCCAGGGCCGTCGCGATGGCTCCCGCCAGTACCGCGTCCTCGCCCAGCTGACCGGCCACGATCCGCGGCACCACCGGGATCGTCGCGGCCAGCGCGCGCTGCATCGGGGCGGCCAGCAGGTCGGTGTTGCCGCCGATGCCGCCGCCCAGCACGATCAGGCGCGGGTCCAGGACCGCGGTCACCGCCGACACCACGTACGCCAGCTTCTCCGCCTCCTGCTCGACCACCTCCCGGGCGCGCTCGTCGCCCGCGCGGGCCAGGCGGAACACCTCCTTCGCCGAACGCGCTTTCGTCAGCCCCCGTGCCCGGGCCGCGGCGAGGACCGCCTGGCCCGCCGCCGCCGTCTCCACCGGGCCGGGACGGCGGGCACCCGCGCCCGCGGGTTCGGGACCGTACGGCAGGTCGGCGATCTCGCCCGCCGCGCCGTGCGCGCCGCGGAACAGCTTGCCGTCCACCAGCAGGCCCATCCCGATGCCGGTGCCGACCGTCAGGCACACCAGCACGTCGACGCCGAGCGCCGCGCCGAGGGCGTGCTCGCCGACCGCGCACAGGTTCGCGTCGTTCTCCACCACCACGTCCGAGCCGCCGGCGGCCAGCGCGGCGACGAGTTCGTGCAGCAGCCCGCGTCGTTCCCAGCCGGGCAGGTTGGGCGCGCGGAACACCGTGCCGCTTGCCGGATCGGGGACACCCGGCGTGCCGACGACCGTCGCCACGACGTCGTGCGGCTGCAACCCGGCGGCGGCCACCGCGCGTTCGACGGATTCGCTCACCGTCCGCACGAGCGCGCTCGCCGACCGGCACCGGTTCGGTTCGTCGAGCCGGGCGACGATGCTGCCTTCGAGATCGGCCACGGCAATGCGGATCGCGCGCCGTCCGATGTCGACGCCTGCCACGTGCCCGGCGTCCGGCGCGGCCCGGTAGACGACGGCGGCGCGGCCGGGGCCGGGCAGGCTCCGCCCGGTGGTCCGGACCAATCCGTGCTGCTCGAGATCCAGGAGTGCCTGTCCCACCGTGGGTTTCGACAACCCCGTGTCGACGGCCAGCTGCGGCCGGGTCGCCTCGCCGTGGGTCCGCAGGCGGTCGAGGACGACGCGCTGGTTCAGTGCCCGCATGTGCGCCGGGGTCCCGACCTGCGGCCCGATTTGCCCCACGAATCCTCCTGCGTTGCCGCAACTTTACCGGCGGAACCCTTTCGACCCCGCCCGTTCTATGTTAAGAAACTTTACTAACTACTAGTCGGAGGCACGTCGTGAGTTCACCCACTCGGTCCGGGGAACCGCAGCCCGCCCTTGAGCGCAAGATCGGCCCGCTGCAGGCCACCGCGATCAACATGACCCAGATGTGCGGCATCGGCCCGTTCGTCACGATCCCGGCCATGGTCGCCACCATGGGCGGGCCGCAGGCGATGCTCGGCTGGATCATCGGGGCGATCGTCGCGCTGGCCGACGGGCTCATCTGGGCCGAGCTCGGCGCCGCGATGCCGGGCGCCGGCGGCACCTACCTCTACCTGCGCGAAGCGTTCCAGTACCGCACCGGGCGGCTGATGCCGTTCCTGTTCGTGTGGAGCGCGGTGCTGTTCATCCCGCTGATCATGTCCACCGGCATCATCGGGCTCGTGCAGTACCTCGGCTACCTGATCCCCGGCGTCACCGGCGACGACGGCACCACCCCGCTGGGCAAGCTCATCGGCGTCGCCATCACGCTCGTGATCATCCTGGCGCTGTTCCGGAAGATCGGCCAGATCTCCAAGCTCACGACCGTGCTGTTCGTGATCATGCTGGCCGCGGTGCTCACCACCATCGTCGCGGCGTTCTCGCACTTCAGCGCCGCGCAGGCGTTCGCCTTCACCCCGGGCGCGTTCAGCTCCGCCGGCGAGGGCACGTTCTGGGGCGGCCTCGGCGCCGGCCTGATCATCGCCATCTACGACTACCTCGGCTACAACACCAGCGCCTACCTCGGCGGCGAGGTGCGGACCCCGGGCCGCACGCTGCCGCGGTCGATCATCTTCTCCATCCTCGGCATCATGGGCCTGTACTTCCTGCTCCAGGTCGGCGTCCTCGGCTCGATCCCGCTGGAGCAGCTGAAGGAGGCGAAGTCGGTCGCGTCGTCGGTGCTGGAGCAGGTGTGGGGCACCGGCACGGCCAAGGCCGTCACCGTGCTGATCGTCATCGCCGCGATCGGGTCCGTCTTCGCCGGGCTGCTCGGCGGCTCGCGCGTGCCGTTCGAAGCGGCGCGCGACAAGGTGTTCCTGCCGGTGTTCGGCAAGCTGCACCCGAAGCTGCACCTGCCCACCGCGGGCGTGCTCACCATGGGCGCCATCACGATCATCGGCTCGCTGTTCACCCTGACCACGGTGATCAACGCGGCGGTCGCGACCCTGGTCATCATCCAGTCGCTGGCCCAGGTCGCGGCGATCTTCGTGCTCCGCTTCCGCCAGCCGAACCTCAAGCGGCCGTACCGGCAGTGGCTCTTCCCGCTGCCGACCGTCCTCGCCCTCGTCGGCTGGATCTACATCTACGTGTCGGCCGACCTGCTGTCCATCGGGCTGTCGCTCGGCTGGATCGTCGTCGGCGGCCTGGCCTACCTCGGCTACGCCAAGGCCGAGCGCACCTGGCCGTTCGGGCCCAAGGAGATCAAGGAAGCCTTCGCGGCCGAGCCGGAAGGGGCGCAGGCGTGACCCGCAGGGTCGCGGTCCTCGCCGCGCTTCTCCTCGTTCCCGGCGTGCTGACCGTCGCCGGGCCCGCCGCCGCGCAGGACACCGCCGCGTCGCACGGTCCGGCCACGATCGGCCTGCAGGGCTGGCAGGTCCTCACCACCGCGCGCGTCCCCGACGGCGGCGAGAAGGTCTCCACGCCGGGCTATCCCACCCGCGGCTGGCTGCGGGTGAAGCCGGACGACGCGGGCGCGCCCGGCACGGAGATCACCGCGCTGCTCCAGAACGGCCAGTGCCCGGACGTCTTCTATTCCGACACCATGCGCAAGTGCTTCGGCTACGTCGACAAGCTCGGCCCGGTCGTCACCCAGCCGTTCGCCGACCCGTGGTGGTACCGCACCGACTTCACCCCGGACATCCGGCCGGGGCAGCACGCGAAGCTGACCGTCCCGGGCATCGTCGGCGAGGGCGACGTCTGGGTGAACGGCACGCTCGTCGCCACGCGGGACGTCGTCAGCGGCGCGTTCGCCGGGCACACCTTCGACGTGTCGAACCTGGTGAAGCCGGGCCGCAACACCCTGGCGATCAAGGTCTATCCCAACGACCCCACGAAGATGTACACCCTCGACCAGGTCGACTGGGGCCAGATCCCGCCGGACAACAACACCGGCATCCAGTTCCCGCCGACACTGCAGGTCTCCGGCACGCTCACCGGCGACAACGCCCACGTCGTCCAGGACAACGCGCCCGACCTGTCCAGCTCGAAGCTGACGGTGAAGCTCGACGTCACCAACAACGCGGCCACCCCGCAGACGGGGGACGTCACCGCCACGATCACCCCGCCTTCGGGCGCGCCGATCGTCGTGCGGCAGCGCGTCACGATCGCGGCGAACACCAGGCAGACCGTGGCCCTCGCGCCGGTGCGGATCGCGAAACCGCAGGTCTGGTGGCCGTACTCGATGGGCGGCCAGCCGCTGTACACGCTGGCCACCACGGTCTCGCAGGACGGCGTCGCGTCGACGTCGTCGAAGAGCACCTTCGGCATCCGCACGGTCACCTCCCGCCTGATCGGCAAGTCGCCCGCGCTGCCGGAGGGCGCGCGGCAGTTCACGATCAACGGCCGGGACTTCGTCTTCCGCGGCGGCGGCTTCGCACCGGACCTGTTCCTGCGCTACGACAAGGCCGACACCGCACACCAGCTCGCGCTCATCAGGAACCTGGGCCTGACCGGCGTCCGGCTCGAAGGCCACGACATGCCGCCGGACTTCTACGACCAGGCCGACCGCGCCGGGCTGCTGGTGATCGGCGGCTTCCTGTGCTGTGACGCCTGGCAGCCCGAGGACGCCGCTAAGCTGTCCGAACGCGACTACCGGATCATGCACGACTCGGCGTACACGATCGCGCAGCGGGAGCGCAACCACCCGAGCGTCTTCAACTACGGCTGGAGCGACAACGAGCCGGTGCCGCGCCAGGAGTCCGAAACCCTGAAGGCCTTCGCCGAAGCCGACTTCCAGGTCCCGGTGATCGCCTCGGCCGAGTACAAAAGCACGCCGGCACTGGGGCCGTCAGGGGAGAAGGAAGGCCCGTACGACTGGGTTCCGCCGTCGTACTGGTACGACAGCTCGCACTTCGACGCCTCCGACGACAGCCGGACCAACGCCGGTGGCGCGTGGGGCTTCGCCAGCGAGCAGAGCGCCGGGCACACCGTGCCGACGCTGGACTCGATCAGGCGGTTCCTCTCGCCCGCCGAGCAGGCGAAGCTGTGGCAGGACCCGGCGTACAACCAGTACCACGCCAACTTCGAGCCGGGACACGGCGGCTACGCGTTCGGCACGCTCTACACCCTCGACCAGTCGATCGCGCGCCGGTACGGGAAGTGGACGTCGCTGGAGTCCTATGTGGACCTCGCGCAGCTGGCGAACTACGAGAACACCCGCTCGCAGTTCGAAGCGTTCCTGCACCACTCGACCGACAAGGCCAGTCCCGCAACGGGCGTCGTCTACTGGCAGCTGAACAAGGGCTGGCCGACGCTGCTGTGGTCGCTCTACAACGACGACGGCGACCAGCCGGGCGCGTACTTCGGCGCGCAGAAGGCGAACAAGCCGCTGCACGCGATCTACGGCTACGACGACGGTTCGGTGACACTGGACAACCTCGGCGCCACGGCGCAGGCCGGGCTCTCGGTGCGGGCCCGCGTCCTCGACACCGCGGGCAAGGTCCTGGACGACCGGACGGTGTCCGGGCTGAGCCTGCGCAGCCAGGAGGTCCGGACCGGCGTGCTGCGGCCCCGGGTGCCCGCCGAGACGAAGGCGCCGGCGCCCGCGCAGGTCTACTTCGTCGAACTGCAGGTCTCCCAGGGCGGGAAGGTCCTCGACCGGAACGTCTACTGGCTTTCGACGCAGAAGGACGTCGTCGACTGGGCCAGGACCCTGGGCAACCCGCAGGCGACGCTGGCGCAGTACGCCGACCTGCAGGCCCTGCGGCACCTGCCGCGGTCGCAGGTCGCCGCGGTGGCGTCGACGCGGGCGAGCGGCGGTGACCTGGTCACCACGGTGACCGTCACGAACACGGCGAAGACCCCGGGTGCGGCGTTCTTCCTGCGGGCCGACGTCCGCCGCGGCACGCCGGACGGGCGGGAACGCCCGGGTGACAACCAGCTCGCGAACGCGATCTGGGACGACAACGACATCACGCTGTGGCCCGGTCAGTCGCAGACGCTGACCGTCAGGTACCGGGCAGCGGACCTGTGCGGCGCGGTGCCGGTGATCAGCGTCGACGGGTTCAACACGGGACGGATCGTGACACGGGGGAGCGGCGAGTGAGCGACGAGCGGATTCTCGGGATCGACTTCGGCGGCACGAAGGTGGCGCTGGGGCTCGCCGATCGCGACGGCACCCTGCTGGCCACGCGCCGGCTGGACACCGACGCGCACGCCGGGGCCGAGCAGGTGGTGGTGCGCGCGCTCGCCGCGGCCAGGTCCCTCCTGGCCGACGAGGGCGCGGTGCCGTCCTGCGTCGGCGTCGTCAGCCCGGGAATCGTGCTGCCGGAGAAGATCCTGCTCGCGCCGAACGTGCCGGGCTGGGAGCAGCTGCGGCTGCGGGAGCTGGTGGCCGCGGAGTTCGGGGGCGTGCCGATCGCGGTCGGCACGGACGCGAAGGCCGCGGCGCTGGCCGAATGGCGGTGGGGCGCGCTGGCCGGGGCCGACCCGGCGGTGTTCCTCTCCCTGGGCACCGGCATCGCGGCGGCGGTGCTGGTCGGCGGCCGGGTGCTGACCGGCGCCAACGGAGCTGCCGGCGAGATCGGGTACAACCTGCGCTCGCCGCAGGACACCGAGGGTTTCGCGAGCGGAGCGGCGCCGCTCGAGGAAGCCGTCGGTGGGCGTGGGCTGGGCGGCCGGGCGAGCGAACTGCTCGGCCGCCCGGTCACCGCCGGCGAGCTGTTCGCACTGGCCAAGGAGAACGTCGAGGCCAAGGAGCTGGTCACGGCGGCGCTGGACGAGCTGTCGATGCACGTGGCCAACCTGGCGATCGCCCTGGACCCGCAACGCATCGCGGTCGGCGGCGGCCTGGTCCGCTCGGCGGACGTGCTGCTCCCGGCACTGGCGGACCGCCTGGCCCATGCGGTCCCGTTCCCGCCCGAGCTGGTGGCGGCCCGCTTCGACCAGGACGCGGCCCTGCTGGGCGCGGTGGCACTGGCCCTGGGCGGTTAGCCGCGAGCCTGCAGCGCGGACCGGCGGCGGAAGGGGCGCTTCAGTGCGTCCCGACCAGCTCTTCGGCTCGCCGGAACGCGGCGGGGGAGAGCTGGAACCAGACGAGGACCGCGCTCAGTGCCTGGACCGCGGCGACCACCACCCAGACTCCGCGCAGGGTCCAGTGCGTTGCGACCAGGCCGCCGGTCAGCGCGCCGAGCGGGGTCAGGCCCCAGGCCAGCGCGCGGTGGCTGGTCAGCACGCGGCCCAGGAGCGGGGCCGGGGTGAAACGCTGGCGGCTGGACTGGGAGCAGACGTTCCAGACCAGCACCGTCGAGGTCAGGAAGACCAGCACCACGCCGATCAGCGGCGGCCACGGCGGCAGCACGGCCAGCAGCAGCGGCGCCAGCACGCCGAGGCTCTGCGCCAGCCGCATCGACCACGAGTACCCGAGCCGGTCGACGATCTTCTGCACCCCGAACGACGAGACCACCCAGCCGACGGCCAGGCAGGCCAGCAGCAGGCCGTAGCCGACCGGGCCGACGTGCAGGATCTGCGTCGCGTACAGCACGAACATGGAGTTGCCGGCGCTCGCGGCGAACGACCCGAGCGCGACGTTGAGGGTGATCGACCGCAGCAGCGGCGTCTTCACCAGGTGCCGCAGCCCGCCGGAGAGGTCACGCAGCGGGTGGGTCGTGGCGGCGACGACCGACGCCGACGGGATGCGGCGGGTCAGCAGCAGTGCCAGCAGCGCGCAGCCGGCGGCGAGCCCGGCGGGCGCCCCGGCGCCGACTGCGATGAGCAAGCCGGTGACCGGCGGCACGACGAACTGCACGACCCCGCGGTCGATCACCGTCAGCCGCGCGTTGGCGTGCGCCAGGCGGTCCGGCCCGACCAGCTCGGGCACGAGCGCGCCGCTCGCGCCGTCCCCGAGCACCTGCGCCGAGGTGACGACGAACGCGATGACCAGCAGCACCGGCAGGCTCAGCAGCCCGGTGCCCGCGGCGACGGCGAGGACTACGGCGGCTCCGGCCTGCACCGCGTAGGCCCAGGCCAGCACGGTGGTCCGCCGGACGCGGTCGATCAGCACGCCGGCGAAGAGCGACAGCAGCAGCCACGGCGCCTGCCCGGCGATGTTGACCAGCGACACCTCGCGCGGATCGGTGGTGATCGACACCGCGAGCAGCGGCAGCGCGGCGAGCATCAGCCCCTCGGCGGACGAACCGGACACCGCCACGGCCTGCAGCCGCACCCATCTGCTCGTCATGATCGACAGCCTGCCGGACTCCCACGGCGTGTCAACCGGTTTTCGGCGCCGGTGTCCACTGTGGAGAAACGGGCGATCCGCCCGGTTTCGTGATATCCTTGTCTTGGCCGGACAAATCGGTTCCCGGGAATTCTCGACCAGCCTTCCGAATACGCCGCCGAGACCCCTTCTCCCTCCTTCGCAGACGTCTGTTTTCCCTGGTTTCACCACGAAAACCGCTGCTCCACGCGAGCGTGCGCGTGGACCGACGTGAAAGGGGAACACCCATGAGCGAACTGATTCTGGCCCAGACTGCCAACATCAATCCCGGCCTCGCCGCGATCGGCTACGGGCTCGGCGCCATCGGCCCGGGAATCGGCGTCGGCCTGATCTTCGCCGCCGTCATCAACGGCACGGCCCGTCAGCCGGAGGCGCGGGGACGGCTGCAGACGATCGGGTACTCGACCTTCGTGCTGACGGAGGTGCTCGCGCTGATCGGCATCGTGATCTACTTCATCGCGTCGACCAAGTGAGTGTCCTTTGTGGATAATCCGCTGACCCTGCCGCCCGGCGGGGTCAGCGGCCTGCCCGCGTCGACTCGCGGACGACCAGTTCCGGGGTGAACACCACGGCCCGGTGCCCGGTCTCCGGGTCGGCCGTCTCCGCCAGCAGCAGCTCCGCCGCCGTGCGGCCGAGACGGCGGGCGGGCTGGCGGACCGAGGTGAGCGGGACCGCCGCGGCGCCGGCGAACTCGATGTCGTCGTAGCCGACGATCGCCATCTCGCCGGGCACCCGCACGCCCGCGCCGACCATGGCCTGCAGCACGCCCAGCGCCAGCAGGTCGTTGGCGCAGAACACCGCCGTCGGCCGCGGGCTCGTGCCCAGCAGGCGCGCGCCCGCGTCCCGGCCGGAGGCGACGTCGAGGCCGCCCGCCTCCAGCACCGTCAGCTCCGCCGCCGAGCCGGCCAGCGCGGTGCGCACGCCCCGCTCGCGGTCGCGGCACTGGGCGAGGATCGCGGGGCCGTTGACGAACGCGATCCGGTGGTGGCCGGTCTCCAGCAGGTGCCGCGCGGCGAGCGCGCCGCCCGCGACGTCGTCCACCGACACCGAGCTGGCCTCCGACTCCGGCGCCTTCCGGTCGACGAGGACGTACGGCGTGCCGCTGCGCCGGAACGCGCGCAGCGCTTCGCCGGACGTCGCGACCGGGCTCAGCAGCACCCCGCGGACCCGCTGCTCGGCGAACATCGCCAGGTAGGACGCCTCGACGTCGGAGCGCTGGCCGCTGTTGCAGGTGATGATGTTGAGGCCTTCGGCGTGCGCGGCCTGCTCGGCGCCGCGGGCGACGTCGACGAAGAACGGGTTGCCGAGGTCGAGCACGAGCAGGCCCAGCACCCGGCTGCGGCCGGCGCGCAGCTGCCGGGCCGACTCGTCGCGGACGTAGCCCAGCTCCTCGATCACCGACAGCACCCGCGTCCGGGTCGCCGCCGCGACCACGTGCGGCCGGTTGACCACATTGGACACCGTGCCGATCGAGACGCCCGCCGCCTTGGCGACGTCCTTGATGCCGACCACCACACCCCCTCGCCCGGGAAGGGCGTCAGCCTACCACGCGGAATGAAACGTTTCAGAGGCGGATTTCCGCCGTTCGTCGCATGATCGCACCGCTAGGCTCCAGGCGGTGAGCCTGCCGCTGGGAGGAGTCCGGGTGCGGATCTTCACGATCGTCCTGTCCGTCGTGCTGACGTGGATGCTCTCCGGGGCGGTCGCCTCGGCCGGGCCCGTCCTGGAAGGCAGCACCGACAACCCGGTGACGCCGTCGCCCGCGGTGACGCGGCCGGACACGCCGCACTGCACGGTCACCCTCGCCGACGCCTTCCGCTCCAACGCCGCCGACGGCAGCCCCCGCTACTACGAAGGCACGCTCACACCGCCCGCGGCGTGCCCCGGCCCGTGGGCGAAGGTCGTCATGGACCAGACGGTGACCGTCGGCGGCCGCCAGTACGACCGGATCGGCGACCTGCGGATCGGCGGCACCGAGGTCTGGTGGGGCACCACCGAGGAGCCGAGCGGGCAGGGCACCCGCCCGATCACCTACCACTTCGACAAGGACCTCACCCCGTACACCGCGCTGCTGCGCACGCCGCAGCCGTTCCACGGCGGCATCGAGAACTACACCTCGCCGGTCTACACCGGGGTCTACGAGCAGACGGTGACGCTCACCTACTACCAGGCCGACCGCGGGCACCCGGCGCCCGAGACCGCGGCACACGTCGCCGGGTTTGGGCACGCCGACGCGACCCCGGCGGCACCCACGGTGCACTTCACCGCGCGGGACCTGCCGCGCAACATCACCCGCGCCTACCTGGAGGTCACCCTCGAAGGCCACGCGTGCGACGAGCAGTGGTTCGACGACGTCCCCGACGAGGTCGCGGCGAAGTACCCGGCGGCGGGGCTGTGCGGGAAGGGGCCCTACCGCGAGGCGAACTTCGCGATCGACGGGACGCCCGCCGGCAGCGCGTTCACGTTCCCGCACATCTACTCGGGCGGGATCGTGCCGCAGCTGTGGCGGCCGATCGTGGCGATCGGCACCTTCAGCCTGCACGCCGAAACCTACGACGTCACGCCGTTCGCGGGCCGTCTCGTGGACGGCGGGAGTCACGACATCTCCTTCTCCTTCCCGGACATCGGCGGGGAGTTCACGGTCGTGCCGACCCTACTGCTCTACACCGACAAAAACGCCGCGCAGACGTCCGGGGCGCTGACCCGCCACGACGTCGCGGCCGCCCCCGAGCGCCGGACGACGGTGAAGGACATCGCGGACGGGGTGACCGTGACGGTGACGGCACAGCGCCACGACGTCACGGCGGGCTATGTGGACACCTCCGCCGGCCGCGTGTACACGACGGTCGAGCGCACCCGCGACTACCGCAACACCGACGACGTCACCGGCGGCGGCTTCACCCAGCACGTCGTCCAGTCCGACTCCGGGCAGCAGACTTCGGTGTCCACTGTGGAGGGAAAGGTGCGCTCGGCCGCCCGGCACACGTGGTCCTACCCGCTGACCACGGACGCGACGGCGAACATCACCGACGACCAGAACCTCCGGATTTCCGGCGCGGTGGAGATGACCAGGATCGTCGGCGACCTCACCGGCACCGGGCACGCGTGGTGGCCGGTGCGCGCCTCGCGGGAGTGGCTGAGCTCCTCGGGCGTGCTGGCCCGCACGAACGGGGTCAACACGGAGGCCGACGGCCGGTCGAAGACGCTGTACACCGGCTCCGACGACCTCGGGCGGCCGTACTTCCACTACCTGGCGAGCGAGCACGGGCTGTTCACGGAGAACCGGGAGCTGCCGCCGCGGGGCTGAGCCGCGGGTGAACCGCGTCTCGCCGCCGGTCACCCGATCGGGCTAGTGCGGTACTGTCGGGCCCATGGGGAGTCTCCGCTCGCGGGTGCTGGGCTGGGTGGGCCGGCGGTATCTCGCCCGGCAGTCCAAAAACGGGTTCGATCTCGAAAAGATGTCGTCGTTCCTGCCGGATTCGGCGCTGGTACCGCTGAAACGGGACGGGCTCGACCCGGTGCCGGAAATGGCCGCGCGCCGGGCGGACGCGCCGATCGGCAAGCTCGACCTGCCGTTCGGGATGAACGCCTGGCTGGTCACCGGGTACGACGAGGCGAAGGCCGTGCTCGGCAGGGCGACCGGGTTCTCCAGCGACTTCACCAACCTCGTCGGCAACGCCGGGGTGACCGCCGACCAGAACCCCGGCGGGCTCGGCTTCGCGGACCCGCCGGTGCACACGCGGCTGCGGAAGCTGCTCACCCCGGAGTTCACCATGCGACGGCTGAGCAGGCTGGCGCCGCGCATCGAGGAGATCGTCGCCGAGCAGCTCGACGCCATGGCCGCCGCCGACGGCCCGGTCGACCTGTGGCAGGCGTTCGCGCTGCCGATCCCGTCGCTGACCATCTGTGAACTGCTCGGCGTCTCCTATGAGGACCGCGAGGATTTCCAGCGCCTGAGCACCGCCCGCTTCGACCTCTTCGGCGGCGCGAGCGCGTCGCTGGGCGCGATGTCGGAGTCGCTGACCTACCTGCTCGACATCGTCAAGAAGCAGCGCGAGCAGCCGGGCGACGGCCTGCTCGGCATGCTGATCAAGGAGCACGGCGACGAGATCGGCGACCGCGAGCTGGCCGGGCTGGCCGACGGCGTGCTCACCGGCGGCCTGGAGACCACGGCGAGCATGCTGGCACTCGGCGCGCTGGTGCTGCTGCGCGACGAGCAGGCCATGACGGCCGTCCGCGGCGACGACGAGTCCGTGCACCGCTTCGTCGAGGAGCTGCTGCGCTACCTGACGGTGGTGCAGATGGCGTTCCCCCGGTTCGCCAAGGAGGACATGGAGATCGGCGGCGTCCGCATCGCCGAGGGCGACATCGTCCTGGTGTCGCTGTCGGCGGCCGACCGCGACCCGAAGCTGGGCCCGGACATGGAGAAGTTCGACGCCACCCGCGAGCCGACGTCGCACCTGGCGTTCAGCTACGGCATCCACCGCTGCATCGGCGCGGAGCTGGCCCGCATGGAGCTGCGCACGGCGTACCCGGCACTGGTCCGCCGGTTCCCGAACCTGCGGCTCGCCGTGCCGGAGACGCAGCTGTCCTTCCGTCAGGTGTCCATTGTGTACGGTCTGGACGAGCTGCCGGTGCTGGTGGACTGAGCCCGTCGCACGCGCCTCAGCGGACCCCGCGCGGCCGGAACTGGATGCTGATCCGCGGCCCGACCGCCCGGTTCGTCTTCGGGATCGCGTGTTCCCACGTGCGCTGGCACGAGCCGCCCATGACGATCAGATCGCCGTGGCCCAGTGCGTAGCGGTGGGATTCGCCACCGCCGCGGGGGCGCAGGGCCAGCTGGCGGGCCGCGCCGACCGAGAGGATCGCCACCATCGTGTCCTCGGTGCTGCCGCGGCCGAGGGTGTCGCCGTGCCACGCGACGCTGTCGCGGCCGTCGCGGTAGTAGCACAGGCCCGCCGTGCGGAACGGCTCGCCGAGTTCGCCCGCGTAGTACTCGCTCAGCGCCGTGCGGGCCTCGGTCAGCACGGGGTGGGGGAGCGGTGCCGCTTCGCGGTAGAAGCACAGCAGCCGGGGGACGTCGACGAGCCGGTCGTACATGCGGCGCCGCTCGGCCTGCCACGGGACGCCGGTGACGAGGTCGGTGAACACCTCGTCGGCGCCGTCGAGCCAGCCGGGCTGCACGTCGATCCACGCGCCCGCGCCAAGCTGGGTCCGGCGCGGTGCCAGCGGGTGCAGCGTGACGGGACCGGATTCGCCGAACAGCGATGCCTGCAGGGCCGGGGTCGTCATGGGTCCGACGGTACACGAAGTTCGAACAGATGTTCTACGTGAAACATCGCGAAAGCCGCCGGACCCGGACGCCGGTCACCGCACGAAGTCGAAGACCATCTTCTGGATCCCGTTGCCGTAGGCCTCGCTCTCGACTAGCTTCAGGTTCTGCTTGTCCTTGTCGGCGTCGCTGAACAGCCGCTTGCCCGCGCCGAGCAGGACCGGGAAGACCAGCAGGTGGTAGCGGTCGATCAGGCCCGCGTCGGCCAGCGCGCGGTTGAGGGTGGCGCTGCCGTTGACGATGATCGGCCCGCCTTCGGTCTCCTTGAGCGCGGCGACGTCGTCGAGCGAACGCAGGATGGTGATCTCGCCCCAGTTCGTCACCAGGTCCGCCTCGTCCAGCGTGGTCGACACGACGTACTTCGGCATCGCGTTGTAGCCGGCGAACTCCACGGTCATTCCCGGCCAGACCGGCGCGAACGCCTCGTAGCTGACCCGGCCCATCATCAGTGCCGTGGCCTCTTCCTGCTCGCTGCCCTTGATCGCGTACGCGGCCGGGTCGAACTCGATGTCCTTGAACGTCCAGCCCGCGTTGCGGTAGCCCGGTTCGCCGCCGGGGGCTTCGACGACGCCGTCGAGCGAGACGAACGAGGTGGAGATCAGGGTGCGCATGTGTGGTGCTCCTCGGTGGTTCGGGCTTGCCTACGTGAGTCTGTCGAACGGGCCGGGCCGGAATCGACACGGGCCGGGAAACTCTTGTCCGTGACGGCTCCGGCTCGTACAGTGACTTCAGGTCGGACAAAGGTCTGAACCACCGCCGCCCCGAGTGACACAGGAGGTGGACGGTGCGCGGACTTCGACGTGCGGCCGTGCTCGCGACGGCCGTGGCGGGCCTGGTTGCCCTGGCCCCGGCCGCGGACGCCCAGGTCGGGACGGGTCCCTGGATCGCGGATTCGCCGGGGTACACCGAGCAGGAGCGGGGATGCGGCCAGGTCTCCGGGCTGACGTTCCAGCTCACCTGCTCGACCGCCAGTGGCGACCAGCGTGCGGAACGCCGCTACACCACCTACAGCGGCGGCACCCACCAGTTCGAGGGTTCATTCAAGATCACCAGCATGTCCGGCACGCGGATCAGTCTCAAGCAGACCTTCCGCGACGGCTCCGACGCGGGGCCGTACTTCCTGCTGGCCGTCGAGAAGGGCGGACGGCTCTACGCCGTGGAAGGCGGGGCGACGCTGGGCAGCGGCGCGACCGTCGGCACGGCGGTGCGGGTCAACACGATCAACCAGGTCGGCAGCTCGCACAAGGTGTACCTCAACGGCTCGCTCAAGCAGACGATTCCGAGCCCGGGCGGCAGTTACTACGACAAGTTCGGCAGCTACCGCACGGCCAGCGGCGCCGGCCCGATCACCGTGCAGTGGAGCGGCATCCGGTTCTGGCACAAGTGAGGCGAGCGGCGCTCCCGGTTCACGCCGGGGGCGCCGCCCACGCCTCGAGGTCGTCCCACGCCGCCAGCCGCAGCCCGCTGGTGAACCGCCGGTGCGCGCCGGTCAGCGGGTCGTCGAAGTCCAGGACCTTCGCCAGCAGCTGCAACGGTTTCGTGAAGTCCCCGAGCGGCTTCTCCCGCAGCCGGGGATAGAAGTCGTCGCCCAGGATCGGGATGCCGAGGCCGCTCAGGTGCACGCGCAGCTGGTGCGTCCGGCCGGTGGCGGGCACCAGCCGGTACCGGCCCAGCCCGTCGCGGTGTTCGAGCAGCTCGACGTAGGTCTCGGCGTTCGGCTCGCCGGGCACCTCCTGGGCGGCGAGCACCCCGCGTTCCTTGACGATCCGGCTCCGCACGGTCCGCGGCAGCGCCAGCGCCGGGTCGTACGGCGCGATCGCCTCGTACTCCTTGTGGACCTTCCGGTCGCGGAACAGCGTCTGGTACTTCCCGCGCAGCTCCGGCGTGATCACGAACATCACCAGCCCGGCGGTGACCCGGTCGAGCCGGTGGGCGGGGGACAGGTGCGGCAGGCCGAGGTCGCGGCGCAGCCGCACGAGCGCGGTCTCCAGGATGTGCTGTCCGCGCGGGATGGTGGCCAGGAAGTGCGGCTTGTCGACGACCAGCAGGTGCTCGTCGCGGTGCACGACGGTGAGGCCGAAGGGGACCGGCACCTCGTCGGGCAGGTCGCGGTGGAACCAGACGAACGAGCCGGGCTCGAACGGCGTGTCGACACCCAGCGGGCCGTCGATGCCGTGGATGCGTTCCTCGCGCAGCATCTCCTCGATCCGGCCGGGCGGCACCCGCGGCAGCCGGTCGACCAGGTGCGCCAGCAGGGTCGGCCACTCGCCCTCGGCGGGCAGCTTGAGCCGGGCGGGCTCCAGCCCGTGGCGGGGCGGGATCGGCGGGCGGAGCTTGCGTCTCATCGCCTGCCGACTCTAGCTCGACGGCGGCGTCCGGTAGCGGGCGAGGTAGCGGGCGGTCGCGTCGGCGTTCTCCGCTTCGGCGGCTTCGGCACGGATCCGGCGTCCGGTGCCGTGCGGGAAGCCCTGGCGGCCGAGCCGGTGCTCGATGCTCTCCTCCATGTAGGCGCACGAATAGAAGTACGCGACGAGCGCGGCCATGAGGACCAGCGAGAGCCGCAGCCAGATCGACCCGGGCAGCAGCAGCCAGACGGCGCACAGCGGCAGGATGCCGGCCGAGCGCTGCAGCACGTACCGGGCGCGCCAGTGCTTCGACGTCGCGTCGTGCAGGGCCCAGTCGTTGAAGCGCGCGGGAAGCCGGACACCGAGGGCGTAGCCGAGCCGGCGCGGGACTCCAGGTCGTTCCATGACTTCGAGAGTACACTAATCGTTAGTGTGCTAATCATTAGCGCGACCGGTGACACAGTAGGATCGGGGCATGATCGACCTGGGTGAGGACCCGCTGAAGCTGGACCGGCAGGTGTGCTTCGCGCTGTCGGTGGCTTCGCGCAGCGTGATCGCGATCTACCGGCCGCTGCTGGAGCCCTACGGCCTGACCCATCCGCAGTACCTGGTGATGCTCGCGCTCTGGGAACGGTCGCCGAGGTCGGTGAAGGACCTCGGCACGTCGCTGCGGCACGAGCCGGCGACGCTGTCCCCGCTGCTCAAGCGGCTGGAGACGCTCGGCTACGTCACGCGCGCCCGCAGCCGGTCCGACGAGCGTCAGCTGACGGTGGAGCTGACGGAGAAGGGCCGGGAGCTCCGCACGGAGGCGCTGAAGATCCCGTACCGGGTGGTCGAGACGCTGGGCATGGAGGTGGCCGAGCTGGAGGCGCTGCACGCGGTGCTGACGCGGGTCATCGACGCGACGGCCTGAGGAATTCCCCGGCCCGCGGCGCGTTGCCACCGGAAAGACCTCCGGGAGGGAACGTGCTGAAGATCAGGCTGGGCGTCGCGCCGGCGGCGGGGACGGGACCGGCGGAGTTCGCCGGGCTGGCGCAGCGGCTGGAGGAGGCGGGCGTCGACTCCCTGTGGCTGTCCGAGCTGGTCTACTCGCCCGAAGTCGACCCGATGATCGGCATGGCCCACGCCTTGGCACGCACGGCGAAGCTCAAGGTGGGCACCGGCGTCGCGATCCTGCCCGGCCGTCATCCGGTACTGGTGGCCAAGCAGCTGCTCACCCTCGCCGGGCTCGCGCCGAAGCGCGTGCTGCCGGTGTTCGGCCTCCGCCCGGCCCGCGCGGCCGAGCACGCCCTGTTCCCGGTCCCGCCGGGCCGCCGCGCGGCGGTGTTCGACGAGTCCCTGACCCTGCTGCGCCGCCTGCTGGAGGAGGACGACGTCACGTTCGACGGCGAGTTCTTCCAGGTCACCGGGGTGTCACTGGGCCCGCGTCCGGCGAAGCGCCTGGACATCTGGCTCGGCGGCTCGGCCCCGGCGGCCCTGCGCCGCACGGGCCGCCTCGCGGACGGCTGGCTGGGCAGCTTCCATACGCCGTCCCAGTCCCGCGAAGCCCGCCTCGCAATCCAGGCCGCGGCGGCCGAAGCGGGCCGGGAGATCGAGGAGGACCATTTCGGGCTCAGCCTGGTGGTGGCGGACCGGGGCATCCCGGACGACCTGGCGGCAATGGCGGCCCGGCGAAGCCCGGGTGTGCCGCTGCCGGACTTGGTGGCGACGAGCTGGCCGGAGGCCCGTCGCCTGGTGGAGCAGCACATCGAGGCGGGGCTGTCGAAGTTCGTGCTCCGGCCGGGACACGGGGACTTCGACGGGTTCCTGGAGAAGTTCCAGGCGGAACTGGTGCCGCTGCAGAACTGAATGTTCGGCGCCACAGTGGACAATTTGTGGACAATTACTCGATGGACAAATACTGATGCCAGCCATCCCAGTCAAACTGTATGCGCAGCGTGACGCGGCTCGCCGACGCTGTACCCAGGTCCACGCCGACTCGTCGGCAACGGGAACGTCGAAGGCGCGGTAATCACGGGTATGACCGGACTCTTTGTCAACTATCGAACCGAAGACGGCGAATGGGCGGCGCGGACCATTGCCGAGAAACTTGCAAAGTTCTTCGGTGTCGAAAACGTGTTTTTCGCGAGCAGGTCCATCACTCTCGGCGAAGACTTCGCCGAGGCCATCGAGCGCGAGCTGGGCGACTGCGAGATCCTGCTGGCGGTGATCGGCCGGAACTGGCTGAAGGAGGACGAGGCCGGGCGACGGCGCATCGATGAGCCCGCGGACTGGGTCCGCGCCGAGATCCGGCAGGCGCTCGACCGGGGCATCTCCGTTATTCCCGTCCTCGTCGACGGAGCTGGCCGCCTGACCGAGGCCGACCTCCCGCCGGATATCGCCCGGCTGGCCCGATGCCAGTACCTGCGGTTGGGCTACCGCAGCAAGGAAGCGGAATACACCGTCCTCGCCGACGAGCTCGTCGGGCTGATCTCGGACATCTCTCGGTACCGGACCGGGCGTGCGGGCCGGCTGGGCCATCGGGCACCGGGTCCGTTGGACGACATTGCCGAGCATCTGGCCGAGGCGGTGTCCGCGCAGTGGACCCGAGAAGAGGAGAACCGGCGGATCCATGACCCTGCGCCGCTGCCCGTGCGGTGGAAGAACGCAGACGAGGCTCTCATCGACCACTGGGCCACCATCTTAGGGAACCCGGCGGGTGTCGATCGGGAGCCACTCGAGCTGGCAGGCGAGCTCGGGGCGATCGTCGCCACCTATCGCCGGATCCCGTCGGGCAGGCTGTTCGTCCTGGGCGACGCGGGGTCGGGAAAGACCATCCTCGCCATCCGCTTCACCCTCGCGATGCTCGGCCGACGAAGTGAAGGCGACCCGGTTCCCGTGATCGTGAATCTCGCGTCCTGGAATCCGGCGAAGACGCCGTTCCGCGACTGGCTGACCGGGCAGCTCGCCGACAACCACCCGGCGTTGTCCGCCCGCGGGCCGAACGGGTCGAGCCTTGCGACCGATCTGGTGGGAAGCGGCCGAATCCTTCCTGTGCTCGACGGTTTCGACGAGATCGCCGTGGGGCTGCACCCTTTGGCAATGAAGGCGCTCAATGGCACGGCCCTGCCGCTGCTGCTCACCAGCCGGCCCGAGGAATATGCGTCCGCCGTCGGGAACGTCGACGTCCTCACTGCGGCGGCCGGGATCGCCCTCGCGCCGCTCGGGGTCGCCGACCTCGCCGGATACCTACCGTCGACGACCCGCCGGACCAGGTCAGCCGGCGGCCACGTAACCCCGTTGTGGAAGCCGGTGCTCGACCGCCTGGCCGAGCAGCCGCCAAGCCGGGCGGCGGCGAATCTCGCCGAGGCGCTCTCGGCTCCGCTGATGGTCGGCCTTGCCCGGGCCATCTACAGCGACACTCCGGGCCACGATCCCGCCGACCTCCTGGACGGAGATCGCTTCGGCACGACTCTCGCCATCGAGGAACATCTGCTCCGGGGTTTCGTCCCGGCGTTGTACGAGAAAGCCGGACAACGCCGCTTCGACGCAGCTCGCGCTGAGCGCTGGCTCGGGTTCCTGGCCGACCACCTGAACCGGACGGGCAGCCATGACCTGGCGTGGTGGCAGATCTGTTCGGCGATTCCGCGACACACCCGGGCGATCGTGATCGGCGTGGCCGTAACGGTGGCCATCCTTCTCGCACTGACGCTCAACGCCGGCCTGTATGCGCTTCTCCGCGACGATGCTCCGCACCCCGACTGGTCGGCCGTTCTCCTGTTTGGGGTGCTGAGCGGCTTCTCTGCCGCCACCGGAGTCGGAACCCGGCGCACGGGGAGCACCGTGGCTGCCTTTATCCTGAGCTGCTGCACCGCCGTCTCGATCTGGTCGGTGAGTGGGAACAACGCATTGAATTCGGCCATCATGCAGGGGATTTGCATCACCCTGATATTCGTTTCCATGAACAAGCTCTCCGTTGGCGATGAACTCGCTCCTTCTCGGGTGCGTATTACTTTCCATGGTCAAGCCTCGAAGTATCTCGTCTCGGCAATCTTCGTCCTCGTCGGCAGTCTGCTCGCAATTCTTTGTCTTGCCTACTTCAATCTGGCGATCGGTTGGAGTGAGAGTACATTTCACAGGGTTGCCCCGGAAGCGTCTGCTCCGTTGGCGATCGTGTTCGGACTTTGGGCGCTTGTCATGTGTTCCTTTAGTGGATTTGCTCCACGATATCGTCTGAAGTCTGCGATCGTCGGTTCCCTGCAGAGTTTGGTGGCCACCTTCTGTCTCCTGGTTATCGTCAAGGGGCCGACGGCGGCGCTGTCGGACCTGCTTCCAGTCGGTCCGCCTGCCGTCGCATTTGGTTTCGCTGTCGGTTTGCCTGTGGGTGGAACAGAACTGAGGGAAGGGTGGGGGTTGGTCGGCTATCTCGCTCGCACTCGTCCTGTGCGGTTCGCAATAACAGGTCTTGTTGTGGGTGTGATCTTGAGAACTTTATCACTGGTTTTCCCGGGACTGATCCCGCCGGATTTCATTGGTGGCGAGGAGGGCTACGGAAACGCTGAAAAAATCATCGGCGGCGCTGTTTCCGGCGTCTTCTTCGGGATCGTGGCGGCGTTGATTGCGGGAGTGTTCAAGGTGATGGAGAAGTTTGAAATTGAATTCGACATTACCGTGGCTGTCAATCCGGTCTTCCTGCTTGCTGCGGACCGCCGCAACGCGCTCGCGAGGTCGTTGCTGTACGCCGTCACGCTCGGTGGCGGAATGGCCATCCTTGACGCGGTCACGGCCACCGGCGACGATCCGGTGATTATGGTGGGAGCCGTGCTCGGTGTCTCGTTCGCGATGGTTGTCCTGGTGGCCGGGCGAGCCTGGGGCCGCTGGCTCGTGTTGAGCAGGCTGTGGCTGCCGCTCACCGGAAGGCTCCCGTGGCGGCTCGTCGGATTCCTCGAAGATGCCCGTAGGCGGGGCGTTCTGCGTCAGGTCGGTGCCGTGTACCAGTTCCGGCACGCTCGACTTCAGGATCAGCTGGCCCGCAGATACCGGGAGGAGCCCGCGCCACGCCTGGAGCGCGCGCGGGCTCTGCAGAACTAGAACTCCAGCTGCTCGGTCTTCCGCGGCATGAGCAGCAGCGCCCCCACCGACAGCACCGCCACCGCGAGCAGGCCGAGGAACACGTAGTGCGTCGCGTCCGCCAGTGCTCCGCGGACGAACGTCGCCGCCGGGGAGTTGTCCGTGTGGCCGCCCAGGACCAGGCTCGTCGCGTCCACCGAGGGCGGCAGCTTTCCCGCCACCTCCGGCGGCGGGGAAGCGAACCGGGCCGCCAACGTCGCGTTCGCGATCGCGCCGAAGACCGCCGCGCCGACCGCGCTGCCCAGGGAACGGCTGAACAGGTTCGTCGCCGTCACCACGCCGCGGCGGTCCCAGCCGACCACCGACTGGATCGCTACCAGCGTCGGGCTCGCCGCCAGGCCGAGGCCCACCCCGAGGACGAACGCCGCCAGCGCCGCCGCCCACAGCGACGACGTCGCGCCCAGCAGGGCCACCAGCACGCCGCCGGCGATGATGAACACGCTGCCGATCAGTGCCGTGTCGCGGAAGCCGATGCGCAGGTAGATCTTGCCCGCCAGGGACGCCGAGATCGGCCAGCCCACCGTCAGTGCCGCCACCGCGAAGCCCGCCACCAGCGCGCCCGCGCCGAGCACGCCCTGCGCGTACGTCGGCAGGTAGGACGTCAGGCCCATCAGGACCGCACCCACCACCACCGCCACCAGGTTGCCGCCCACCAGGACGCGGCGGGTGAACACCCACAGCGGCAGCACCGGCTCGGCCGCGCGCTTCTCCACCAGCACGAACGCCGCCAGCAGCACCGCGCCCGCGGCGAAGATCACCACGCTCGGCAGCGAACCCCACGCCCACGCGACGCCGCCCTCCAGCAGCCCGAGGATGACCAGCGAGCAGCCGACGGTGAGCAGCGCCGCGCCCGTGTAGTCGACCTTGTGCGGCTTCCGTTCCACGCGCTCGGCGAAGTTGCGGGCCAGCATCAGCGCCGCGATGGCGCCCAGCGGCAGGTTGACGAAGAAGATCCACCGCCAGTCCAGGTACTCCGCAAACACTCCGCCGAGGGTCGGGCCGACGACCGACGCCACGCCCCAGACGCTGGCGACGTAACCCTGCACCCGCGCGCGTTCCTCCACCGTGTAGAGGTCGCCGATGACCGTCATCGACATCGGCTGGATCGCGCCCGCGCCGATGCCCTGCACCGCGCGTGCCGCGATCAGCACCGGCATGCTCCACGCGGCGCCGCACAGCACCGAGCCGACGAGGAACGCCGCGATCCCGAAGAACATCACCGGGCGGCGGCCGAGGACGTCGGCGAACTTGCCGTAGAGCGGCACGGTCACCGCCTGGGTGAGCAGGTAGATCGAGAACAGCCAGGGGAACTGGGCGAACCCGCCGAGATCGCGGACCACCGACGGCACGGCGGTCGCGATGATCGTGCTGTCCAGCGCCACCAGGGCGGTGCTGAGCATGACGGCGATCAGGACCGGGCCGCGCTCGGACCGGAAGCCGACCCCCTTCTCGCTGGTGGCGGCGGGTGTCGTCATCGGTGGTGCGCTCCTCGGGTTCCCCATGACCGGAGTCAACTACTTTGCAGTCCTAAGCATTCCGGCCGGGTCCAGTGAATTTCCGCGGGGCCGTGCCGCAAGATGGTCAGGATGAGCGACTGGATCCGGCCGATCGGGCGGGGCTGGGTGGTCCGCGACGCGGTACCCGGCCCCGACGTCGACGAGTTCGCCGAGCCCGAGCGGGTGATCGACGCGCTCGCCGCGCCGGGCGCCGCAGACAGCCTGCTGGCCGTGCAGCACCCGGCCCGGACCCCCGCGGCGCTGGCCCGCGGGCTCGACCTGACCGCGGCCGTCCCGGTCGCCCGCGCCGTGCTCGAACGCCTCCGCCGCCGCTTCTACCGGCCGCTGCACCAGGTCGTCGCGCCCTACCGGATCGAGGGACCGGACGGCGTCGCCCTCGGCCTGCTCTGCCTGGCCGACCCGGCCGCGGTGACCGACGACGGCGCCGCGCGCGTCCGGCACACCGAGGACGTCTACCCCGACGTCGTGGCCGAGCGGGCCGCGGTCCTCGCCGGTCTCGGCTGCGCGACCAGCGCGGCACTGCTCGTCCCGGCCACCGGCGGCGCGCGGCTGACCGAGGAGGTCTCCCGCGCGTGCGCCGGGCTCGGCCTGCCCGATCTGTCCACTTCGGACGCCGCAGGGCGCCGCCACGACCTGTGGGTGGTGCCCGCCGGCCCGCTGCAGACGCGGCTGCTGGCCGCGGTGGCCGCCGCGGACCTGCTGGTCGCCGACGGCAACCACCGCGTGGCCGCGGCCGCGGCGGCCGGGCACGGCGCGCTGCTCGCCCTGGTCACCGCGGGCCCGGACCTGCGCATCGGCGCGATCCACCGCGTCCTCACCGGCACCGGCCTCGGCCCGGAGGACCTGGCGGAACGCTGGTGCGCGGCGGGCCTGGACGTCCGCTACGACGAGCACGCCGAGCCGGTCACGGGCGAGGCGGTGGTCCGCGCGGGAACGGCGGTGCTGCGCGTCGTCCTGCCGAAGCCGGACACCCCGGACCCGGTGATCGACCACGAGATCGTCGAGCGCGTCCTGCTGGCCGACGCACTCGGCCTCGACCCGGACGGGCCGTGGGTCCGCCCCCTCCCGGCGGGCCGCCCGCTGCCCCCGGACGCGGACGCGGTGGTCCAGCTGGCCCCGGTGAGCTACGCGGACGTCCTCGCGGTGCACGCGGCGGGCCGCCGGATGCCGCGGAAGGCCACGTACTTCACGCCGAAGCCGCGCAGCGGGCTGCTGCTCGCGGAGCTTTAGCGGCGGCCGGAGGGTGGTGCGGTGTCTTGAATGACTCATTCAGGTCTTCGGAGGTCCTGAATGAGTCATTCAAGACGCTGAGGTGAGCCACTCCCCGGCCGCGTCGGGCAGCAGATCGCCAATGCCCGTTCGCCTTCGGGGCTCCATCCGTGCCCCCGCTCCCGGCGAGCAGGTCCATCAGGCCCCCGTGACGCCGTCGATCGCTTCGCGGATGAAGTCGGCGTGGCCGTTGTGCCGGGCGTACTCGTGGATCATGTGCAGCATCACCAGCCGCAGCGAGACGTCCTCGCCCCAGCGGGGCTGGTGGCCGGTCACGTCGAGGGACTCGGCCGCCTCCTCGATCTTGCGGGACTGCTCGACCTCCGCCTCCCACGCCGCGAACGCTTCCGACCGTGTCGACGAACTCGCGTCGTAGGCGGCCTGGTAGTCGCCTTCGGCCGACCACACCAGCGGGATGTCCTCGGCGTTGATCACCCGCCGGAACCAGGTGCGCTCCACCTCGGCCATGTGCCGGACCAGGCCGAGCAGGGACAGCGTGGACGGCGGGCTGGCGGCGCGGCGCAGGTCCTCGTCGGACAGTCCCTCGCACTTCATGGCGAGCGTGGCGCGGTGGAAGTCGAGGAACGTGCGCAGCATTTCGCGCTCGCCCCCGGTCAGCGGGGGTGCGGGTCGTTCGATGGTCACGCGGGAGTGTCTATCACGCCCGGAATTGTCGGACCCGTGTTTTAAGCTCGCGCGGTGGACTTGCCCGTGATGCCGCCGGTGCGGCCGATGCTCGCGAAAGCCGTGCACGCCGTCCCGCGTGCGCCCGGGTTGCTGTACGAGCCGAAGTGGGACGGCTTCCGCTGCGTCGTGTTCCGCGACGGCGGCGAGATCGAGCTGGGCTCGCGCAACGACCGCCCGCTGACCCGCTACTTCCCCGAGCTGGTGGAGCTGCTGGCCGCGGCGCTGCCGCCACGCTGCGTCGTCGACGGCGAGATCGTCCTGGTCACCCCGTCGGGCCTGGATTTCGAGGCGCTGCAGCTGCGGCTGCACCCGGCCGCCTCGCGCGTGCGGAAGCTGGCCGAGGAGACACCGGCCAGCTTCGTCGCGTTCGACCTGCTCGCCCTCGGCGACACCGACCTCACCGGCGCGCCGTTCCGCGAGCGGCGCAGGCAGCTGGAAACCATCCTGAAGACCGACGCCGAAGGCCTCCAGCGCGTCCACCTGACCCCGCTGAGCGACGATCCCGCCCAGGCCGAGGACTGGTTCACCCGGTTCGAGGGCGCCGGTTTCGACGGCGTCATGGCCAAGCCCGGCGACGAGCCGTACGAGCAGGACAAGCGCGTGATGTGGAAGGTCAAGCACGAGCGCACCGCGGACTGCGTCGTCGCCGGCTTCCGCTGGCACAAGGACGGCGCCGGCATCGGGTCGCTGCTGCTGGGCCTGTTCGACGACCAGGGCGTGCTGCACCACGTCGGTGTCGCGAGCAGTTTCACGAAGGCGCGCCGCGGCGAGCTGGTCGAGGAGCTGGCGCCGCTGCGGGAAAACGCGCTCGACGGCCACCCGTGGCGCACCTGGGCCGAGTACGAGCCGGATCCGGGCCGCAAGCCGGGAGCGATGAGCCGCTGGGCGCCGCAGAAGGACCTGGCCTGGGAGCCGCTGCGCCCGGAATGGGTGGCCGAGGTCCGGTACGAGCACCTGCAGGGCGGGCGGTTCCGCCACGGCGGGCGGCTGGTCCGGTTCCGGCCGGACCGCACGCCGGAGTCGTGCACGTACGCCCAGCTCGACGAGGCCCCGCCCGCGGAGCTGGCGAAGCTGTTCGGGGAGGCGCGATGAGCGAGGCGGTCGTCCTGGACGTCGACGGCGTCGAGGTAAGGATCACCAGCCCGGACAAGGTCTACTTCCCGGAGCGCGGCGAGACGAAGCTGGACCTCGTCGAGTACTACCGGGCGGTCTCGGGCCCGCTGCTGGCCCGGCTCGGCGGCCGCCCGCTGCTGCTGGAGCGCTACCCGGACGGCGCGGGCGGCAAGAACTGGTTCCAGAAACGCGTGCCCAAGGGCGCGCCGCCGTGGCTGACCACCACGGTCGTCTCGACCCCGAACGGCACGACGAGCGACGCGCTGGTGGCCAAGGACCTCGCGCACATCCTGTGGGCGGTCAACCTCGGCTGCCTCGGCTTCCACGTCTGGCCCTACCGCGCGGACACCCCCGAGGTCACCGACGAGCTGCGCGTCGACCTCGACCCGTCGCCCGGCATCGGCTTCGCCGAACTGCGCGAAGCCGCAATGCTGACCAGGAATTTCCTTGCCGAGCACGGGATCGAGGGCCACCTGAAGACGTCCGGGTCACGCGGGCTGCACCTGTACGTGATGCTCGAACCGCGCTGGGACAGCTTCCAGGTCCGGGCCGCCGCGGTCGCGCTCGCGCGGGCCCTGGAACGCCGCCACCCGGAGAAGATCACGGCACAGTGGTGGAAGGAGGAACGCGGACGGCGCGTGTTCGTCGACTTCAACCAGAACGCCCCGCACAAGACGGTGTTCGGCGCCTGGTGCGTCCGCCCGCGCGCGGGCGGCCAGGTGTCCACCCCGATCGCCTGGGACGAGCTGGACACGGTCGAGCCGGACACCCTGACCCTGACCACGGTCCCGGCCCGCGTCGCCGAGCGCGGCGATCCGTGGGCGGGCGCGGGGGAGCGGCCGCAGTCGATCGAGCCCCTGCTGGAACTGTCCGAACGCGACCTGGCGGACGGCCTGATGGACGCGCCATGGCCACCGGTGTACCCGAAGATGCCCAACGAGCCACCCCGGGTGGCGCCGAGCCGCGCGAAGAAGTCCTGACTCAGGTCCCGAGCATCGCGAGTCCTCTTTCACCGGCGGGATCGCCGTGGGCGGCGGCGAGGCGGTACCACGCTGCCGCCAGGCCGACGTCACCGGCGAGGACGTGCAGGCCTGCCGTGTGGGCGATGGCCCGGGTGTGCCCCTGGTCCGCTGCCTGTTCCGCCCAGCCGATGGCGGCCTGGAGGTTCCCCTGCGAAGCCTCGTGGATGCTCAGGGCCATCATCGCCTCCGGCTGCCCGCCGTGAGCCGCGCGCTTGTACAGCTTCACCGCGGTGGCGACCTCGCCCTGGCTTTCCAGCCACACCCCGAGGTTCAGCGCGGCAGGCAGGCTGCCCCCGGCCGCGGCCTGCCTCCACCAGGGCGCTGCTTCGGCGGGCCGGTCCAGGTCCAGCAGGACGTTGCCGCAGTCGAAGGCCGCCTCGATGCTTCCCGCTTCCGCGGCCCGGACGAGCCAGGACAAGGCAAGCTCCTGGTCGTCCCGCTGCAGCGCGCGGTGCGCGAGCACCGACATCGCCGGTGTACTGCCGTGGTCGGCGGCGCGCGTGTACCACGCTTCGGCCTCGGCGTCGTCCGGCGCCGCCGTGCGAGCCAGTTCCAGCATCGCCTCCAGGTCGCCCTGCTCGGCCGCGCGCAGGAAGAACGTCTTCATCCCTTCGGCATCCCCGGCCTGCTGCCGGAGAATGCCGAGGCAGAAGAGCGCGTCGGCATGCCCTTGCTTAGCGGCGCGGGAAAACCATTTCTCCGCGGTGGCCGCGTCGCCTTCTTTGACGGCCCGGCCTCCGAGCACGACCTGGGCTTCGACTTCCCCGGCGTCGGCAGCGCGGCGGTACAGCTCGACGCCCTCGGCTTCGCGTCGGCTTTCCATGAGGCAGGCCGCGAAATAGGTCATCGCCACCGGCAGGTTCGCGGCCGAACCGCGTCGCAGGAGTTCTTCCGATTCCGCGTCTTTTCCGCGGCGGCGAAGGATTTTCGCCAGGTTGACCACGCAACCACCGAGGATCGGATCTTCCAGGCCGCCGGCCCCGAGCTGCGCATCGAGCACTCGGCGGTACCACTTTTCGGCCTCGGTGTACCGCTCGGCCTCGTGCAGAAGTGACGCCAGTGCGGCCATCGCCGCGGGTTCGCCGCCCTCGGCCGCCTCCCGGTACCAGCGTTCGGCCCCGGCCACGTCACCGTTCTTGAACGCCCGGATGGCGAGGACCGTCATGGCGCGCAAGGCACCCTGGTCCGCTGCCTTCCGGTACAGCCGGCTCGACTCCGCGACGTCGGTCGTCCGGCCCGCCAGCCAGAACAGTGCCTCGCCGTCGTCTTCCTCGGCGGCCCTGCGGAACAACTTCGCCGCCCGATCTTCGTCCCCGAGCTTCAGCGTGACGGCCGCGAGCCTGCCGAGTGCGTAGGGAGTCTTCAGCTTGGCCGCGATCGCGAACCACTGCGCGGCTTCCGGCAGCTGGTCCTGCTCTTCATGGAGGCAGGCGCGGAAGAAGGCCGCGAACGGCTGGCCGAGCCGGAACGCCCGGTCGAACATGGCCGTCGCTTCGTCCAGCCGGCCCGTTCGCCGGTGGAGGTCGCCGAGCCGGAACGCCGCCTCTGCTTCGCCCTGGTCAGCCGCCGACCGGAACAGCTCCTCCGCCCGTGCGGTGTTCCCCGCCTCCTCTTCGGCGACCCCGAGGTGGTAGACGGCTTCGGCGTCGCCGAGGTCGGCGGCGCGGTGCCACCAGGCCAGCGCGGCTTCGCGCTCGCTGCGCCGGATGTGGGCGATGCCGAGGTTGACCATCGCCCGGCTGTGTCCGCGTGCCGCGGCTCGTTCCCACCACCGCTCGGCCTCCCCGGGCTGCCCGTCGTGGAAACACAGCACGCCGAGCGCGGTCATGCCTTCGAGGTGGCCGTCCTCGGCCGCGGCGAGGAACGCCCGGCGGGCGACGTCCTCCCGGTCGCGCAGATACGCCGTGATCCCCACGCTGTACGCCTGGTCCGCGCCGGGCAGGCCGAGCACCGCGTCCCACACCGCGTCCGGGACCTCGCGGCCGTGGCCGGGCGGGCCGCCGCGGTCGGCGTGGTCGACCAGGTAGTCCATGGCCATCGCCGTTCCGTCGCCGTAGGGCTGCAGGCAGGAACTCGCCTGCAGCACGCGCTGGGTGGCCCAGGCGGCGGCTTCCGCCGCCGACGGCAGGTCGCCGCGGTCACGCCAGGCCGGATCCACGAACTCCCGGGACAGCCCGGCCAGGAACGTCACCGGCAGCGGGGTGTGCACACCGGCGCGGCGGCACTCGACCGCGGCCGTGATCATTGCACTGCCCACCTGGAACAGCGGCCCGTCGCCGACCGTCCAGCGCTCGACCATGGCCGCGCCCGCGGCCAGGTACTCGGCGAACCCCTCGCGGGCCGCCAGCGCCCGGGCGATCCGCCGGTCCCGGCGGGCGAGCGCGCCCGCCCGTTCGCGCTCGGCCTCCGTCAGCTCGCGCGCCACCGGAATCCGGCGTTCGTCGGTGATCTGGTCCAGCAGGTCGACCGCGGACAGGGGGATGCCGCCCGCGGCGAGCTCGTCCGCGGCGAGGCGGGATGCCTGGCCGAACCGGGCGAGTTCCTCGTCCCGCAGCGTCGCCAGCACCACGATCCCGGCCGCGCCCGCGGGCGCCAGCCGCTGCAGGAGCGCGAGGTCGAGCCCGCCCGGCACGAGAAACCGTTCGAGGTCGTCGAGGAAGACGACACAATCGCGGGGCACCAGGTCCAGCTCGGCCAGCTCGCGCAGCCGCGGGCCGTCGGCGGGGATCAGCAACGGCCGGTCGGGGAGCACCCGCCGCAGTGCTTCGGCCGCGGCCCGGGTCTTGCCCGCGGCGGCGGGGCCGTGCAGCAGCACCACGCCGCCCCGCCGCAGCTGGGCGTCGAGGGCGCGCTCGAAATCGCGGGCGACGTGGGGCGGGGCGTGCCGGTCGGCGCTGGACGGCGACGCGATCGCCCGCTTCACCCTCAGCTGCCCGAGCGTGATGCCTCGCGGCGTCGGCAACGCCCCCGACACCAGGAACAGGGCCCGGCCCGGCAGCCCGTCGGCCGGGGTTTTCGCGCTCGCCCGGGACGCCCGGATGCCCTTGCCCGCCCACACCGCCACGGCGAGTGCGGGCGTGCCGATGGCGAAGATCCAGCTGAAGGCCTCGACGACCGCGCGCGTGCGCTCCGACCAGGAGGCCACGAACGGCGTACCCCAGACCAGGACCAGGACGGTCGCGGCGAGCAGCGCCACCGCAACGGCGAGCCTCATCCACAGTCGCTTCACCGGGCCGCGTCCGTCCCTCTCCGCCCACCGGGCATCGCAGAAGGTGGTCCACCGTAGCCCAACCCTGACGGACGGGAGCGAGCGCCGGTCAGACCTGGAGGTCGAGCGACAGCTGGCCCTCGTCCCCGCCACCGGCGAGGCGCACCCCGGCAGGCGGCGCGGGCAGCGTCGCCACGCACGCCGGGCACGGCGTGACCTCCGACGTGGTCAGGTCCACCGGCTTCCAGCTGCGGGACTCGCGCTCGCCGCAGGCCGACCGGCGGTAACGGAGGTCGCCGGAGCGGGTCATCAGGTGGGCCAGGGGGACGTCTTCGGGCAGCACGCCGACCAGGTACCAGCGTGGTGCGCTCACCGCGGTGGTCGTCATGGCCGTCAGTTTCCGCCGCGGCGGCCCGGAACCCGCGCGTTTGCCGATCTTCGGCGTGGCGGGGTCAGGCCTCGTCGGGCAGGTAGCGCAGGATGTGCAGCAGGCCACGCTCGTCGACGGTGTCCGGGTCCTCGGCCACGCAACGGCCCAGGTCGGCAAGGACAGCCTCGGTGTCGATCCCGGCGCCGATCAGCACCAGCTCCGTGCGCCGGGCCGCGCCCCGCGGCCACGGCGACCGCTCCAGCTGCACGAATCCGCCGACCGTGTGCAGGTGGAAGCGGGAGTCGATGCCGAAGTCGGCCTGGCCCTTCATGCGGTAGAGCCCGGCCGGGCGCCGCTCCAGGAAGTCGACGAACGCGCGCGGCGCCAGCGGTGTCCCGGCCGTGAACGTGACCGTCTGGTACGCCGCGTGCAGGTGCTCGGCGTGGTCGTGCTCCTCGCGCAGGTCGTCGAACGACAGCTGGCCGACGCGCTCGCCGCGGGGCTCGGGATCGAAGAACAGGTGCGGATCGACGCGGCCGTGCTCGGTGACCAGCAGCGGACGGCCCGGCGCCAGCTCCTCGACCGTCGCGGTGAGCTTGGCCAGCTTCTCGGGCGACACGCGGTCGGCCTTGTTCAGCACGACGAGATCGGCCAGCCGCAGGTGGTCGGCCAGCTCGGGGTGACGTTCGCGGGCGGCGTCGAACTCGGCCGCGTCCACCACCTCGGCGAGCCCGCCGTAGCGGATGTCCGGGTTCTCGCTGGCGATCATCAGCCGGATGAGGTCGCGGGGCTCGGCGATGCCGCTGGCCTCGACGACGATGACGTCGATGCCCGCCTCGGGCCGCGACAGCCTGCCCAGCATCGCGTCCAGGCCGCTCGCTCCGCCCTTGCCCCCGCCGCCGCCCTCATCGGAGGCGCTGCGCGCCGCTGTGTCCACCCAGGCGCAGCACAGGCAGCCGTTGCCGAGCGAGACCATCGTGTCGACCTGGCCGGCGACGGCCAGCGCGTCGACGTTCACGCTCCCGAAGTCGTTGACCACCACGCCGACCCGCGCGCCCTCGCGGTTGGCCAGCAGGTGGTTGAGCAGCGTCGTCTTGCCCGCGCCGAGGAAGCCGGCGACGAGGACCACGGGGATCCGGCTCACGTACGTCCCTTCTCTGCCGATCACCTGACTCTAACCTCGCACGCGGACGCGCTTCCCAACGGGTGTTCGCCGGATTTCCTGCCGCCCGGTGATCGATTTACGCAGAAATGCGTCGTGCCATGTCCGGATGACGCTTGGTAGCAGTTGTTTCGGCGGTCTTCTCCGTATTCCGGACGTGGGGTAGTGTCGCCGGCCGCGGTGTCGTCGGCGGCTTTCGGAGGAACGGTGGACGTTTTCGTGACACCCGGGCGGGTCAATTTCACGGAAGCGGAGGAATTCCTGGACCGGATGTTCGCCGAAGGCGCCGCGGAACCGGGTGACCGGTTTGAGACGCGGCTGGCGCGGATCCGCGCGGAAATCGCCGAAACGGGGACCTACCGGCACACCGCGGCGGAACTGGCGTACGGCGCCCGCGTCGCGTGGCGCAACTCGGCGCGCTGCATCGGCCGGCTGTACTGGCGCAGCCTGCGGATCCGCGACCGGCGCGAAGTCACCGGGGCCGCCGCGATCGCCGGCGAGTGCGTCGCCCACCTGCGCCAAGCCACCCGCGGCGGCCGGATCCGGCCGACGATCACGGTCTTCGCCCCGGACACCCCGGCCAGGCCGGGGCCGCGCATCCACAACGAGCAGCTCATCCGCTACGCGGGATACCGCCTCGACGACGGCTCGGTCCTCGGCGACCCGCGGTACGCCGGGTTCACCGAGCACGTGCGAAGACTCGGCTGGCGGCCCCCGGAGCGCCGCGGGTCGTTCGACGTCCTGCCGCTGCTGGTGGAGGCGGTCCCCGGCGAGCCGCGGCTGTTCACCCTCCCGGCGGACGCGGTCCTGGAGGTCCCGCTCACCCACCCCGACCACCGGTGGTTCGCCGGGCTCGGGCTGCGCTGGCACGCGGTGCCGGCGATCAGCAACATGTCGCTGGAGATCGGCGGCGTCACCTACCCGGCCGCCCCGTTCAACGGCTGGTACCTGGGCACCGAGATCGGCGCCCGCAACCTGGCCGACGAGCGGCGTTACGACCTGCTGCCGGTGGTCGCCGAGCTGATGGGCCTGGAGACCACGTCCGAGCGCACGCTGTGGCGCGACCGGGCACTGGTCGAGCTGACCCTGGCGGTCCAGCACTCCTTCGACGCGGCAGGCGTGACGATGGCCGACCACCACACCGAGTCCCGGCGGTTCCTGTCCCACGTGGAACGGGAGAAGCGGGCCGGGCGGCGGTGCCCGGCCGACTGGAGCTGGATCGTGCCGCCGTTGTCGGGCGGGCAGACCGCGGTGTTCCACCGGTACTACGACGAGCCGGAGCCGGGCCGCCGTCCGGCGTTCCTGTCACCGGGCTGACCGGGAGCGCGGGCCGGACGGCAGCGTGGAACCGCCCGTTCGGCGGATCGTGACCCGCCCGCGGCGCATTCTCGAGCGGGAGGGCCGACAATGGACCCATGACCGCAGTCCTCGTCGCCTACGCCGGGCGGCACGGCGGCACCCGGCAGATCGCCGAGGTCATCGCCGCCGAACTCCGCGAAACCGGCCTGGCGGTGGACGTGCGCGACGCCGCCGACGTCGCCGGGGTCGGCCACTACGCCGCCGTCGTCGTCGGCAGCGCCCTGTACTACCACCGGTGGCGGCCGGAAGCGGTGCGGCTGCTGGAACGCAACGCTCGTGCGCTCGCCGAGCGTCCCGTGTGGTTGTTCCACAGCGGACCGTGCGGCCCCGGCGCGGCCACCCACCAGGTCAGCCTGCCGGCGAACGTCGCGCTGCTGGCCGCGCGCATCGACGCCGAGCGCACCGCGACCTTCGGCGGCAGGCTCGACCCGGCGACGGTCCGCGGCCTGATCCCGAAGCTGTTCGCGTCCGGGCGGCGGGCAGGCGACTTCCGTGACTGGGACCGGATCCGCGCCTGGGCCCGCGACGTCGGCCGCCGCGTCCGCACCCGCGTCACCCTCTGAGCCGCCCTTGCCCGCCGGGGCCGGTGAGTGCTACACCGGGCCTGAGGTCTTCCGGTGAGAAACCGACGGGACGGGGCAAACGTGGCTACCGGGAAGAAAACGCTTACATCGGACCAGCGCAACGCCTTCCTCGCGGCCCTGCTCGGCTGGAGCATGGACTCGTTCGACTACTTCCTCGTCGTGTTCGTCCTGGCGGACATCGCAAAGGACGCCTCGTTCGGCGCGACGGCGACGCAGCTGGCGTTCATCACCACCGCGACCCTGGTGATGCGCCCGGTCGGCGCCCTGCTCTTCGGCCTGTGGGCCGACCGCGTCGGACGCCGGATCCCGCTGATCGCCGACGTCCTGCTGTACTCGGTCGCCGGCCTGCTGTGCGCGTTCGCCCCGAACTACACCGTGCTGCTGGTGCTGCGGTTCGTCTACGGCATCGGCATGGGCGGCGAGTGGGGACTCGGCGCGGCCCTGGCGATGGAGAAGATCCCGCCCGAGCGCCGCGGGTTCTTCTCGGGCCTGCTGCAGGTCGGCTATTCGATCGGCTACCTGCTGGCGGCGCTGGCGTACCTGCTGTTCCACTCGGCACTGGGCCTGCAGTGGCGCTGGATCTTCGTGCTGAGCATCTTCCCGGCGCTGATCAGCCTGCTGATCCGCGCGCGGGTCCGCGAGTCGGAGGTCTGGGAGGCCGCCCGCGAGAAGCTGCGGGTGACGCGGACGTCGGTCAGGGACGTCCTGCTGAACCCGAAGGTGATCCGCCGCTTCGGCTACCTGATCCTGCTGATGACGGCGTTCAACTGGATGAGCCACGGCACCCAGGACGTCTACCCGAGCTTCCTGAAGGCCCACGAAAACGGCGGCGCGGGCCTGAGCGCGGCAACGAGCACGTGGATCGCGGTGCTGTACAACGTGGGCGCGATCATCGGCGGCCTGACGTTCGGAACGCTGTCGGAGCGCCTGGGCCGCCGCCGCACGATCGTCACGGCGGCGGTACTGGGCCTGCCGGTGATCCCGATCTTCGCGGTCGACCACGGCGCGGGCATGCTGGCCCTGGGTTCGTTCCTGATGCAGATCATGGTCCAGGGAGCATGGGGAGTGATCCCGGCCCACCTGACGGAGATGTCCCCGGACGCAATCCGCGGCTTCTACCCGGGCGTGACATACCAGCTGGGCAACCTCCTGGCGGCGCTGAACCTGCCGATCCAGCAGGCGATCGCGGAGTCCCACGGGTACACGTCGGCTTTGGTGTGGACGGTGGGACCGGGCCTGATCGCGGTGGCGGTCCTGACGGCGATCGGCAAGGAGGCGAAGGGCATCAAGTTCGGCGAATCGGCGGTGACGACGGCACCGGCGGGAGCGAAGTAGCGGCGGCGGCCGCTGGGCCCGTGTGGGAGAACCAGGTTGCTCCTCCCATGCCCCCACCACCGCCTTACCCCTCAATAACCATATTCGCCACTCACGACCCTCCCGGCAGACGGTCCTCCCGTCACTCACGAGGCCTGCCGGCGGGACCTCACGGCGTGACGAGCCCGGCTTCGTAGGCGAAGATCGTCAGCTGGACCCGGTTGCTCACATCCAGCTTCGCGAACGTCCGCGTGATGTGCGTCTTCACCGTCGCCTCGCTGAGGAACAGCTCTCCCGCGATCTCCGCGTTCGGCTTGCCTCTCGCGACCGCCGTGACGATCTGGCGTTCGCGGTCGCTGAGCAGCTCCAGTTTCGCCTGGGCGCGGGTGCGCCGCGGGTTTGTGCGGGTGGCTACGAACTGGCCGATCAGCTGCTTCGTCGTGCGCGGGGAAAGCATTGCGTCGCCGTTGGCCACGACGCGGACGCCTTCGATGATCTCCTGGGGTGAGCCCTCCTTGAGGAGGAAGCCGCTTGCTCCTGCCGCCAGTGCCTCGAACACGTACTCGTCGAGGTCGAACGTCGTCAGGATCAGCACCTTCGGCGGGCGGGGCTGGGCCAGGACCGCCGCCGTGGCGGCGAGGCCGTTCATGCGGCGCATGCGGATGTCCATCAGCACCACGTCCGGTGCGTGCCGTGCGACCTGGTGGACCGCTTCGTCGCCGTCGCCCGCCTCCGCCACCACCTCGATGTCGGGGGTGCTGCCCAGGATCATGGACAGTCCGGTGCGGACCAGCGGGTCGTCGTCGACGAGCAGTACACGCACGCTCACCCGCCCATGCTAGGGGGCCGGTGCCGCCCAGGGCAGCCAGGCCCGCAGCACGAACGTCCGGTCGTCGGCCGGGCCTGCCGTGAGGGTGCCGCCGAGCACCGAGATCCGTTCGTTGACGCCGGTGAGTCCCGTGCCGGAACCGGGGGACGGCACCGGGTGCGGCGGCAGCGCGTTGACGACTTCGAGCGTCAGCCCGGCACCCGGGCCGCCGCGGACGCTCACCTCCGCCGGTGCGCCCGGGGCGTGCCGGAGCACGTTCGTCAGCGCCTCCTGCAGGATCCGGTAGGCCGCCGTGCCGAGCGGGGCCGGTGCCGCCGACGCCTGGTCCAGCAGGACCGTCACGTTGATCGCCAGGCCCGCCTGCCGGGCGCCGGTGATCAGGCCGGGGATGTCGGACAGCGTCGGCTGCGGCGGCTCGGCCGGGCCACCGGGCGCCCGGTCCGCGAAACCCGTGGTGCGCAGCACGCCGATCACCTGGCGCAGGTCGTCGAGTGACTGCCGGGCGGTCGTCCGGACCGTCTTGGCCGCCTCCGCCGCTCCCGGCGTGGCCGCCGCGGTGACCTCCAGGGCACCCGCCTGCAGCGACAGCAGCGACAGCCGGTGCCCGAGGACGTCGTGCATCTCGCGGGCGATCCTGGCCTGTTCCTCGCGGCGTGCCACCTGGTCGCGCAGTGCCTCCTGCTCGGCGATCCGGCGGCGGGTCTCGGCCAGGCTGTGCCGGACGATCCCGACGGTCAGCGGGACCGCGGTGAACAGCAGCGCGGTCACCACCACCCCGGCGAGCTTCCCCGCGGTGGTCCCGGTCGGCACCCACGCCTCGGCGATCGACAGCTGAGGGTGACGGCCCGCGTCACGCCACACCGCGAGCCCCGTCGCCGCGGCCACGACGGTCGCCGCGCTCCACCGCCACCAGCCGACGTACCGGGCGGTGAGCGCGGCGAGCGCGATCAGCGCGGCCATCGAATCGCCGGTGAGCAGGACCGGCGGCACCAGCGCGATGCCGGTGACCAGCAGCGGCCACCGGTGCCGCCAGACCAGCATCACGGCGGCGCCGATCCCGGCGAGCCAGCCGAGCATCCCGAGCACCGTGGTGTTCGTGGCGTCGCTGCCCGGGATGGCGCTGTCGAGCGAGACGTTGACCGTGCTGCTCAGCACGCCCGCCGCGACGGCGAGCACGGTGTACAACACGCGAAGCACGGACCGTCCCATGGGGAAAGCCTACGAGGCCGCCTCCGCCGGACCATCAGCCCTTCCGCCAGTCCGCCCGGCCGCCGTTGACGACTTTCGTCGTAATGGGTCGAGGCCTGCGGATGACGCGGGAGTTCCCGCGGCGCTGGTTTCCTTCTCGCCGTCAAGCAAAGGCCGAAAGGAAGCCCGATGACCGACTACACCCCGATCCAGCAGTACCCGGCCCCGCAGGCCGCCCCGCCGCGCAACGGCCTGGGCACGGCCGGTTTCGTCCTCGGTCTGGTCGGGCTGGTGTTCTCGCCGATCCCGTTCGTCGGCGTGGTCGCGTGGCCGCTGGTGATCGTGGGCCTCATCCTGTCCGCGATCGGGCTGGCGAGGGTGCGGGCCGGCAAGGCGACCAACAAGGGGCTGTCGATCTCCGGCATCGTGGTTTCGGTGCTCGGCCTGGCCGTCAGCATCCTGTGGGTGGTGGTCATCGGCAACGCGATCAGCGACGTCAAGGACCAGGCCAACCAGAAGCACACGATCGTCTACTCGGTGACCGGGACGGCGAAGACCGCCGACATCGACTACAGCACCTTCGAGCAGGCGGCCGCGGTCAAGAGCGAGACGGGCGCGGCCGTGCCGTGGACGAAGACCGTCGAGGCCACCGGCCTGTACGTCGGCGCGTTCACCGCGACCACCGGCGAGAGCGGCGGATCGGTGACCTGCAAGGTCGTGGTCGACGGCAAGGAGGTCAAGACGGCGACCGCGTCCGGGGAGTACGCGGTGGCCAGCTGCACCGGATTCTGACGGCCGGCTCACGCTGAGCTGAAGGGCACCTTCAGTACGGCGGCGCAGCGCGACTTCGCCGGAACTCTGGGGGGAGAGAGCGGGCGGGACCCGGCCAGGGGGCGGGTCCCGCCCGCCGGGGTCGGGAAAAGCCCGAAACGGCCGGCGTCCGGATACGTGGCGGCCGGTTCGATCAAGGACCGCGGTGGCCGGGCCCGGGGCCCGGCCACCACGAAATCAGCCGCAGTGCTCGAATTCGCTGGCGTACGACTGGCCGCCTGCCGTGCCGCCCCACTTGACGCACTTGTCCGCAGCCGTCGCGGTGACCGGGCCCGCGAAGTACGCGAACGATCCCGAGTCGGTGATCCGCGAAGCACCCTGGACCTCCAGGTAGGCCGAAGTCGCCGTGGCCGCCCCCGCGGACGTGCTCTTCATCGTGCTGACGCAGTTCTTGCCGTTGGAAGCGTTGTACGACAGGTAAACCGTGCCCGCCGTGCCCAGCGGCGCCGAGTCGATCACGCTGTAGCCGCCACCGCAGGCGGGCGCGCCGAGTGCTGCCTCCGTCACCGTGGCGTAGCGGATCGTGTCGTTCGCGTGGAACTCCGGGCCCGCCTCGAACAGCACGCCCACCGACGACTGGGACAGCTGCACCATGTCCGAGTACGCCGCGTCCTGGCCCCACACCAGCAGGCTGCCCGCCGTGCCGGTCCAGTTTGCGCCCTCGTCGAACGACGAATGCACCCGCAGCTCCTTGCGACGGTCGCAAGTGGACGGTGCCGCGAACACGACGCGGTTGTACTTGCCGCCGGTGTCGGTGGCGCTCATCCGGGCCGTCGAGCCCTGGACCGTCGGGGCGACGAGGTCGGTCGCGAAGGTGAACTTCGTGCTGAACGACGCGCCGCCGTCGGAGCTGATCGCGAACGCGCGGTTGCGCGTGCCGCCCTCCAGGCACTTGTTGTCGTCGTTGGCCTGGTTGCGCGCCGCCGCGTAGACGCGGCCGTCGAGCAGCTCGGTGACGCTGATCTCCTGCGGGTTGATCGCCGTCGTCGGCGAGTCGGTCGCGCCGCGGTGCCACGTCGCGCCCTTGTCGTCGCTGTAGACCAGCGCGCCGGTGTTCTTGCCGCCGATCGTCCAGCTCACCCCGGCGACCAGGCGGCCGGCGTGCGCGCCGCGGGTCAGCACGATCCCGTGCGACGGCCCGGTCGCCAGCCAGCCCGGCGCGCTCGCGAAGCCCAGTTCCGTGGTCAGCACACGCGGCGCGCCCCACGTCCTGCCGTTGTCGTCGCTGATGGACACGCGCGGCACGCGGCCGCAGGAGGGGTTGGTGTAGCACTGCATCGTCGACAGCAGCGCGATCCGGTTGCTGCCCGGGATGACGATCGGCGCCGGGTTGCCCTTCGTGTCACCGTTCGCCTTGATGACGGTCTCCAGCGCACCCCACGTCTTGCCGCCGTCGGTGGAGCGCTTCATGACGAGGTCGATTTCGCCGAGGTCGTTGCAGAAACTGGCGCCGCCGTTGCGGCCTTCGGCGAAGGCGAGCAGGTCGCCGTTGTTCGCCTTGACGACGGTGGGAATGCGGTAACAGTCGTGACCTTCTGTGTTCTTGTTGAACACCAGCGTGCTGGACACGTCGGCCTGGGCCGCCGCGGAACCGACGGCCGCCGGGACGGCGACGGCTGCGCACCCCAGCAGCCCGGCCAGCAGGCCCTGGGCGAGTCGGGTGATCTTCACGGTGAAAGCTCCCTACGGGTCGTTCTACGTCCTACGTCTCGGCCGTAGCGTCGACGCGGCCCGTACAAGACCCGTACAACTTCGCGTATAACGACCTATACGTGTCCGCAAGGAAAACTTCAGGTGAACGCGGCCAGGGTGCCGAACCCGGTCGCCAGCACGACCAGCGTGGACAGCAGGCCCAGGAGCAGTGCCCGGCCGCCGCCGCGCAGCAGCGAGCCGAGCCGGACGGCGCAGCCGAGCCCGAACAGCGCGCCCGCGAGCAGCAGCGTCGAGGCGGTCTTCGCGACGTCGAGCGCGAACGCGGGGACGAGCCCGGTGCTGCGGACGGCGACCATGGCCAGGAACCCGAGGACGAACAGGGGGACAAGCGGCGCGTGCCCGGCGCGGCGGGTGCGTTCGGTGGCGCCGACGAGCGCGACCACCGGCGCGAGCAGCACGACCCGGCTCAGCTTCACCACGACGGCGATCCCGACGGCGGCGGCACCGGCGGGCCCGGCCGCCGCGACGACCTGCGCGACCTCGTGCACCGAGATCCCCGCCCAGCTGCCCGTCCGCGTCGCGTCCAGGCCGAGCGCGCGGGCGAGCAGCGGGAGGACGGCCAGTGACAGGCTGCCGTAGCAGGTGACGAGGGCGACGGCGGTCGCGACGTCTTCGTCGTCCCGCTCGACCACGCCCTCCACCGCGGCGATCGCCGAGGCGCCGCAGATCGAAAAGCCGGTGGCGACCAGCAGGGCGAGACTGCGCGGCACGCGGATCAGCCGGGCGAGGCCGAGCGTGCCGAGGAAGGTGACCGCGACCGTCACGACCACGGCGGCGAGCGTGCCGGGCCCGAGCGCCAGCACCGCCGGCACGGCCAGCTGCAGCCCGAGCAGTACGACACCAGCGCGCAGCAGTCGTTTCGTGACGCCCGCGACAGCCCGGCGTTGCTCTTCGGTCAGGACCGGGGTGCTCCCGGTGACGACGCCCAGCACCACCGCGACGGTGAGTGCGCCCAGGACCGGCCACGCCGAACTCAGCGCGTACGCCGCGGCGACTCCCAGCCCGGTGATCGCGAGACCGGACGTGCGAGCAGTCATCAGTGCCATGAGGACAGCGTCGCCCGGACTCCGGCTGTGCGGTAGCCGCCGGTTGCGGAGGAGGTCATAGACTTCGGGTATGACCGGACCGGATCTCGACTCGCTGCGGCTGCTGGTGCTCGTCGACGACCTCGGCAGCATCGGCCAGGCGGCCGGGGCGCTCGGCATCGCCCAGCCGTCGGCGAGCAAGCGGCTGTCCACTTTGGAGCGCCAGCTGGGACTGTCCCTCGTGGACCGCACCCGCCGTGGGTCGGCACTGACCCCGGACGGCCGGGTGATCGCGGGCTGGGCCCACCGCGTCCTGACCGAAGTGGACGGACTGCGCACGGGCGCGGAGGCCCTGCGCACCCAGCGCGGCGCACAGCTGCGGGTGGCGGCGAGCATGACGCTGGCGGAGCACTTCGTGCCGGCGTGGATCGGCGAGATCAAGCGCACCGGACCCGACACCTACGTCGGGCTCGAGGTGGTGAACTCCGAGCAGGTCGCCGACCTGGTGGCCCGCGGCCGCGTGGACCTCGGGTTCGTCGAGTCGCCGGGCCCCTGGCCGGGCCTGGCGACGCGGCGCGTGGCGGCGGACCGGCTGGTGGTCGTGGTCCCGGCGGGCCACGCGTGGGCGCGCCGCCGCCGCCCGCTGACCGCGGCGGAGCTGGCCGCGACGCCGCTGGTGGTCCGCGAGCCAGGCTCGGGCACCAGGGAGACGGTCGAGTCAGCGCTGCGCCGGGCGGGAGCGGGCCCGGTGAAGCCGTTGCTGGAGCTGGGCTCGGCCTCGGCGGTCCGCAACGCGGTGATCGCCGGAGCGGGCCCGGCGGTGATCAGCGAGCTGGACGTGGTCCGCGAAGTCGCGGGACGGCGGTTGGTCCCGGTCACGGTGACGGGGGTGGAGCTGGGCCGCGTCCTGCGCGCGGTCTGGCCGGCGGGCCGCCGCCTGGCAGGGGCGGCGGCGGACCTGCTGACGCTGGCGGTGAAGTCCGGCCAGTCCTGAAGTCCTGGCCCGGCCTGCTGCGCCCGGGTCCCGAAGTCCGTGAATGGCACATTCACGGACTCTATGTCCCTCAATGTGCCATTCACGGAAGTGCGTGGGGATGGTTGCGGGCCTGTGGGGCTGCGCGGGTCCCTTCACGGGGCCGGTTGCAGGCCCGTGAGGCTCGCGGCTTCCGGTCCGGTCAGCTGGGCGGTCAGGATCCGGCAGGCCGCGGCGAGGAGGGGGCCGTGGTCGGCTGCCCGCGTTGCCAGGACCACCTGGCATGGCTCGACACCCCGCAGCGGCACCGTCGTCACGTCCGGGCGGAGGCGGCTGTACCGCGCGCCCGCCGGGACGATCGCCACCAGCTGGCCGGCCGCGATCAGCTCGAACTTCTCGTCGTAGCTGCCGACCAGGGGGCCGTCCGGGGCGCGGGTGCCGTCCGGGCGGGGGTCGATGCGCCAGAACGCGTTCCATTCCGGGTCGTCGAGGCGGGGGAGGGGCTCGTCCGCGATGTCGTCGAGCGTGACCCACTCGCGGCCCGCCAGGCGGTGGTCGGCCGGCACCACCAGCACCCGCTCTTCGTCGTACAGCACCCGCACGCGCAGCTTGCCGGTCCGCAACGGCAGGCGGGCCACCGCCACGTCCACCCGGTGATCCAGCAGGGCCGCGCGGACCTCGGTCCAGCCGAGGTGCCGGGTCAGCACCTCCGCCTCCGGGTGACGGCGGCGCAGCTCGCGCACTGCCGGCGTGACGTACAGGTTGGTCAGGTACCCGATCGTGATCCGGCTCGGTGCCGCCGCCGCGCGGGTGCTCGCCGCCGCCTGCTCGGCCGAGTGCAGCAGCTCGCGGGCGCGGGGCAGGAACACCTCGCCTGCCTCGGTCAGCCGGGTGCCCTGGGGCGTGCGGTCGAGAAGGCGCGCCCCGAGCTGGCCCTCCAGGCGGCGGATCTGCCTGCTCAGCGACGGCTGGGTCGTGTGCAGGGCCGCCGCGGCGCGCCCGAAGTGGCGGTGCTCGGCGACCGCTGTGAAGTACCGGACCAGCCGCAGGTCGAGGTCGGACATGCACCCAGCCTAACTGCGGTGATGCCTGGAGCGTATTGCGCGATGCGGATCAGGCTTTGGACGCGCGCGCCGCCGCGGCCCAACGATGGAAGCACAGTCACCACCATCCTCACGAGGAGCAGAAATGCGTGTGTTCGTCACCGGCGCGACGGGGTTCGTCGGGAGCGCCGTCGTCCGGGAACTGCTGGACGCCGGGCACGACGTCCTCGGTCTCGCCCGCTCGGACGCCAAGGCCGCGGCGCTCGCGGCCACCGGCGCCGAGGTCCGCCGCGGCACCCTGACCGACCTGGACGGCCTGCGCGCCGCGGCCGCCGAGGCCGACGCCGTCGTCCACACCGCCTACGTCCACGACGACTTCGCCGACATCGCCGCCGCCGCGGCGACCGACCGCACGGCGATCGCCGCCTTCGGCGATGCCCTCGAAGGCTCCGGGAAGGCTCTGGTCGTCACGGCGGCGACCGGGCCGGTGGCGCCGGGCAGGCTGGCCACCGAAGAGGACGCGGCCGATCCGGCGTTCCCGCGATCCGCCTCGGAGGACGCCGCGCTCGCGCTGACCGCGCGGGGCGTGCGTGCCTCGGTGCTGCGGCTGCCGCACTCGGTGCACGGCGAGGGCGACCGGCACGGGTTCGTTCCCGCGCTGATCCGGCTCGCGCGCGAGAAGGGCGTTTCGGGCTACCCCGGGGACGGCTCCGGACGCTGGGCCGCGGTCCACCGCTTCGACGCGGCCCGCGTGTACCGCCTGGCCGTGGAGGCGGCGCCCGAAGGCGCCCGGCTGCACGCGGTCGGCGACGAAGGCGTGCCGCTGAAGGTGATCGCCGAGGTCATCGGGCGGCAGCTCGGCGTCCCGGTGCAGCCGGTGTCCGACGTCGAGGGCCACTTCGGCTGGCTCGCGCACTTCACCGGCCCGGACGCGCCCGCGTCGAGCGTGCTGACGCAGAAGCGGCTCGGCTGGGTCCCCGAACGGCCGGGGCTGGTCGCCGACCTCGAAGCCGGGCACTACTTCACGGACTGACCGGCCGGGGCGGGAACCGGAACGGGTCACCAGGGGCGGTCGACCGCGCCGGTCGCGAGCGTGTAGGTGATGTAGCCGCCTTGGAAGTCGCTGCGGTACACCCCGTTCGTCACGTACTCGTCCGTTCTCGGATAGCGGAGGTAGGACCGTTCCCACCCCAGCGCCGCCCACCGCTTGCGGATCTCGCCCTTGACCGCGTGCGCGCCCGTGGCGGTCGTGTAGTAGATCGAGTGGCCGAGGCTGAAGTGGTTGTAGCGGCCGATGCCGTCGGGGGTGCCGAGTTCGTCGGTCGTGGGGTAGCCGAGGCCGCGTTCGTAGCCGAGCGCGGCCCACTTCTTGCGGATTTCGCCGTAGATCGCGTGCGCACCGGTCGCGGTCGTGTAGTAGATCGACCCGACGTTGCCGTTGTTGACGAAGTGGTTGTACTGCCCCGCGCCGTCCGGCGTGCCGAGCTCGTCGGTCGTGGGGTAGCCGAGGCCGCGTTCGTAGTCCAGCGCGGCCCACTTCTTGCGGATTTCGCCGTAGATCGCGTGCGCACCGGTCGCGGCCGTGTAGTAGATCGACCCGACGTTGCCGTTGTTGACGAAGTGGTTGTACTGCCCCGCGCCGTCCGGCGTGGCCGTGGTGTCGGTCGTCGGCGGGCCGAGCTTCGCGTGCCCGCCGAACGCGAGGTACTTGGCCAGCACCGGGCCGATGACGTACCGGGTGCCGCCGGTGGCGCTCCAGTACAGCCTGCCGTTCGCGTAGGTCCGGTAGTGGACCGGGCCGTCGGTGACCTCGGCCGCCGTCGGCGCCCCGAGCTTCGCCCGCAGCGCCGGGTCGGCGTCGTAGCGCTGGTCGATCGGGGTCGCGTAGTTGGCGGTCAGCGTCAGGTCGCCTGCGCCGACGGTGACGATCCACGTCGTCTCCGCCGGTCCGCCCTGCCAGCCGGTGAACTTCGAGACGCCGTCGGTGCCCAGCGGCGCGGCCACGACGTCGAAGGTGGCGCCTTCGGTCACCAGCGCCGTGCTTACGCCGCCCTCGACGGGGATGCTCAACGCGGCAGGCTGCGTACTGAGCAGGGTGATCCGGTGCCGACGCGGCATCGCCGTGTACGTCTTCGACGTCGAGACGCCCGCGCTGTCGGTGACGGTCGCGGTGAAGTCCATCCGGGAGTCCGGGTGCTCGGTGAACGGCAGTGAGAAGCTCGCCCCGGTCCCGCCGATGCCGGGATGCGCGTGGCACGTCGCCTCGCTCGGGCAGTGCCGGACGGCGGAGGTCCACGTGATCGGCAGGGAACCGTCCTCGGCGTCCGTCGCGGCCGCGCCGAGGGTGACCGGCTGGTTCACCGCGAAGGTCGTGGTGTCGCCCGGCGTGGTCAGCGTGAGCTGCGGGGTGTGGTTGCCGGGCGCGACCGTGATGGTGGTCGTGCCGGTGGCGCCCAGCGGGTCCCGGACGGTCAGCGTCGCGGTGAACGACTCGGTGCCCGCCGCGTAGGTGTGGCTCACCTGGGGGCCCGCGTTGGCGGCGGTGGCGGTGCCGTCGCCGAAGGCCCAGTCGTAGGTGAGCGGGTCGTTGTCGTAGTCGACCGACGCGGAGCCGTCGAAGGAAACCGTCCGGGTGGCCGGGTCGGTGGCCGACGACGCGTTCGCCACCGGAGCCGTGTTGCCCGCCGAATAGCTCAGCCGGCGCAGCTTCCCTGACAGGATGTCCGCGTAGACGATGTCGCCGTTGGCCGCCGCCGCAAACCTCACCGGGCCGCCGATGTCGGTGAAGACGGGCGGACTTTCCGGGCCTCGCGTGAGCCTGCCCTGGTCGTCGTACGTCATCGTCCAGATCTTGTGCGTCACGTAGTCGCCGAAGAAGTAGGCCCCGCGGTAGGCGGCCGGGTAGCTGGATCCGTTGTAGACGATCCCGCCGGTGACGCTGTTGCCCTGCATGGGGCCACTGCCGTGCTGGTACTCGAAGATCGGCGGCTGGTTCGCCACCCCGGCGCACTCCGCGAGCCCGCTGTAGCCCGGTGTCGGGTGGGTGCCCTCCCAGCACGGCCAGCCCTGGTTGGCCCCGCGCTGGACGACGTCGACCTCTTCCCAGGAGTTCCAGCCGACGTCGCCGGCGACCGGCAGGCCGAGGTTCGGGTCGATGCCGAACCGGAACGGGTTGCGGAACCCGCGCGCGAACACCTTGCTCGCGGTCGAGCCCGGGTTCGCCGCGTCGTAGTACGGGTTGGCCGGGACGCCCGTGCCGTCGGCGGCCAGGTGGAAGATCTTGCCGTAGGGCTGGTTGACGTCCTGGGCCCGGAACGCGCCCGTGTCCACCTTGGTGAAGTCGGCGGCGTCGCCGATCGACAGCCACAGCGTCCCGTCCGCGGCGGCGGCGACGGTGTCGATGCCGTGGACGTTGTGGAAGCCCGGCACCTCGAACAGCGGCAGCTCGCCGGTCAGCCCGGACGGCGTGCCCGCCGCGTCCACGGTGACGGTGAACCGGGACAACCGCATGACGAAGCCGCTGGTCGTGTCGACCGACCGCGTCAGGTAGATCGTGTGCGAGGTCGCGTAGTCCGGGGCCACGGCGATCCCGGTCAGGCCGAGGTCGCTGACCGTGCGGGTCGGCAGCGCCGCGATCGTCCGGCCGGTCCCGGTCTCCGGGACCCAGCGAACCCGGCCGTCCTTGCCGGTGGCGAGGACGGAACCCCCGGGCAGGGGCGCGAAGTCGGTCAGCTGGTACTGGCCGAGGCCCGTGTCGGTCTCCCGCAGCACGAAGCCGGGCGGCAGCGCTGCCGCGCCGGCCCCCGGGGCCACGACGGGCAGCACGAGCCCGGCCAGTACGGCGGTCGTCAGCGCGGTGCGGAGTGCGCGAACTCTTCCGAGAGCCATGGCGGTCCCCTTTCCCGGTAGCTCCCCAGTCGCTCGAAGGGCGATGTCGGTTTCACCCGATCGGGCACCTTGACGCATCCGTGACCAGGCATCTTGCGGTCGATCGACCGGCGATATATCGTCGAAGTGTCGGCGATACGGCAATCCGAGGAGGAATCATGGAGATGAGTGCCGGGCCAGGTCGGATCTTCGCCGGGTTCGGGGGCCACCCCGGCCACCCGCACCCCGGTCACCCGCACCCGCAGCACGGCATCCCGGGCCACGAGGACTGGGACGGCGGCCCCGAGCTGGCCCGCGGCGGGCCGCCGGGCGGGTTCCCGCCGCATCCACCCCATCCGCCGCAGCCCCCCGGCTTCCCGGGGTTCCCCGGCGGCCCGGGGTCGTTCGGCGGGCCCGGCGGCTGGTTCGGCGGCGCCGGGCCGTTCCAGCGCGTGCGGGACTTCCGCGGCGGCCGCCCGGCGGCACGTCCGGTGCGCCCGGCCGTGCTGGCGTTGCTGGCCGAGGAGCCGATGCACGGCTACCAGCTGATGCAGGAAATCCGCCGCCGCACCCACGACCGGTGGCGGCCCAGCCCCGGCTCGGTCTACCCGATCCTGCAGCAGCTGGAGGACGAGGGCCTGGTCCACACGGTCGAGTCCGGCGGGCGCCGCGTCGCCGAGCTGACCGACGCGGGCCGCGAGCACGTCGCCGGCCGCGAAGCGGAGTTCGCCGCGCTCTGGGAGGAACCCGAGGAAGAGCCCGGCGCCGACCGCTTCGCCGCCCTGTGGCACGCGCTCGGGGAACTGTCCGGCGCGGCAGCCCAGGTCGGCTACAGCGGGACCGAGGCACAGGTCGCCGAGGTGAAGAAGATCCTCGCCGACGCACGCCGGCGCGTCTACGCGGTGCTCGCCGACGCCGGGCTGGAGGACGAGGACGCCTGACCCGCGGCGGGCCGTCCACATCGGACGGTCCGCCGCCGGTGCCCGGTAGGGTCGGGCCGCATGGAGGAAACGGACTTCGCCGCGCACCTGACCGACCTCATGACGGGCAGTGCGCTCACCATGCTGATCGGGATCGGCCACCGCACCGGACTGCTCGAAGCGGCCGCGGCAGGTCCGGCCACCAGCGAGGGCCTCGCCGCGCGGGCCGGGCTGGAGGAGCGGTACGTGCGCGAGTGGCTCGGCGCGATGGTCACCGGCGGGATCTTCACCTACGACGGCCGGGAGTACGCCTTCCCGCCCGGCCACGCGAAGTACCTGCTCGGCGAGACGGCGGCGAACCTCATGCCGTCACTGCTGACCCTGAGCGCGTTCACCGGCATCCTGCCCGACCTGGAACGCGCGTTCGCCGAGGGCGGCGGTGTCCCGCGCTCGGCGTACGGGCCCTACCTGGAAAGCCTCGGCGCCAAGACCGGCGACAGCTGGAAGCACATCTACCGCGAGCACCTGGTGGACGGCTTCTTCGGCGCGGTCCCGGGCCTGAAGGAGCGGCTGACGGCCGGGGTGCGCGTGCTCGACCTCGGCTGCGGCACCGGCAACGCGATCGCGGTCGCCGCCCGCGCGTTCCCCGCGTCCCGCTTCACCGGCCTGGACATCAATCCGCGCGTCGTCGAGCAGGCACGGGAAACCGGGCTGCCGAACGCCGAGTTCCTCGTCGGGGACGCCGCCGAGCTGACCGCCGACCCGCCGTACGACGTGATCACCGCGTTCGACGCCGTCCACGACCAGGACCGCCCGGACGTCGTGCTGCGCCGGATCCGCGGCGCCCTCGCCCCGGACGGCCTGTTCTTCATGGTGGACACCAACTTCTCCAGCCACGTCGAGAAGAACATCGGCAACCCGCTGGCCCCGCTCTGCTATGCCATCAGCCTGATGTACTGCACGACGACGTCGCTGGCCGAGGGCGGCGCCGCGCTGGGAGCCATGTGGGGCACGGAAAAGGCCACGGAAATGCTCGCGGACGCGGGGTTCCGGCACGTCGAGGTGCTGGATTCCCCGCGTCCGCAGAACTGCATCTACGTCTGCCGTCCCTGACTCACTGCTGGTACGGCGCCGCCGCGGCCTTGGCGGCGGTGACGAACGCGCCCTTGTTCTTCGGCCAGAACGTGCTGTCCATGCAGGTGTACCGCGGCAGGAAACCACCACAGGTGCCGCTGGAGCCGCCGACCTCGAACGTCACGCTCGCGACGCCGAGCACGCCGTAGGTGAAGTCGTCGGTGGTGCCGGTCGTGTCGTAGCCGACGGTTTCGGTGTTCGTGCCCACGAGGTAGCCGTTGGACGCGGCGTACTTCGCGCCGAGCCTGCGGTACTGCGCGTCGTTCGGCGAGGTGGCCTGGGTGAAGCCCCACGGGATGATGATGTCGTTGCCGTAGCTGTGCAGCGTGATCATCGTGCCCTTGGCCGTCGACGGCGCGGGGTCGGTGTCGGCGGTGCCGCGCTGGTCCGGGAAGATCGCGCGGGCCAGCTTCTCCAGCGCCTGCACCTCGGGCTCGGAACCGGCGCTCGTGCCCTGGTAGGTCTCCGAGCAGGGGGAGTTCGAGTCGCCGCCCCACTTGAACGTCGAGTTGCGGTTGAGGTCGACGCCGATGTTGGTGCCGCTGCAGCCACCGCGGGAGTTGTTGGCGTTCTTGCGCTGCAGCTTCGGCGAGTTGCCGCCGGAGGCGACGATGTCGACGCCGTCGGGGTTGGCGATCGGCACCACCCACACCTCGGTGGTGTCCAGAATGGACTTCGCGGTCGCGTCGGTGGCGTACCCGTCGGCGAGGTAGTCGATCCAGCGCCAGGCCAGCTCGCCGGTGGACAGCTCGCGGGCGTGGATCTGGGCCATCAGGAAGAACTTCGGCTTCGGCGACGTCGTCGACAGCGTGCAGTCGCCTGCCTGCTTCTTCGTCAGGCAGATGGCCTGGATGTCGTGGCCGCCCTGGCCCTGCAGCTTCTTCCACGACTGGCCGATCGTGTACTTCGTGGCCAGGTCCGGGTGCGCCGAGGCGACCTGCGCGAGATGGTTCTCGTGCGCGGTGACGGTGTGGTAGCCGCCGTAGTAGGTGTCGGCCGCCAGCCGGTTCGTCTCCGCGGGCAGCGGCTTGTAGACGGTGTCGAAGAACGACGGCCGGTAGCCCAGCGCCCGCAGCTTCGCCGCGACGGCCTGGCCGCCGACGACGTTGACGCTGCCCGCGTCCCCCTCCTCGACGTCGAATCCCAGCTCGCCCAGTGCCTGCGCCTGGGCCGCGGTGGCCGGGACGCGCCAGAACACCGGCGTGTCCGCCGCCTGCGCGCCGGCGGTGCCGCCGAGCAGGGTGGTGAGCAGGGCACCGGTCGCCGCGAGGGCGAGCCGGGACAGGGACCTTGACGCCATCGGGGGATCTCCTCACGCCGCACGGATGGACGCCCGGCACGGACCGCGAGCCCACGGTCACCGTACCGGCACGCACAGTGTGTCGGCCGGGAACAAACCCGCCATACCCCCGAAAGTCGGGAACGCCGGAGGGCGGCCCCGTAGCATGGGCTTCGCGGACCACCGAGGGGGCGAAGTGATCGAACCGCTCTACGTCGACGAAGCACGACTGGACGGCTATTACTCGCAGCTGGTGACCAAGCCCAAGGTGCGGCGCGTGCCGACCTACACGATCAGCGCCGGGATCAGCCCGTCGGTCGGGCTCCAGGGAGCGGTGACGCAGATTCCCGCCGGCCTCGCCGAGAAGCTGGAGACGGTCTGCGCACACCTGGGCGGCCAGGAGATCCTCGGCCTGGCACGGCCGAGCATCGACGACTCCTGGGACAACGCGCTGCCCGATCCCAGCCTGCCCGATGCCGACTGGCGGGAGCTGCGCCGGACCTTCCGCCGGGAGACCTGCGAAGTCCGGTCGGTGCTGCTGCCACCGCCCGCGGACGGCTCGCGGGAAAGCGGGACGGCGCTGTGGGTTTCGGACCGGCCGCTCGAGCAGGTGATCAGCGCCGGTCGTCGCCGGAAGATCGGCGCCCTCTACCTGATTCCCGAATTCCCGCACTCGGACGGGCCTGCCCACTACGTTTCCGGTGTCTCGCTGCTCCAGATGCTCTACTCGCTCGATCTGGACCGGATCGCGTCGGGGCTGCGGGAAATGCGCGGCGACGGCGCCGCGCGTCCGTTCGGGCTGCGCGAACTGGTCCGGTCCGGGCGGCTGGGTCCGCCGAAGATGGTCGACGTCCTCTACCGGATCCGCGGTTCGTACCTGGATCGCCACGACGGCTTCCGCGTCACGACGATCGCCTACCCGATCGTCATGCTCCGGGCCTGAGCCGGCAGGGCGCCGCTCCCGGCGGGAACGCCGGAGGGCGGCACTTTCACGTGAAAGTGCCGCCCTCCGCGGGTGACGTTACTTCTTGAGGCCGTGCTCGATCGCCTCGATGATGCGCGGCCGCAGCTCGGCCGCGCTGATGATCGCGTCCACCGAGCCGACCTCGACCGCGCGCTGGATGCTGTGCACCCGGTCGAACTCGGCCGCCACCTCGCTGACCTTCTCCGCGCGGACCGACGCCTGGACCTCGGCCAGCTGTGCGCTGAGCACCGCGCGGGAAGCGCCGCTCGCCGCCGCCACCTTGGCCTGCAGCTCGGTCACGCGCGGGTCGGCGGCCGTGCGGTTGTTCACCTCGCCGGAGAACACCACCGCTGCCGCCGGGGCGCCGCCCAGCACCGAGGCGAACGAGCCCTCCAGGGCCAGCACCGTCATGTTCGGGTTGAGTGCCTTGGAGAACACCACGAACGCGCCGCCGTGGTAGCGGGAGATCACGCAGAACACGATCGGGCCCTCGAAGTTGACGATCGCCCGGCCGATCTCCGCGCCGTACTCCAGCTGCAGCTTGCGCAGCGACTCCGGCGAGCCGTCGAACCCGGACAGGTTCGCCAGCACCACCAGCGGCCGGTTGCCCGACGCCGCGTTGATCGCCCGCGCGGTCTTCTTCGACGACCGCGGGAACAGCGTGCCCGCGGTGTAGGCGTCCGGGCCGTCGGTGGGCGGGAAGCCGCGCCGCGGCACCGACCGCGACTCGATGCCGACCAGGCAGACCGGCCAGCCGCCGATGTGCACGTCCTGCACCGCCGCCGTGTCGGCGTCGGCCATGCCCGCCCAGCGTTCCAGCACCGGGTGGTCCTGATCGGACAGTGCGCGCATCACCGTGCGGATGTCGAACGGCTTCTTGCGGTCCGGGTTGTGCTCGGCCGAGAAGATCTCGCCGACCGTCGTGAAGTCGCTGCCGGCGATCGCGTGCGGGTACGTCGACACGTCCCGGTTCACCGGGTCGTTCGTACCCGCCTTGCGCGGACCCGCTTCGCCCGGCACCACGTACGTGTGGTCGTAGTGCGCCATCAGCACGTCACGCGCGGCAGGCAGGTTCGGCGCCCAGTACTGCGCCTGGCCGTTCGGGCCCATGACGCGGTCGTAGCCGCCGATGCCGAAGTTGTCCTCGGCCGACACGCCACCGGAGAAGTCGAGCGCCTGCTTGCCGGTGAGCACCATCGCCGAGTCCGGCGTCATCACCAGGATGCCCTTGGTGTGCATGAGCATCGTGGCTTCGGCGTTCCAGTACGGCTGGGCGCCGACGTTGATGCCGTTGACGACGATGTTGATCTCGCCGCCGTCCTGGGTGAAGTGGACGATCCGCTTGAGTGCCGCGGCCACCCAGTCCATGTTCTCGGTGCCCGAGGACATCGAGATCCGCGCGCCCGAGGACAGCGCGAACCACTCCAGCGGCACCTGCATCCGCTCGGCCAGGTCGAGCGCCGCGATGACCCGCGAGCACTCCGGCTCCGACAGCGCACCCAGCGACTTCGTCGGGTCGCCGAGCAGCACGACCCGGGTGACGCCCTCGGGGTGCCGCTCGGTCGGCGTCGTGACGACACCGGCGACGATGGCCGCGGAGTTCTTGCCCTTGGGCCGGTCCACCGGCACCAGCACGCCGTCGGAGTCGAGGTCGTGCTCGGTGAACGTGCCCTGCGGCCCGGCGAGCAGGTCGGTCAGCTCGTACGGGTAGACGTTGCCGCGCCGCGCCGCGCGCAGCACTTTGAGGCGGTAGTCGTCCAGCGGCTTGACCGGCTCGGTCGAGGGCGCCCCGACGTGCAGCCGCGCGCCGTGCCCCGGATCGAACGCGATCCGGACGGCCAGCTCGGTCAGCTTGCCCGCGTCCGTGCGCCGCCGCGCCAGGAACTGGACCTCCTCCAGCCCGGCACCGACCGACGTCGGCAGGATGCGCTGGACGAGGGTGTTCAGCTCCTCGGTGGTGAGGTCGGTCGGCGGCCACACGTACATCATGATCCGGTTGGTGTCGAACCGCTTGTTCTGCGGCCGCTGCGCCTGGATGTTGCGGATCGCGTCGAGGCACGCGGTGACCGCGTCCTCGAGCGCGGGCAGCGCGACCAGGCGCCCGTCGGCTTCGCGCAGCGGCGTCAGGTCGCGGACCTGGCCCATCGCGATCAGCCGCTCGTCGGCCGGGTTGGTCTTCGCCACGGCCTTGAACAGGTAGATCTCCTCGTCGGCCGAGGGCAGCCGGGTGAGGTCGAACTCGCGCAGCCGCTGCAGCTGCAGGCGCTGCGCGATCTGCGGGTGCAGGCCGCGGATCAGCCGGTCCTCGGCGAAACCCGCGCCGTCGCGCTCGAACGTGAAGTGGTGGTGCATCACGGCACCGCCGGTACCTGCCACGGTGACCACGACGCGGCGCACGCTCGCGGGCACCCCGTGCTCGGCCAGCAGCGCGCCGAGCCGCTCGGCGGCCGCGTCGACGTCCGGCTGGTCCTCCCAGCGCAGGTACAGGTCGGCGACCACGCCGTCGGTGGCGACCTCACCCAGCGCCCGCAGCGCGTCCGGCAGCCCGGCGATGTCGACGGCGGTGGTGACCAGCGGCAGCACGCCTCCGGGCGCGTTCAGCTCGGCGGTCAGCCAGCGCGAGCCGCCGGCGTCGCGGACGGTGACGCCGGAGAGCCGCCGGTTGCCGTAGTAGCGGCGGGTCAGCACTTCCAGCAGCGGCGCGTGGTCGTGGCCGGGCCGCCCGATCCGCTGCCCGATCAGCCGGACCAGCGGCTGCGAGCCGGTGATCATCGCCTGGATCCGGTCGGCGCGGTCCGGCGCGTCCGGGTGCTGGTCGAGGTAGCGCAGCTCGTCGCGGACGGCGGCGTAGACGCGGGCGCGGTTGCGGCGCAGCAGCGGCTGGGCGAACCAGCGGAACACCACGCCGCGGGCCAGGTCCGACACCGCGGGGAAGCGCACCTGCGTGGCCTCCACCAGGTGCTCCAGCACCAGCCCGGCGCGCTCGCTCAGCGCCTCGGCAGGCGGCGCACCGGCCAGCCACTGCCGCAGCAGCTCCGAGACGACGGCGACGTCGGCCGCCATCCGCTGCTGCGCAAGGAAGATCCGGAACACCGCGGCTTCCAGCTCGGGCGTGCGGTCGAGGTCGGTGACGCCGTAGTGCCCGAGCACCTGCCGCAGCCGCGCCTGGAAGCCTTCGGAGACCCCGGCCCGCTCGACGTCGAGGCTCTGCAGGTAGCTGTGGAAGAACTCGCGCGGGCTGTGCACCGCGCTGTTCGAGGCGGTGTCCTCGCCGCCGGGGGTGTTGCGGCTCAGCTCGGACAGGTCGGCGAACACGGTGAGCAGGTCCAGCTCGCCCTCGACCGGCCGGTTGCCGAGCTCGGCGCGCGCGGCCAGGTAGGCCGAGACGAGCCGCTTGCGCTCGGCCGGGTCGACGTCGAAGCCGAGCAGCAGGCTGCGCAGATCCAGCAGGCCGCGTTCGACGCGCTCGGCCGCGGACCCGCCGTCCGGCACCGGCGGCAGGTCGATCTCGATGGTCTCGCCGCTGTCGGCGGCCGCTTCCCCGGCGTCGTCGCCCAGCGGCTCCAGGCGCATCAGCGGCGCGCCGGTCCCGACCTGGCTGCCGACCGACACCGGGCACTCGCGGACGCGGGCGCGGAACGGCGCCCGCAGCACCGTCTCCATCTTCATGCTCTCCAGCACGAGGATCGGCGCGCCGGCTTCGACCTCGTCGTCGACGGCCAGCGGCGTCGCGACGACCAGCGCGGGCGCGGGAGAGCGGACGACGCCGCCCTCGTCGAGGCTGATGCGGTGGGTGACGCCGTCGACCTCGACGAGGTGGATCGGGCCGTGCGTGGCCGCCACCAGCCGGAACCGCTGCCCGTTGACCAGGATCTGGCCGCTGTGGGCGTCGAAGCGGTGGATCTCGACGTCGGCGTGGTGGACGTCCGACGCGCCGGCGGAGATGCCGACGCGGAACCGCGTCCGGCCGGCGCGGGCCACGCTGACGCGGTAGCCGACGCCGCGGAGCTTGAGGTCCAGCGGGCGGCCGGTCTCGTGCTGCACCTGCGGGCGCCCGCCGTGCGCGGTGGACAGCAGCCGCTGGACGGAGACCTCTTCCTCGTCCTGGTAGGCCTCGATGGCGGCCGCGGCGAGCGCGATCGCGGAGTGCTTGTGGGTGACCAGGCGGCCTTCGGCGCGGACGCGGTCGATCCAGCCGGTGTCGGCACTGGCGTCGATCACCTCGGGCTGGTCGAGCAGGTCGAGCACGAAGCTCTTGTTGGTCGCGCCGCCCTCGATGATCACGGTGGTCTCGGCCATCGCGCGGCGCAGGCGGCCCAGCGCCTCGTCGCGGTCGCGGCCGTAGGCGATGATCTTGGCGATCATCGAGTCGAAGTCGGCCGGGATGGTGTCGCCCTCGCTGACGCCGGTGTCGACGCGGATGCCGGGCCCGGCGGGCAGGGCGAGCCGCGCGATGCGGCCGGGGGAGGGGGCGAAGTCGCGGTCGGGGTCTTCGGCGTTGAGGCGCGCTTCGATGGCGTGGCCGAGCTCGGCGGGCTGGGTGCCTTCGAGCTTCCCGCCGTTCGCCACGTGCAGCTGCAGCTTCACCAGGTCGGTGCCGGTGGTGATCTCGGTGATCGGGTGCTCGACCTGCAGGCGGGTGTTGACCTCGAGGAAGGCGAACAGCTTCTCGCCGGGGTGGTACAGGAACTCGACGGTGCACGCGCCGCGGTAGCCGACGGCCACGGCGAGCCGCTCGGCCGAGGCCTTCAGCTCGGCGGCCTGCTCCGGCGCGAGGACGGGCGAGGCCGACTCTTCGATGATCTTCTGGTTGCGCCGCTGCACCGAGCAGTCGCGGACACCCAGCGCCCACGCCGTCGCGCCGTCGGAGATCACCTGGACCTCGACGTGCCGCGCGCCGGTGACCAGGCGCTCCAGGAACACGACGCCGGACCCGAAGGCACGCAAGGCTTCGGAGCTGGTGCGCTCGTAGGCGTCGGCCAGCTCGTCGGCCGAGGACACCTTGCGGATACCGCGCCCGCCGCCGCCCGCGGTGGCCTTGAGCATCAGCGGGTAGCCGATCTGCTCGCCGGCCTTCAGCGCGTCTTCGAGCGTGGCGACCTCGCCGCGGCTCCACGGCGCGACCGGGACACCGACCTCTTCGGCGATCAGCTTCGCGCCGATCTTGTCGCCGAGCTTGCGCATCGCCTCGGCGCTCGGGCCGACGAAGGTGACGCCGACCTTCTCGCACAGTTCGGCGAACGCGGGATCCTCCGCGACGAAGCCCCAGCCGACCCACGCGGCGTCGGCCTTCGTCTCGACGAGCGCCCGCTCCAGCTTGGCGAGGTCGAGGTACGGGCGTGCCGAAGCGGGACCGAGGTCGTAGGCCAGGTCGGCCTCACGGACGAACGTGGCAGTGCGGTCCGCGTCGGTGTAGAGGGCGACCGTCTCGATCCGCGTCCCGGTTTCCGCCGACAGGTCCCGGACGGCGTGGATGAGCCGCATCGCGGCCTCTCCGCGGTTGACGATGGCAACACGACTGAACACCGGCTGAGCCTCCCAAGTACCCACGCACAGAAGGCGACGAACCTGTCCGGGAACGTCGCCTGCACCTGTCTACACCCTGCTGGATGACAGCCGGGTGGACCAATGTCCGCCATGGCGCATGCCGGGGCGGCTGCTTTGTGGGAACCCTCCAAAAAGCGACCCGCGCCACACTGTCGGGACCGGGTTTCCCGCGAGGTCTGCCACAAAGCGCACGGGCAGCCTACGGCCAGGGGAACGGCAGGTGACGCGGAATCGCTCAGGAGGCGAGCAGGACGTCCGATTCGAGAACCTGGCCCAGCTCGCGACGTTCGGCCTCCGACAACGGCACGGCGGCGACGTCGCACCGCCCGTCGGGCCCGGGCGCGGTGGTGACGGCCAGCACGGGCCGCCCGTCGATCTCACGCAGCGTGACCCGCCCGCCGCACGACAGGTCGACGGTGACGCCGGGGCGGTCGCGATGCCTGCCCAGCCAGCGGCCGACGAAGTCGAAGGTCATCGCGGTCTCCCCTCGGTACGGGCGCTCCCCGGCGCACAGGTGTCCCTTGGTGATGCCCCGGATACCTCCGCTTTACACACGAACGTGGCGAAGAGCCTCGGCGATGTCGTATTTACGCCGCATGCCCACGAGACGCGCGGGCCGCAGCCTCCGCGCCACACTGGCCGGATGGAACTCGGACGCTGGACCTCCGCGGCACGGGACCTCTTCTCCGCCCGGCTCGTCTACGGCGATCCGGTCGAGCGGGACGGCACGGTCGTCATCCCGGCCGCGGCGGTGTCCGGCGGCGGAGGCGGGGGCGGGGACGGCACCGGGGCCCTGCCCGTGCGCGAAGGGGCCGGGTTCGGGGTGTTCGCCCGCCCCTCCGGGGCGTTCGTGGTCCGCGGGGACAAGGTCGTCTGGGTGCCCGCGGTCGACGTCACGCGGCTCGGGCTGGCCGCCGCCGTCACCGTCGTCGCGCTCGCGAAGATCCTCTCCGGGCGCCGGTCTCGCTAACGCCTGCGCGGCAGGGCTTTCAGCCAGCCGCCGGATTCGAGCAGGCTCCAGCCGATCGGTTCGGGCGGCTTCGGCGTGCACCGCGGTGCGGTCGTGGTGTTCTGCACTTCGATCGCGGCCTCGTAGACCCGCAGGGTCGCGCCGGTCGGCTTCTTCAGGTCGATCCGGTAGATGATCTCCGCCAGCCGCAGGCTGCCCGGGTGCGCGCGGGTCTCGGTCGTCATGATCACCTCGACGTCCGGGGCCTTCTGCGAGAACAGGTCGCGGATCGCCTGCTCGATGCCGAGCCGCTGCAGCTTCTGGTTGACCTCCTTGGGCGCGTACCGGATGCCCCGCGCGCTCTCCGCCCCGGTGATGTTGCCCTGGCTGTGCGCCCGCTCCCAGCCCGGGACGTTGACCTCCACGCTCGACGGCAGCAGGTCCTCGGTGCCCAGCCTGCCCGGCGAGCGGCCGACGCGGCTGCGGATCACGGTCGTGCCGTCGGCCCGGGTGCCTTCGAAGAGGATCTCCCCGCCGGCCGGGGCCCTGACCTTCTTCGGGCCGCCGCCACCGCCACCCCTGGTCTGCAGCGTCTCCGGCGGCAGGTCCGGGATCAGCATGCCGTCCGGGGTGACCAGTCCCAGCTTGAGCCCGGGCAGGCCCGGCGAGGCCAGCGCCCGCTTGGCCACGCCGGTCGCGCCCTTGCCGACCCGGTGCAGCAGGATCGCCAGCACCACGTCGACACCGAGCTTGGTCACCGCGACGGCCAGGTGGTGGCCCGCGGCATCGAAGTCGGCTTCCGAGCCGGCGTTCACGGCGGTCGACAGGAACGCGGCGACGTGCCGGACGATCTCCAGCGCCTCCATCCCGCCCATGACCAGCCCGGCGACCACCAGGCCGCCGACCAGGACGTCGGCCACCCAGCCCGCCGGGGTGAGCTGCGAGGCGACGTAGATCGTGGTGAAGCCGGCCATCATCGCGATCGACTCGGGAGTCTTGAGTTCCTGGATCCGCGCGCCGAACTCGGGTCCCAGCTGCTTCACCGCGGCGTCGACGGCCTTCCCGAGCTTGTCGGCCGCCGCCATGTCCGCCACCGTCGCGGGCCTGCCGACGTCCCAGGGCGGCGGCGTGCCGGGGAACCGGCTCGTCCACGCCCGCTGCAGGCCCTGCCGGATCGCCTCCGCGTCCTGGACCGCGGCCGCGCGGGAATGTGAGATCAGCGCACGGAGGATGTCCTCCGAGACCTTTTCCCCGGTCGCCGCGACCTGCTCGGGCGTCCGGCCGTCGAGCAGCCGGAACGAGCGGGCGACCGCCAGCGGCAGCAGCAACGGCGAGAGCCCGACGTTCTCGAAGTAGCCGGCAATGGACTCCGCGTCGCCGCCGCGCGCCCGCGGCACCACGGCGAGTACTTCCTGCTGCTGGTCGCCGGGCAGGCCGATCGCCGCCATCCGGTTCCGCAGCTGGAGCAGGTCGTCGGCGGTCGCCTTGCCCGCCATGGCCCGGTCGACGGCGACCAGCGCGATTTCGAGCCTGCCCCGGCTGTGCGGCCCGAGCGCGTCGGCCGCGGAGAGGTTGGCGACCAGGTAGGAGTGCCAGGCGCGGCCGAGCCGGGTCAGCCGGGCGAGCATGCCCGCCATGTTCATGCCGTTGAGCATCGCGAAGGCGGTGCCGAACTCGCCCTCGGCCAGCTTGGCCTCCAGCCCGTCACCGGCCGCGTCGCCGGGACGGCGGAGCAGCGCCTCCAGCTCGGCCCGCTGGTCGGCGGGCAGGGCGGCGGCGTCCATCAGCAGCACCAGCTGCATGCGGTCGCTGCCGGTCGGTCCCCTGGCCTGGAACTGCACGGCCCGGATCACCGCCTCGATCCGCTTCGCGCCCGCGGGACCCAGGTGGGCCTCGTCCCCGGTCAGCCCGGTGAGCAGCGCGGGAAGGAGGCCGCGGGGCCGGGCCCGCTTCATGATCGCGATCAGGGCCGTCATGCTCTGCCCGCCGAGCCAGCCGAGCGCCGCCGGGAGTTCACCGGCGGCCGCCTGCTCGAGCGCGGGGTCGCCGTAGGAGCGTTGCGCCACCCACCCGGCGACGGCCCGGTTGCCTGCCGCGCGCTGCAGACCCAGCAGGGCGTGTTCGGGCCGGCGCGGCGGCCGCGACTCGGCAGGCCGCGCCCCTTCGGCAGGCAGGTGGGCGCGCATCGTTCCCATGGTGCGCCGTCCGGCGGAGCGTGTCCTGCCCTTCCGGACGGCCGGCCGGGCAGCGTCACGGCTTCGGTTCTCCTGAATGTTCACCCCCGGTTCGCGCCGGTGTTCGCGTTGCCCGCCTAGCGTCGGGACGCATGAGTTCCGGGGACTTCAGCCGTCGCACGCTGCTGGCCGGGGGAGCGGGGGTGGCCGCGGCGATGCTGCCCGGTGTCGCGTTCGCCGGGCAGGACGGCGGCAGCCGGACCCGCACCGTCGCCGGCACCCTGAAGCCGGACGTGCCGGACTGGTACTACCTGCCCGTCGACGTCCCGCGCGGGGTCCGGCAGATCGACGTCGCGTACTCCTACGACAAGCCGTCCGTGCCCGCAGGCACCCGCGGAAACGCCTGCGACATCGGGATCTTCGGCCCCGAGGGGTACGAGCTGGGCAACGCCCGCGGCTTCCGCGGCTGGTCCGGCGGCTTCCGCGACCGGTTCTCGATCAGCGCGTCCGAGGCCACCCCCGGCTACCTGGCCGGGCTGATCACGCCCGGCCGGTGGCACGTGATCCTCGGCCCGTACACCGTCGCGCCGCAGGGCCTGAACTACCGGGTGGACATCACGCTCACCTTCGGTCCCGCCGGCACGCCGTTCGAGCCGGAGCCCGCGCCGGAGTCCGCGCCCGCGCGCGACCGGGGCCGCGCCTGGTACCGCGGCGACAGCCACCTGCACACCGTCCACTCCGACGGCCGCCGCACGCCGGAGCAGCTCGTCGCCGACGCGCGCGCCGCCGGGCTCGACTTCATCGTCTCCACCGAGCACAACACCTCCAGCGCGCAGCTGGTCTGGGGCCGTTACGCGCCGGCGGACCTGCTGATCCTCAACGGCGAAGAGGTGACGACGCGGTCCGGGCACTGGCCCGCGATCGGCCTGCCCGCCGGCACCTGGATCGACTGGCGCTACCGGGCGGCCGACCCGCGCGACTTCCGGCGTTTCACCGACCAGGTGCACCGGGCGGGCGGCCTGGTCACCGCCGCGCACCCGTTCGCGAACTGCTTCGGCTGCACCTACGAATTCGCCCACGAGCTCGCCGATCTGGTCGAGGTCTGGAACGGCCCGTGGGGGGCCGAGGACGAGGCGAGCGTCGTCCACTGGGACGGGCTGCTGCGCGGCGGCCGGTTCGTCCCGGCGATCGGCAACTCCGACGCGCACAACCCCGGCCAGCAGGTCGCGCTGCCGCACACGGTCGTGCTCGCCGACCGGCTGCGCCGCGAAGAACTCCTCGCCGGGCTCAAGGCGGGCCGCTCGTGGCTGGCCGAGTCGGCGGCCGTCCAGCTGGACTTCACGGTATCCGGCGGCGGGCAGCAGGCGGGGATCGGCGAGCGGCTGCCCGCGGGAACCGGGACGCCGGTGACGGTCGAGGCGGTCGTCGGCGGCGTGCCGGGCACGACGGTCACGATCCTTGACCAGCTCGGCCCGCAGCACACCGAGCCGGTCGGCGACTCCGGCGCGGCGACGGTCAGGTGGACGACGTATCCGCGCTACAGCCGCTGGGTGCGCGTCGAGGTCCGTCGCCCGTCCGGTGGGCTGAACGCGATGGTGGCGCTGGCGAACCCGATTTTCCTCGGCACCGGCCGCTGAACCCCGGCCCGGTGCACCGCGTCCTGCTTTTGGGCAGACTGGTGCGAACGGGTGACGGGGAGGCAGGGTGCGCGGGTGCGGCCTGAAGGTGGCCATCGGACTGGGCGCGGTCGTCGTGCTGGTCGCGGCAATCGTCGTGGGGGTCGTGCTGCTGCGCGCCCCGGTCCGGACCCCGGGCTGCACGGTGGCCCTGCCGGACGCGGCGGCGTACACGTTCAGCCCCGAGCAGATGAACAACGCGGCGACGATCGCGGCCGTGGGAGCCAAGCTGGACCTGCCCGCACACGCGGCGACGGTGGCGCTGGCAACGGCGTTGCAGGAGTCCAAGCTCCGCAACCTCGAAGGCGGCGACCGAGACTCGGTGGGGCTGTTCCAGCAGCGCCCCAGCCAGGGCTGGGGCACGATCGCCCAGCTGCGCGACCCGGTGTACGCGGCGACGGAGTTCTACGAGAAGCTGGCAAAACTCCCGAACTGGGACACGCTCCCGATCACGGTGGCGGCGCAGAGCGTCCAGCGTTCGGGCGTCCCGGACGCGTACGCACAGTGGGAACCCCAGGCCCGAGCAATGGCGGCGGCATTCAACGGCCAGTTCCCCTCGGCACTGACCTGCCGCAACCTGACCCTGGCACCCCCGGGCAACGTGGCGGCAGCGGCAACACAGGAACTGGGAACGCCCAAGCTGACCGGCCCCCACCCGGCAGCCGAGGGCTGGACGTACGCGACCTGGCTGGTCGCCCGGGCGGAGGCTTTGGGCATCGACAAGGTGAGCTTCGCGGGCAAGACGTGGACGGCGGAGTCCGGGGCCTGGGCCGAGGACTCCGCAGCCGGTCCGGACCTTGCGCTGCACCAGGCTGCCCCGGCTCAGGCGGGCTGAAAGGGACGTTCGTCTCGTCCCGCGCACCGAACGGCCCTTTCCTGGAGTCCGGCGCGAGGAAAGGGCCGTTCGCTGCGCCGGATGAGACGAAAGCGCGTTTCCGGCCGGCAGACCACGCGCTCAGGCTTTGCCCAGTCAGGGGTAGTAGACGCCGTTGTACCACTGTCCTCCGGCGTCGTCGGAATAGACGTCGACGTTGAAGTTGTAGTTGCCGTGCCTGCCTTCCCACAGGTAGCCGGGCAGGCCCGAGGCCGCGTCGATGTCGCAGATGATGTCGTCGGTGCACAGCGTCAGCGTGGGGATGTCGCCGAAGAAGTTGTCCACTCCGGCCAGTGGCGCGCCGACGAACGGGGCGACCACCGGATGTCCCGCGGCTCCCGCGTTGCCCGGTCCCGGTGCGCGCTTCGGGTCGGCGATGAGCACCGCGTTGACGTTGTCGATGGTCGGCCAGTTCTCGGTGACCCAGGTGTGCACCACCGCGGCGCCGAGGGAGAACCCGACCGCCTTGACGTGCTGGTCCCCGCAGGCGGCGCGCTGGTCGCGGATCAGCCGGTTCAGCTCGTTGACGCCTTGGCGGGCGTTGTAGCCGATCGGCTGGGCCGGATAGCCGACGCGCTGGCTGATGTTGCCCTGCCAGTACGGCGCATTCGAATCGTTGTCCCCCGTTCCGCCGACCACGATCGTGTAAGTGCCTTCGCACGAAGCCGCCTGCGCGGCCGGTGCGGGCAGCAGGCACAGTCCCGCCAGCGTGCAAAGACCGGCCAATGAAGGCAAAAGCTTCTTCACAGCAACCCCTCCTGATGGTGTCGGCGGCCCCCGCGGCCTCGACGTCGGGGATGCTGCCAAGGGGCGATGAAATCCCGCTGAACCGGCTCCGCGAGGGTGCGGACGGGCCCGGAATTCCCCTACGGTGACGCGGTGCGGATGCCAGAGCGGCTGGAGAAAAGCCTTGCGCAGTCGGAGATCACCCTGCCGTGGTGGGTGGCCGTCGGCGCCAACGGAGTCAGTGCCACGCTGATCCTGGTCGCCGCCGGGCAGCGGGCCTCGGTGACGCCGCCCGCGCTGCTGGTCCTCGCGGTGCTGCTGACCCTGTCGACGAGCCTGGCCTGGCTGGTCACCGGCCGGATCGTGGCGGCATGGATCAAGGGCGTCACCGTGGCGGCCGCGGTGGCACTGCTGCTCGGCGAGCCGCGCGTGCCGGACTTCGCCCCGATCGTGCTGGTGGTCGTGGCCGCCGAGATGGCCTCGATCGCCCGTCCCGCGCTCGCGCTCGGTCTCGCGGTGCTCGATGTCGCAGTGCTCTGCTGGGCCGCGGCCGGGCCGGGGCTCACCGGGCTCGCCGTGTACCTCGCCGCGGTGCTGCTGGGCCTGTCCGGCGGGTTCATGCTGCGCTGGTACGTCCGGGCACTGGCCGCCGAGCGCGCCGGGCAGGCGTCCGCGCGCGAGCAGGCGATTCTCGACGAACGCCGTCGCATCGCGCGCGAGGTCCACGACGTCGCCGCCCATTCGCTCGCCGTCACGATGCTGCACCTCACCGGCGCCCGCCATGCCCTGCAACAGGATCGGGACGTCGACGACGCGATCGAGGGGCTCACCGAGGCCGAGCGGATCGGCCGGGTGGCGATGGCCGACATCCGCCGCACGGTCGGCCTGCTCTCGCACGCCCCGGCGGACCGGCACGCGCTCCCGGGTGCGGACGACATCGCCGGGCTCGCCGAGCACACCCGTTCGGCCGGGCTGGACGTCCGTTTCGAGCAGTCGGGTGACCCTGGCCGGGTGGCCGCCGTCGCCGGGCTCGCGCTCTACCGGATCACCCAGGAATCCCTGGCCAACGTCGTCAAGCACGCCCCGCGCAGCACCGCGCGGATCCGGCTGGACGTCGGCGCCGGCGGGGTCCGGCTCACCGTCCGCAACGCCCTGCCCGCGCCGGTGGCGGGGCCGGCCCATGGCGGCTCGGGGCTCACCGGCATGGCCGCCCGTGCCGAGCAGCTGGGCGCGGAACTGCGCACCGGCCCCGACGGTGGTGACTGGGTCGTCGACGTCACCGTGCCGTCCGCTGTGGCGGGTCCCGCCCGGGCGGTGCTGCCGTGACCGGCATCCGCGTCCTGCTGGTGGACGACCAGGAGCTCGTGCGCTCCGGCCTGCGGCGGATCCTGCGCCCGCGCGACGGGTTCGTCATCGCCGGGGAGTGCGGCGACGGGGCCGACGTGCCCGCCGCTCTCGCCGCCACCGAGGCCGACGTCGTCGTGATGGACCTGCGGATGAAGCACATCGACGGGATCGAAGCGACCCGGCGGCTGCGGCTGGGCGGGCCGCACCCGCCGGTACTGGCGCTGACGACGTTCGACGACGACGAGCTGCTCGCCGGCGCGCTGCGAGCGGGTGCCGTCGGCTATGTCCTCAAGGACTCGCCTGCCGAGGACCTCATCCGGGCCGTGCGCGCGGTCGCCGCGGGCGACGCGTGGCTCGACGCCGCGGTGACCGCACGCGTGCTCACCGCCTACCGGCGTTCGGCGAGCCGCACGGTGCCTGCGGACCTGCTGACCTCGCGCGAGCTGGACGTGCTGCGGGCCGTCGGCCGCGGGCAGAGCGACGCCGAGATCGCCGGGGCACTGCACATCTCCGAGGTCACCGTGCAGAGCCACGTCGGCCGGATCCTCGCCAAACTCGGCCTGCGCGACCGGCCCGCGGCCGTCGTGTACGCCTTCGACCACGGCCTCGTGACGCCGGGCCAGGACACGCCCGACCCGGTACCGCCGGCCGTGGCGCCCCGGGTTTCCCCGGCCCCGCTGCGGTTTTCCGTGCTGGGGCCGCTGCGGGCCTGGCGCGGCACGACCCCGCTCGACCTCGGGCCGACGCGGCAGCAGGCGCTGCTCGCCGCGCTGCTGCTCCGCCCGGACACCGTCGTCAGCGACACCGAGCTGCTCGACGACGTCTGGGGGCTCGAACCGCCGGGCACCGGGACGGACGTGCTGCCCACGTACGTGCTGCGGATCCGGAACTGCCTGCGGGCGCCCGCCGAAACCACGAAGGACTCGGTGGTCCGCCGGGAACGCACCGGATACCTGTTCGCCGGCCAGGGCGTCGCCACCGACGTCGCCCCGCTGTCGGCGCTGGTCGCGGAGGCGGACGCGGCGGAGGCGGCCGCCGACCTGGCCGCGGCCGCCGAAGCGTGCGCCGGCGCGATCGGGCTCTTCCACGGCGAGCCGCTCGCCGGGCTGCCCGGCCCGTTCGCCGAAGGGGAACGACGCCGGTTCGGCGAACGCAAGCTCGTGCTGCTCCAGCGCAAGGCCGACCTGCAGCTGCGGCTGGGCCGCCACACCGAGGCAGCCGAAGAGCTGGCCGTGGCACTGGCGGCGCACCCGCACCGCGAGCCGCTGGCCGCGTTGCTCATGCGCGCGCTGCACCTGCGCGGCCTGCGCGCGGACGCCCTGGCGGTGTATCGGCAGGTCCGCGAGCGGCTGCGGCACGACTACGGCGTCGAGCCGGGCGAGGAACTGGACCGGACCCGGGCTGCGGTGCTGCGCGGCCGATGAGATCAAGGTCGCGTTCTCAGCGTCCTGTCAGCCGGTCTGGCTAGCTTCTAAAAGGCGGGCACGGCACGGGAAGGGGCTCGTCATCGACGTCATGACAGCAGGACGGGAACCGGCCCGGCGGTCACGGGCCGCCGCCGCGCGGGAAGGGCTCACCGGGTGGCTGACGCGGCCGCTTGCCTCCTTCCACCTCGTGCTGGCGCTGGCCGGGATTCTCGCGGTCGTGGGGGTGGTGATGGTGCTGAGCGCCTCCTCGGTGTCCTCCTACAACCCGCGTGTCCACTCCGGACAGTACGACCTGTTCGTCAAGCACGTGACCTACCTCGGGCTCGGGGCGGTCGTGTTCTGGCTCGGCCTGCGCACGCCGATCGGGAAGATCCGCGCGTGGGCGGGGAAAGCGCTCGTGGCGGCCCTGGTCATGCTCGTCCTGGTCCTCACCCCGCTCGGTTCCAACGGCGGTGGCGCGCAACGCTGGTTCGTCATCGCCGGGCAGTCCGTGCAGCCGATCGAGTTCGCCAAGCTCGCGCTGGCGTTGTGGGGTGCCCACGTCCTGATCGCCAAGGAGCACCTGCTGCACCGGTGGCGGCACCTGCTGGTGCCCGTCGTGCCGGTGGCGCTGGTGATGTTCGCGCTCGTGATGGCCCAGCCGAACCTCAGCGGCACGATCACCCTCGGCATCATCGTGCTGGGCCTGCTGTGGTTCGCGGGCATCCCCGCCCGCCTGTTCGCGGCCCTGCTGGCGGGGGCGGCCGCCGGGTTCACCGTGCTCGCGCTGACCGCGGGCTACCGGCAGGCGCGCGTCCTGGCGTTCCTGTCCGGCGCGTCCGATCCGAGCACCGACGCCTACCAGACGACCCAGGCGCTCTACGCCCTCGCCGACGGCGGGGTGTTCGGCCAGGGGCTCGGCCGCGGCAGCGCGAACTGGGGTTACCTGCCCGGCGTGGAGAACGACTTCATCTTCGCGCTCATCGGCGAGGAACTCGGGTTCGTCGGCTGCGTCGCCGTGATGACGCTCTACGCGGGCGTCGCGTTCGTGGGCATCCGGATCGCCCGCCGCAACCTCGACCCGTGGATCCGCCTCGTGGCGGGCACGCTCACCCTGCTCGTGGTCGCCCAGGCGGCGATCAACATCGGGTACGTCGTCGGCCTGCTCCCGGTCACCGGCGTCACCCTGCCGCTGATTTCCTACGGCGGCTCGTCGTTGCTGGTGACCATGCTGCTGTTCGGCATTCTCGCCAACTGCGCACGCAACGAGCCGGAAGCGGTCGCCGCACTGCGCCACCACGGACCCGGCCGGTTCGGCCGGCTGCTGCGGCTGCCCGCCCCTGCGCCGTACTCGGTCAGGCAGCGCACTCCGCGAGGGCGGGAGCGGGGCGGGAAGCCGTCGCCCACCGCACCGCGGGACCCATCGCGCAGCCGGCCGCGGCGAACAGCGCGCCCAGCAGCAGCCAGCCCGGAAGGCCCCAGCCGATGACCACCGTGCTCAGCAGCACCGGGCCGATCGCGCGGGCCACCGACACGCCCGTGCCGAAGAAGCCCTGGTATTGGCCCTGCCGGTCGGCCGGGGCGAGCGCGAAGCCGATCTCCCAGCTGCCCGCCGACTGCAGCAGCTCGCCCAGCAGCTGCACCAGCGAGCCCGCCACCAGCACCGCGAACGCCGTCCACGGCGAACTCCCCGACGCCGCCAGCGCGAACGCCACACAGGACGCCAGCAGCAGCACGCCGGAGTGACGGACCATCCGCGCCGCCGAACCCAGCGTCGTCAGACGCCCGGCGACCCGGACCTGCAGCAGCACCACCAGCACCGTGTTGAGCACGAACAGCGCCGACACCGTCCAGCCCGGCGCCGCCGTGCGCTCGACGATCCACAACGGAATCGCGACGCTCAGCAACGGCATGCGCAGCAACAGGATCGCGTTGAGCAGTGTCACCAGTGCGTACGGCCGGTCGCGCAGGACCGCCAGTTTCGGCTCGCCGCTCCGTGCGGACGGCGACCGCGGGACCGCCGGGAGGGCGAGCAGCAGCACCGCGGTCAGCACGAAGGCCGCCGCGTCGAGGACGAAGACCGTCAGGTACGCCGATGCCGTGTCGGCCGAGAGCGCCAGACCGCCGAGCGCGGCGCCGACCGCGAGTCCTGCGTTGCCTGCCGACTGCAGCTGCGCGCGCAGCCGCGTGCGCCGCCGGGGCTCGGCGAGCGTGGCCAGCAGCGCTTGGCGGACCGCCGCCAGCCCGGACTGGCAGCTGCCGTAGGCGCACGCGGCGAGGACGAACGGCAGCGGCGAGCGGACCGGCAGGAACGCCAGGATCGACACCGCCGTCGCCAGCGCCAGCAGCACCGCCGAACCCCGGGCGCCGTGGCGGTCGGCGAGGTGCCCGAGCGGCACGCCCGCCACCGAACCCACCGTCCAGCCCAGCGTCAGGCCCAGCCCGGCCTGTGCCGGGGTCAGCCCGGCGATGCGCGTGAAGAACAGCACCGAACAGGTCAGGAAGGCACCGTCGCCGAGCGAGCCGGCCAGCTGGGCGGCGGCGAGCAGGCGGCCCGGCCGCACGGAAGTCGACGTCATGCCGGTTACGCTAAGCCGTCACTTGGCCCGATCCCAGATCCAATTCCGCCATGGTGTATTGGGCCAATGTAGAGTCGGCGGATGGACTTCCACGTCAGCCTCGCCGGGCGTGGCGACCTCAGCGTCCGGATCTACCGGCAGCTGCGCGACGCCGTCCTGGACGGCAGGCTGCGCGCGGGGGAGCGGCTGCCCCCGACCCGGGAGCTGGCGCGGCGCCTGGCCGTTTCCCGCAACACCGTCGCGGTGGCCTACGACCGGCTGACCGCCGACGGCTTCCTCACCGGCCGCGTCGGCGCCGGGACGTACGTCTGCGCCGAGCTTCCCGCGCCGAAACCGCGGCAAGCGCCTTCGGCGCAGGGACCGCAGCCGAAGGCGGTGTGGCGGTCGCTGCCGCCCCCGGTCGCCGCGGCCGCGCACGTCCCCGAGTTCGACTTCCGCGTCGGCATTCCCGACGCCGCCCTGTTCCCGCTGGAGACCTGGCGGCGGCTGCTCGCGCGGGAACTGCGGGACGCCGCCGGGTTCGCGCACTACGCCGACCCTGGCGGGCATCTGGGCCTGCGCGCGGCGATCGCCCGGCACGCCGGGGTGTCCCGTTCGGTGCGTGCCGGGGCGGACGACGTGCTCGTCACCCAGGGCGCGCAGCAGGCGCTGGACCTGCTGTGCCGCGTGCTGCTCGAACCCGGCGACCGGGTGGCCGTCGAGGAACCCGGGTACCGGCTGGCGAAACTGCTGTTCACCGCGCACGGCGCGGACGTCGTCGGCGTGCCGGTGGACGGCGAAGGCCTCGACGTCGCCGCGCTGCCGCCGCGCACGAAACTGGTGTACGTCACGCCGTCGCACCAGTTCCCGCTCGGCACGCCGATGAGCCTGGCCCGGCGCACGGCCCTGCTCGCATGGGCCGAGCGCGCGGACGCGGTCGTCGTCGAGGACGATTACGACAGCGAGTTCCGCTTCTCCGACCGTCCCCTCGAACCCCTGCAGAGCCTCGACCGCGGCGGCCGCGTGGCCTACGTCGGGTCGTTCTCGAAGACGCTGCTTCCCATGCTGCGCCTGGGTTTCCTGGTCGCCCCGGCGTCGCTGCGGGACGCCCTGCACCACGCCCGGCAGCTCGCCGACTGGCACGGGGACCTGCCCGCTCAGGCCGCGCTGGCCCGGTTCGTCGACGAGGGCCTGTTCACCCGGCACCTGCGCCGGGCGACGCGGGTGTACGCCGAGCGCCACGAGCGGATCACCGAGACCCTGGACCGCGTGTTCGCGGGCCGCCTGAAGACGGTGCCGTCGGCGGCGGGGCTGCACCTGTGCGCACTGTCCGAAGTGGACACCGACCTGGAAGCGGTCGCCGCACGCGCGGCCCGGGCCGGGGTGGCCGTGCAGACTCTGTCGGACCTGTGCGGCGGATTTCCGCGGCCCGGCCTGGTGCTCGGCTACGGCTCGATCCCCGTGGAGAAGATCGGCGAGGGGCTCGCGATCCTCGACCGGGGCTGGGCGTGAGCCCTCAGGCGCCGATCCAGCCGCGGTAGGCGTCCGCGTCGACGTTGCTGCCGCACACGATCGTGACCACGTGCCGTCCAGCGAAGCGGTCCGGGTCTTCGAGGATCGCCGCGATGCCGAGCGCGGCCGACGGTTCGACGACGAGCCCGGCGTGCTCGAACAGCAGCCGCATCCCGGCGACGATGGACGGCTCGCGCACGAGCACGGCGTCGTCGGCGGTCACCAGAAGATCGGCCAGCACCTCCGGGATGGGACACCGGCCGGCGACCCCGTCCGCGATCGTGTCGGTCGATTCCGTGGTGATCACGCGCCGCGCGTGCCAGGACCGCGTCATCGCCGGGGCACCGAGCGGCTGGACGCAGATCACCTCGGTGCCGTGCTCCCGCACGACCCGGCCCACGCCGGTGGCGAGCGCGCCGCCGCCGAGCGCGACGAGGACGGCGTCGAACGGGCCCGCGTCCGCCAGCTCCAGGCCGATGGTCGCCGCGCCCTCGCAGGTTTCGAGGTCCAGGCTGTCTTCGACCAGCCGGATACCGTCCCGGCGCGCGATGGCCACCGCCCGCTCGCGGGCGTCGTCGAAGTCGCCGTCGACCAGCTCGAGCCGGGCACCCAGCGCGCGGATGCGCTCGAGCTTGGCCGCGGGCGCGAAGCGGGAGGCCACGACGGTGACGTCGAGTCCCCGGCGGCGCGCGGACCAGGCGAGGGCCTGCCCGAGGTTGCCGGCGCTGGCGCACACCGCGGCCCGCTCGCCTCGCCCGGCGAGCCCGCTCGCGACCAGCTCGGTGCCGCGCCCCTTGAAGCTGCGGATCGGGTTCGCCGTCTCCAGCTTGATGCTCACCGCGCATCCGAGGACGGGCTCAAGCGCTTCGCAGCGGTACAGCGGAGTGTCGAGGAAAACGGGGTCGATCACCCGGCGGGCGGCCCGGATCCGGGCGAGGTCGAGACGCGTTTCCGGCACCGCGCCAGGGTACCTACGCCTCGGCGCGTGCCTTGAGCGCCGCGAGCGTGTGCTCGATCGACCGGACGTTGTAGCCGGGCCGGTCGGCGCGGCCGGTGACCCGCGGGCCCATGAACTTCCGCACCACCCAGCTGCCGATCCGGTACCAGTTCTCGGTGACCACGCAGCCGTCCGCGGCCGGGGCCAGCACGTACTCCCAGCGCGACACGCGCGAGCCGAACGGCGTCCGCACGTCGAAGGCGAACCGGCGCTGCGGCTGGAAGACGACCACCCGCACCCGCGTCCACCACTGCAGCTCGCCGTTGCGGTTGCGGCCGCGGAACCGGGCGCCGAGCGCCGGGCCGGTGCCGTCCAGCCAGCGGCCGCCCACGTTTTCCGGGCTCAGCTCGCCCATCCGCGGCAGATCGGTGACCCACGACCACACCGTGGCCACGTCGGCCGCGACGGTCGTGCTGCGCGAGATCGTCGGTTCCACGCCACGACGGTCCCAGCGCCGCGGCGCCGCGGCAAGACGTCCCGGCGTTGTCCGCAGCGGAGAAGAGGCGGTGAGGGGATTGCGGCCGGGCCGTTGTGGGTACTTCGCGCGCGGAGGAGTCTTGACACGGAGGGTGCGTGGTCAGCGTGATTCCGATCGAGGTCGTGGGGATGGCCGTCCCGGTGCCCGGCGAGGCGCCCTTGATGCTGCTTCGCGAGCCGGAGGGGGCCCGCCGCTGGCTGGCCATCATGATCGGCTACGGCGAGGCCGAGGCCCTCGTGCGCGCCCGTGAGCAGATCGAGCAGCCGCGCCCGGGCACGATCGAGCTGCTCGGCGACGTGCTCGCGGCGTTCGGCCAGGGCCTCGCGGCGGTCGAGCTGACCGACGTCCGCGACGGCATCTTCTACGCCGACCTGGTGCTCGCCTCCGGCACCCGCGTGTCGGCCCGCCCCAGCGACGCGGTGGCACTCGGCCTCCGCCAGGGCGCGCCGATCCGCGTCGCCGAGGAAGTCCTCGACGTCGCGTCGGTGCAGCTGGAGGTCGAGCAGGAAGCCGAAGGCCCGGCCGCCGACGTGCTCGACGCCGACGCCGAGATCGCCCGGTTCCGCGCCGAGCTGGACTCCCTCCAGCCCGAGGACTTCGACGACCTGTAAGCCGCCGGTCCGCGGTCGTGAGTGGTAATTCGGGTTCTAACCCTAATTACCACTCACGACAAGCCGCGGCAGACCGCCCACCGCGCTTCGGCCGGCGTGCCCTTCAGCCCGCGGCGCGGGCCTCCGCCGGGCGGCCGTAGGCGCCTCCGTCGTTGCTGCGCTGCAGGAGACCCTCGTCGACGAGGTAGCGGCGCAGGGTCGCGTGGTCGTCGTGGACCATCGACAGCTTCTCGCGGACGTCCCGCTCGGTGTAGAGCCGTCCCGGTTCGAAGCGCTCGGCGAGGTGTTCCAGCAGGGCCCGCCTGCGCTGGGGCGACCGCGGGATCCCGACCAGGCGGCCGTGGCTGAACAGCGCTTCCAGCGGGTCGGCCGGGGCCTTGGCGAGCGCTTCCCGGAAGGCCTCGGGCACCGCACGGTAGCGGCCGCCGGTCAGGGTGACCAGGCCGGCGGCGACCAGGCGCTGCGCCAGTTTCGCCGTGTGGCGGTCGCCGTCGGCGGGCCAGCCGTCGGGCGCGGTGCAGATCCGGGCGAACAGGTGCAGGCGTTCGGCGTCCGCGAGGGCGGAGACCAGTGCTTCCGGTGCGGCCATGTCCGCAGACCGTACCGGCGGCCACCCCGGCGGCGCAGTCACTTTTCCGCCGTGGCGGCTCCTCCAGTAGGTTGCGCAGCGTGCCGAGCCCGCCCGCGACCGTGCCCGAAGACGTCCTGCGCACCTCGATCGTGGACCGGCTGTTCGCGCGAGCGGACGACGACCGGCCGCTGTTCACCCACCAGGACCACAGCCGCGGCACCGAGCACACGCTGACGTGGGCGCAGTTCGCCGCCCGGGTGCGCGTGGTCGCGGGTGGCCTGCGCCGCGTCGCGGAGCCGGGGGAGCGCGTCGCCGTGCTGGCCGGCCAGGAACTGGCGTACCCGCTGGCGTTCTTCGGCGCGCTGGCCGCCGGGCTCGTCGCGGTCCCGCTGATGGCGCCGTCGAACGCGGCGCAGGCCGGACGGCTCGACGGCGTCCTTGCCGATTCCGGCGCCCGCGTCTGGCTGACGTCCGCGGCCGCGGCGGCGCGCGTGCGCAAGTCCGGCGAAGCCCGCGAGATCGTCGTGGTCGACGAGCTGACCGGGCCGGGCGCCGACCCGCTGCCCGCCGATCCGGAAAGCCCCGCGTACCTGCAGTACACGTCGGGCTCGACCCGCGAGCCGGCGGGCGCGGTCATCCCGCACCGGGCGATCGTCGCGGCCTGCTGGCAGGGCAGCGTCGCCTACGCCGTCGACGAACACACGACGTGCGCGGGCTGGATCCCGTTCTTCCACGACATGGGCCTGATCCAGCTGCTGTGCCTGCCGGTGTTCGCCGGCGGGCGCTCGGTCTTCATGGCACCGGCCGAATTCGTCCACTCCCCGCGGCGCTGGCCGCGGCAGCTGGCGAGCTTCCCCGCCGTCTTCACCGCCGCGCCGGACTTCGCCTACGCCCTCGCCGCCGACGCCGGCGCGGACGACGACCTCGACCTGTCGGACGTGCGGGTCGCCCTCAACGGCAGCGAACCGGTCCGGCCGCGGACCATCGCGCGGTTCCAGGAGGTGTTCGGCCCGCACGGGTTCCGCCGCGAGGCCCACCGCCCGTCCTACGGGCTCGCCGAAGCGACCGTGTACGTCGCGGGCACCGGCCCGGACGGGCCGCGGAGCACGGTGTTCGACCGCGAAGCCCTCGCGCAGGGCCGCGCCGTCGAGACGGCGGACGGGACGGAACTGGTGTCGGTGGGCCGTCCCGTCGGGCAGCAGGTGCGGATCGTCCGCGACGGGCAGGCCCGGCCGGACGGCACGGCGGGCGAGATCTGGGTGCGCGGCCCGAACGTCGCGACGGGGTACTGGGGCCGCGGCGACGCGAGCGCGTTCGGCGCCACCCTCGACGGCACCGGCGGCTGGCTGCGCACCGGCGACCTCGGCGTCGTGCACCGCGGCGACCTCTACGTCACCGGGCGGCTCAAGGACCTCATCGTCGTCGACGGCCGCAACTTCCACCCGCAGGACATCGAGGCCGCGGCCGGGGAGGCCCACCCGGCTCTGCGCCGCGACCGCGTCGCCGCGTTCGGCGTCGCCGACGACCGCGGCGAGGGCGCGGTGGTGGTGGCCGAATGGGCGCGCGGCGCGACCGCGGACGTCCGGGAAGTGACCCGCGCGGTGCTGCGCGCGGTGTCGCGCGAGCACGATCTGACGCTCCGGGCGGTACATCTGGTCCCTTCCGGTGGCCTTCCGCGCACCTCCAGCGGCAAGATCGCCCGGTCGGCCGCGAAAGCACGTTATGGTGGCGACCGTGGGTGATCACCGCGCCGAGGTCACGAAGGTCGTCTGCGACACCTTCCGGCTCGACCCGGCTCTCGTCGAGCCCGACGCGCCACTGGAGGAGCTGGGCATCGACTCGAAGGGCCGGATCAAGCTGCTGGCGGCGCTGGAGATCGAGTACGCGGTGACGATCGACCTGGATCTGCTCGACCGGTTCACCGACGTGGGGTCCGTGGCGGGCGTGCTCGCGGAGGTCCTCGGCGGCGGCACGGAAGAAAGGCGCTGAAATGAGCGGCGGGGGGTACACCGCGACGACGGAAGCGTTGTCGGCGGCGGCCAAGACCATCGGGGACCTGGCGGAGCACCTGCTGGACGACAACCCGGACCTGCAGACCGCGCAGGTCACCGCGGAGAAGTTCGGCCGGGCGCACGGAACGCACGCGGCGAAGTACACCGCGGGCGCGCAGGCGCTGTGGGCGGCGGTGTCCGGCTACAGCAGCACGCTCGGCTCGTTCGGCACCAACCTCGGCACGGCCGGGGCGAGCTACAGCGCCAACGAAGACACCCAGTCGAGCGCGATCACCAACGCCGGAGCGCAGTGATGGCGACCTGGTCCGACGTCAAGGCGATCCTCGACGACCCGAGTGTGCCCCCCGAGAAGAAGACCCGGCTGATCAGCAGCTGGCTGCGGGAAAACCCGCCACCGCCGCCGTTCCTGGCCGACCAGGAGCCCGACGAGATCAAGCAGAAGCGCCAGGAAGCCGACCGGTACGCGCAGGCGTTCACCGCGCACCCGCTGCTGGCCGGGCAGTCGGTCGACGAGGCGTACAACGAGGCCAAGCGCAGCGGCGACCAGAACTCCTACAACGAAGACCAGGAGAAGAAGGCCGTCGGCGAGGGCAAGACGCGGCTGGACGAAACCCGGCCGCCCGCCGCGGGCGACGACGGGAGCACGACGGGGACGAAGACGTCCGACGAGATCTTCGACGCGGCGGCCCCGGCGCTCAAGCTGTTCGAGACGTTCGGTTCCCTGCTGGCGAAGATCCCGGCCGACTGCCGCGGCAACACCCGCGCGCTCGACCTCGACAACGACATCCGCAAGCCGTTCGACGAGCAGCGCGGAATCAGTTTCGCCGACTTCGTCGCCGACGCGGCCCACTTCAAGCGCGGCGCGGAGACGGTCGACCGCACGGTCCAGGACACCGGCGCCCAGCTGGGCACGTTGTACCGCACGTGGAGCGGCGCGGGGGCGGACGCGGCGTCGGACACGTACAACGACAAGATCCAGCCGAAGGCGGCCAAGCTGTCCCAGACGCTCGGCCAGGCGAGCGAAGCAACCCTGGCCACGGCGACGACGGTGTTCCAGCTGTGCAAGGGCAAGGCCGACGCGGTCATCGGGATGTACACCGACCTGGTCGGCAAGGCCGACTACACGATGGCCCAGAAGGTGGTGGCGGTCGCCAACGGCGAGAAGGGCAACGAGGAGGACCTGGCCCAGATCGCAGGCTGGATGGACCTGAACTTCGGCACGAACCTGGTCCAGACCCTCAACGATCAGGGCTGCTGCGACGGCGACGAGATCAAGAAGCACGGTCAGGACCTGGCCAAGCAGTGGGTGCAGAACCAGTTCAACCCCGACATGTGGGACCGGCTGTACCAGGGATTCGTCAAGACCTGCAAGGACACGAAGGACCTGGTCGACCAGGCGTACACGGCGCTGGGCAAGGTCATGGGCGGGATCCGGAACGAGTTCGAGGGTGTTTCCCTGCCGGGCGGGTCGGGTTCCGGTTCCGGTACTGCTGGTGGCGCCGGTGGCGGGCCCGGGGGTTCGAGTGGCGGCGGTTCGGGTGCGGGCTCGGGCTCGGGCTCGGGTGGTGGGGGTTCGGTGCCGCCGGTTCCGGAGGTGTCGACACCGTCCGGTGCCGGTCCGGTGCCGACGGGGCCCGGCGCGGGTTCGGACGGGAGTTCCGCTGGTGCCGGGGCAGGTGGCGGTGGTGCGGTGCCGCCGGTTCCGGAGTTGTCCACGCCGTCCGGTGCCAGTTCGGGCTCGGGTGGTGGGGCCGGTGGTCCGGTGCCGTCGATTCCCGGGGCAGGTGGGGGTTCGGTGCCGCCGGTTCCAGAGCTGTCCACACCTTCCGGCCCGGCGCCCGACGGCACGACGCCATCGTCGGTCCCGCCTCCGTCCGACGATGGCGGGCAAGCGGCCGCCGAGGAAGCCAAGCGCAAGGCCGCCGAGGCGTTGAAGGAGTTCAGCGGCCCGGGGATCTCGACGGTTTCCGGTGCAGATGCGGGCGGCTTGGGCGGCGGGGATTCCGGCGACCCGGCCGTGCCCGACAGCCTGCTCAGCGACGACAAGGGCCCGGACGACAAGGACACCGACGACGACCGGGACGTCCTCAAGGTCAAGCAGGGCGACCGGACCTTCGAGATGACCGAGCCGGACCACGACGGCCGGATGGACATCAAGGTCGGCGACGGGCACGGCGATCCCAAGGACTTCAAGCTCGACTGGTCCGCCGACGATCCACAAAGGACCGACGACGCCCACCACCCCGGCCCGGACGGCAAGATCCACATCGAGGACGGCGACCTCAAGATCACCGCGGAGCGGCCGGACGGTCCGGACGGCCCGACCGTCGTCACCGTCGACGACGGCAGCGGCACCCCCACGACCTACACCCTCGGCGAGGACGACAAGCTCTCCGACGCCCTCGGCGACACACCCGAGAAGAAGCCCGACAACGACCTGCCCGCCCACCGCGGCATCCTCGAGGACCTCAAGCCGCACAACGAAAGCGGCGAAAGCGGCACGGGCAGCGAGAGCGGCGGAGGCAGCGCGGGCAGCGCAGGCGGCGACGGCAGCGCAGGCAGCGAAACCAGCGCAGGCGGCAGAGGCGGCGAAAGCAGCGCAGGCAGCGAAGGCGGCGGAGACAGCGCAGGCAGCGAAAGCGGCGCAGGCCGCGAAAGCAGCGCGGGCAGCGAAAGCGGTGCGGGGAGCGCAGGCGGCGTAGGCAGCGCAGGCAGCGCGGGCAGCGAAGGCGGCGGAGACAGCGCAGGCGGCGGTGGCACCCCAGGCGGCGGCACCCCCACACCCCTCCACGCAGGCACCGGCACAGGCCCAACCCACGCCACCCTCGGCGAAACACCGGTCGCCGAGGGCGTCCACACCGGCATCGGCGCCGCCCAGCCGCAACCCACCGCCACCGCGTTCGCCCCCGCCGCCGCCTCGGCCGGCTCACCCTCCTCGGCCATGTCCGGCATGCCCGCCATGGGAGCCATGGGCGGCCAGGGTGCCCAAGGCGGCGACACCGAACGCCGCTCGCCCGCCTACCGGATCGAAGGGGCCGTCTTCGACAACCTCGGGGAGCCCGGCCGCCGGATCATCGGCTCGCTCGACGACGACGAAGACCGCATCCGCTAAGGAGCTGCCATGACCGACATCGACGGGATGAAGGCGGAACTCGACGGTCTCGTCCGCGAACAGGCCGAGCGCCGGGCCCTGCGCGAGCAGCGCGGCGAAGAGATCAAGGCCCGGTCCCACGAGTACATGACCAAGCAGGTCCAGGCCGCCGAACGGTACGTGCATCACCTGCGCGAAGTCGCGAAGCGCAGGACGAAGTCCGGCTGGAGCACCGACCGGTCGCCGGAGCCCGTCCCGCAGGAGGAGCCACGCCGCCGTCCGCGCGCCGCCCGCATCGAGGACGACGACGAGTTCGTCAACAATCCTTGGTGAGCACGGGATATGGACTCCGCGAAGTGGTGGCGCGACGCAGTCGTCTACGAGGTCTACGTCCGCAGCTTCGCCGATTCCGACGGGGACGGCACCGGTGATCTCCCAGGCCTGCGCTCCCGTCTCGGGTATCTCGCCGACCTGGGCGTCGACGCCGTGTGGACCACGCCCTGGTACCGGTCGCCGATGGTCGACGGTGGCTACGACGTCGAAGACCACCGCCGTGCCGATCCGCTGTTCGGTTCCGACGACGACGTCCTCGCGCTGATCGACGAAGCCCACCGGCTCGGCCTGCGGGTCCTGATCGACCTCGTGCCGAACCACACTTCCGACCGCCACGCGTGGTTCCGGGCCGCGCTGGCCGCCGGGCCCGGCTCGCCCGAACGCGCGCGCTACCACTTCCGGCCCGGCCGCGGCGCTCAGCCGCCCACCGACTGGCGCAGCGTCTTCGGCGGGCCCGCCTGGACCCGCGTCGCCGACGGCGAGTGGTACCTGCACCTGTTCGCCCCCGAACAACCCGATCTCAACTGGGCACACCCCGAGGTCCGGGCCGAGTTCGAGGACCTGCTGCGGTTCTGGTTCGCCCGCGGGGTCGACGGCGTCCGCATCGACGTCGCCCACGGTCTGCTCAAGGATCCCGCCTTCCCCGATCTCGGGGTCGACGCCGAAGGCATCGTGCGGCCGCCGGACCGCAGCAGGCACCCGCACTGGGACCGCGACGGCGTGCACGAGATCTACCGCTCGTGGCGGCAGGTCGCCGGCGAGTTCGGCCCGGACCGCGTGTTCGTCGCCGAGGCGTGGGTGGACCGGCCGGACCGGCTCGCGCGGTACGTCCGGCCGGACGAGCTGCACACGGCGTTCAACTTCGACTTCCTGCGCTGCGCCTGGGATGCCGGGGCCCTGCGCGAGGTCGTCGACCGGACGCTCGAAGCGCTGCACGCCGTCGGTGCGCCCGCGACGTGGGTGCTGTCCAACCACGACGTCGTCCGGCACGTGACGCGGTTCGGGTCCCTCCGGCGGGCACGGGCCGCGGTGCTCCTGATGCTCGCCCTGCCCGGCGGCGCCTACCTCTACCAGGGGGAGGAGCTGGGCCTGGAGGAGGTCGAGGACCTGCCCGAAGCCGTCCTCGCCGATCCGACGTGGGAACGCTCGGGCCACACCCGCCGCGGCCGCGACGGCTGCCGCGTCCCGCTGCCGTGGTCGGGGACCGCGCCGCCGTTCGGGTTCACGTCCGGTGCCGCGTGGCTGCCGCAGCCGCAGCGGTGGCTTGAGCTGACCGCGGAAGCCCAGGCGGCCGACCCGGATTCGATGCTCTGGCTCTACCGCACCGCCCTGGCCACGCGACGGGAACACCCGGCGCTCGGCGACGGGACGATGACCTGGCTGCCCGCGCCCGAAGACGTCCTGTCCTTCGCGCGCGAGCCGGGGTTCGCCTGTGTGGTGAACCTGTCGGCCGGGCCGTGCGCGCTGCCGGAGGGCGCCTCGGTGCTGCTGGCGAGCGGGCCGCTCGACGGCGGCCGCCTGCCGCCCGACACCGCGGTATGGCTCGCCGGGAGTTGACCGGGGAAGTCCCCGCGGGGTGGTGTGAAAGCGGGCGCGGCGGGGTATCCGGTCGCGTTCGTTGCACCCCGATCGAGCCGGAGGTCTTCCGATGCCCGTGCGCACTGACACCCCGCCCGCGGCCGACGTCGTCGGCCTGGCGCTCGACATCCTGGCCGCGCAGGGCCTCACCCGTGCCGCCGCGCAGGCCGCGCTGGCGTCGATGGCGCAGGAACGGGGCGTGACCGTGCCGCGCTGCGCGGCACTCGTCGTGGCCGCCGTCGACGGGCAGGTGGGCTGATGGCCGCCACCGGAGGGTTTTCCCGGGCCGGGAACGAGGACACCGCGTCGGTCGGCGGCGGTGTCCTGCTCGCCGTGGGGCTGGTCGTCGCGTTCTTCACCTGGTGGTCGTGGTGGACGGTGGCGGGCTTCGCGCTGGCTGCCGCCGGCGCGTTGTGGCTCACGGTGGCCGGCCGCGACGAGTAACCCGCCGGGGACGGGGAAAGCCTCCTGCCGACGAAACCACCGACGAGGAGGAGGCCGCCCATGGCGGAGCACGACGAGGACGTCATCGAGCTGCTGCAGCGGCAGCACCGGGAGATCCGCGAGCTGTTCGCCGGGCTGGAGACCGCCGAAGGCGAGCGGCGGCGGGACCTGTTCCACGACCTCGTGCGGCTGCTGGCGGTGCACGAGACGGCGGAGGAGCTGGTCGTGCACCCGGAGATCCGCGACCTGGAACCCGCAGCGAAGCCGGTCGTCGAAGCCCGGCTGGGCGAGGAACACCGCGCCAAGGAGCTGCTGACGACCCTGCAGAAGATGGGTCCGGAAGCCGACGGCTTCGACACGCTGCTCGTGCAGCTGCGCGACGACGTCCTCGCGCACGCCGAACACGAAGAGCGCGAGGAGTTCCCGCTGCTGCGTGCCCACCGGCCGCCGGAGCGGCTGCGGGCGATGGCGGCGACGGCCAAGCTGGCCGAAGCGGTCGGCCCGACCCGCCCGCACCCGGGCGCGGAGAGCGCGACGGCGAACCTGCTGCTGGGCCCGCCGGCGGCGATCATGGACCGGGCGCGCGACCTCATCCGCGGCGCACTGGGGAGCTGATCGCCGTGACCGAACCCGACGACGACGTCGTCGACCCCGAGGAGTTCGCGGAAGAGGCCGGGCTTGACCCGAGCCCGCAGGACGTGGCCGAATACGAGGAGCTGGCGAAGAAGAACCCGCCGTGGTCGGCGCCGGACTGAGTGGGTACTCCACGGGCATGGCAGAGGCTCCGGCCCGCAAACTGCGGCGCTACCAGCAGATGCGCGACTTCGGCCGGACCGCGGAGCCGGCCGGGGGAGCCGCGCCGGGCCCGGACGGGCACCGGTTCGTCGTGCAGCGCCACCGCGCGCGGCGGCTGCACTACGACTTCCGGCTGGAGCTCGGCGGCGTGCTGGTCAGCTGGGCGGTGCCGAAGGGGCCCACGCTGGACCCGAAGGCCCGCCGGCTGGCCGTGCACGTCGAAGATCACCCGATCGAGTACGCCGACTTCGAGGGCGTGATCCCGCGCGGCGAGTACGGCGGCGGCGACGTCATCGTCTGGGACCGCGGGGTGTGGCGGCCTGTCGAAGACGATCCGGCCCGCGCGATCGAGGACGGCACCCTGCACTTCGACCTCGACGGCGAGAAGCTGGCCGGGCGGTTCGTCCTGGTCCGCACCCGCCGTGACAACGGGGACAAGGAGCAGTGGTTCCTCCTGCACAAGCAGGACGAGCACGCGAAGGCAGGCTGGGACGCCGAGGACCATCCGCGCTCGGTGAAGAGCGGCCGCACCAACGACGAGGTCGCGGCCGCTCCCGACGCGCTCTGGCACGGCGACCGGCCCGCCGCCGAAGCCGAGGAGGCGGTGGGCTTCCCCGCCGCGACCGCGGACGAGCTGGCCGCCCTCGACGCGCTCGGCACCAAGGGCCGCTGGTCGGTCGCCGGCCGCGAGCTGGCCCTGACCAACCTGGACAAGGTGCTCTTCCCGGCACGCGACGGCGGCTCGCCGGTCACCAAGCGGGACCTGATCCGCTACTACGTCACGACCGGGCCGGTGCTGCTGCCCTACCTGGCCGGGCGGCCGCTGAACACCCACCGGTTCCCGCAGGGCGTCACCGAGCCGGGCTTCTGGCAGAAGGAGGTCCCGCAGCACGCGCCGGAGTGGCTCACGACGTGGCGCAACGAGCGTGCGGACGCGGGGGAGACCCAGCGGTACGTCGTGGCCGACAGTGTCGCGACGCTGGCCTGGCTGGCGAACTACGGCGCGCTGGAGCTGCACGCCTGGACCTCGCGCGCCGCCGACGTCGACCACCCGACGTGGGTGCTGTTCGACATCGACCCTGGCCCGGAGACGACGTTCGCCGAGGTGCTGGAACTGGCGCGCCTGCACCGCACGGCCCTGGAACACTTCGGCCTCACCGGACGGCCGAAGGTGACCGGGCAGCGCGGAATCCAGGTGTGGGTGCCGATCGTGCCGCGGTGCACGTTCGAGCAGACCCGGGCGTGGGCGGAGACGGTGTCCAAGACGATCGGGCGGGTGCTGCCCGACCTGGTCAGCTGGGCCTGGACGAAGGACAAGCGCCGCGGCCGGGCCCGCCTGGACTACACGCAGAACGTGCTCAACAAGACGCTCGTGGCGCCCTACAGCGTGCGTCCCCGGCCCGGCGCGCCGGTGTCGGTGCCGCTGGAGTGGGACGAGCTGGACGACCCGGACCTCGCGCCGGACCGGTGGACCATCCGCGACGTCCCGGGCCGCCTGGCCGGCCGCGGTGACCCGTTCGCGGCGCTGCTCGGCCTGGAACAGCAGCTGCCGGGCCTCTGATCACCAACGGCAGCGAGGTCAGGCGCGGACCGTCTCGAGCCGCCGCGGTTGCAGCCGGTCGAGGTCGGGGCGGGACAGGTGCGGGCGGCCGCCCGCGTGCTCGGTCGTCGCCGCGGCCGCCGCGACGGCGAGGCTTGCCGCCGTCTCCAGCGGACGGCGGCGGGTCAGCGCCGCGGTCAGGGTCGCCACCAGCGCGTCTCCGGCGCCGGTGGGGTCGACGACGGCGGTCTCGACGTGCGGCACGAACCACGTGCCCTCCGGCCCGGCGAAGAGATTGCCCTGCCCGCCGACTTCCAGCACCACCAGCGACGGCCCGCGCCGCCGGAGTTCCGCCGCCGCCCGTGCCGCCGCCGCGACGTCGTCCACCGGGCGCCCGGTGAGCAGTTCCGCTTCGTGGCCGTCGGCGCGCAGGACGTCGGCCAGTGCCAGCAGGTCGCCGGCGAGCCGGTCGTCCTGCGGCGCCCCGTCCAGGACGACCCGCGTGCCCGCGGTGTGCGCCAGCCGCGCGGCGAGCAACGCCGCCGGGGCGGGCTGCTGCAGCTGCACGATGAGCGAGCCGGCCGCCGAGATCGGGGCGGACGCGGCGAAGACGTCGGTTTCGGTGAGCAGCGTGCCCTCGGGGACGTGCTCGAGGTAGCGCCGCCGTCCGTCGTCGTCGACGACGTCGACGAGCAGCGCCGTCTCCACCCCGGCCCGGCGCACCACGTGCGCGGTGCCGATCCGGTCGGCCCTGGCCTGGGCGAGCAGCGTGTCCCCGGTGCGGTCCCGGCCGACGACGCCGACGAGCGACACCGACGTCCCGAGCTGGCTCAGCGCCACGGCCTGGTTGGCGCCCTTCCCGCCGAGCAGCTCCTGCCGGTGCCGCACGGGCGCCGAGGAGTCCGCGTCGGGCGCCTCGGGGACCTCGATCACCAGGTCGCGGGCGATCTGCCCGGCGACGACGACTTCGCTGAACATCACCGGCGCCTCCTCGACATCCACCGATCGGCTACCCCGCGGCGCGGCACGGGTAAACCGCTCGTTCGGGTCACCCGACCCGTCCGTGTCCGTCGTGGCGGAGGGTGATCGGAGCAGCCGCCTGCGCCGGACAGCCCAGCGGCGTGGCGTGTCGCGTGGCCGATTCCACAAGCGGCCCCTCACCAGGTGTGGATCACGGTCCGGTGCGGTAATCAAGAGACCCAGACCCTGCTGGAGGAACGGTGACCGAGACCCTGATGAACGCGGCGGACCGCTGGAGACCGCTGACCGAACTGCTGCAGGCCCTGCTCGAACGGGTCGCCGGCGAGCTGCCCGGCTGCCTGGGCGCGGCCATCACCGTCAGTCACGGCGACCGCGCGTTGCGGGCGCTGGCCACCGCGGGCGTCGCCGCACAGCTCGTCCCCGCCCAGCTCGCGCACGGCGGCCCGATCGCCCACGCGGCCGCCACCGGCGAGGCAGTCACGACCGGCGACCTCTTCGGCGACCCCCGCTGGCCCGGCCTGACCCGCGACGCCGTTTCCGGTGCCGCCGCAGCCGTCCGCGGCGCCGCCGCGCTGCCGGGATTCTGGGACGACAGCGGGACTTTCGTGCTGTCGGTGGCCCTCGACCGCGCGCCCGGTCCCGAGACGACCGCGGTCCTGCACCACTACGAGAAGCTCACCGAAATGACACTGGTCGTCGCCGGGACGGCCACCGCGGGCGATCCGGGCCAGATGCTCGACCTGCTCGCCTCGCGCGCCGCCATCGAGCAGGCGAAGGGCGCGCTGATGGCGGTCCGGCGCTGCCCGCCGGACGAGGCGTGGCAGACCCTGCGCCGCGCCAGCCAGGAGTTCAACGTCAAGGTCCGCGAGCTGGCCGTCGCGCTGGTCGAGCACCTCGGCGGCGACGCGGTCCTGCAGCCGGAGGGCACGCCGCAGATCCGCCCCGGCGCTCCCGCCCGGCACGCGGCGGAGCGGCTCTGGTCGGCGTTCACCACCCGATAGGGCGTTTTGCCGCCGGGTGTTTGGGTACCAAGACCCCGTCCTTGATCACTCGTTGCGTCGCCGGCGCCCGCCGGCGCGGAAGGCCTGCCGAACCCGTGTCCCCCATCCCACCGGTCCCGACCCGGTCCGCGCCGCTCACGGCGCGCCGGACGGTGTACCGCCCCGGTCTCCTGGTGCTCACGTTCGCCGGCGAGATCGACGCGCTGACCCTGCCGATCCTCGACCGCGAACTGGGCACGGCACCACCGGGGACGACGATCGTGGACCTGACGCACGTGGCGTTCGTCGGCCTGGCGGGCGCCCGCGCGCTGGCCACGGCCGCGGAGAAGGCGGGCGCCGAGGGACGCCGCTTCGGCGTGGTGGCGAACAGCCGCACACTGGCCCGGCTGTTCCGGATCACCGGGCTGGCCGCGGTGGTGCCGATGTTCGCCTCGCTGTCGGACGCCCTGCGCGAGCTGCTGGCGGCCGGGGTGCACGACACCGCCTGCTGAGCAAGCGGCGCCCCGAGGCGGCGTTGGCGAACCACCTTTTGCGACCTACCGCTCGCGTGTCCCCGGGCGCTGGGGTGGTCCGGTGTCTTGAATGACTCATTCAGGTCTTCGGAGGTCCTGAATGAGTCATTCAAGACACTGAGGTGAGCCGCCGCCGGCCGCACCGGGCCCGCGCTCTGCCGGCCAGCCGGCCGGCAGTAGGCCGGAGCGCCCCAAGGTGGCCTTGGGTGCGTTGGGCGTACCCGAGGTGGCGTTGGTGGCCGGAGCGCCCCAAGGTGGCCTTCGGTGCGTTGAGCGCAACCAAGGCGGCCTTCGGTGCGAACCTGCCTCGCCCGGCTCAGGACGGCACCCACCGCGCAACCAGCACGCCGGCATCCCGCCGCAGCGCCCCGTCGCCGTGGCCCAGCACGGCCCGCGTGAGCCGCCGGGCGATCTCCGGGGGAAGGCCGTCGGCGTCCTCCGCGAGGTGCCGGATGATCCGGTGCCGGCCGAACGGCTCGCCGTCCCGGTCCGCGGCTTCCGCGACGCCGCCGGAGTACAGCGCGACGAGGTCGCCGGGTTCGAGACGCACCTCCGCGCGCTCCACCGCAGACACCTCGCCGCGCCGCACGAGCAGCGGCGCCGGCTGTCCCGAATCCCGCCAGCGCAGCAACCCGGTGCCCAGGTCCAGCTCGGCGACCGCCCCGGTGACGGCCGGGACTCCCGGCAGCGCGTCGAGCGCGGCACCGACCGTGGCGAACTGCCCGTCGAGCGGGATCCCGTCGTGGCGGGCCGAACGGTAGGCGGCGAGGGCGGTCACGGCGGCGATGTTCGCCGCGGCCGAGCGCGGGCCGGCGTCGAACAGCGCGAACTGGGCGCGCCGTTCGGAAAGGGCGTAGTCGAACACGGTGCCGCAGACGTCGTAGGCGGGCTGCACGCTCGCGCCGATGACGACGCTTTCGGTCGCGCCGGTGAGCGGTGGCAGGCTCTGCCACAGCAGCTCGGTGGGGGAGCCGCGGTGCCGCCGCCGTCGCCGGGCGTCCAGGCCGTCGCCGTACTGGGTCGTGCTGGTGACGAGGTGCCCGAGCAGCGCGGCCAGCCACCGGCACTGCTCCCGCAGCACCGGGTCGTCCGGGTCGGTGCCGCCGTCCGGGACGATCTCCAGCACGCCGAGCCGTTCCACGCCGTCGAGCAGCACCGTCCACAGGGTGCCCTCGCGCGTGACCGTGGTCCCGGCGCGGCGGAACACCTCGCCGCCGACGCTGGACTCGATGTCCAGCTCCGGTGCGCCGGGCCGTAGCGGCACGAGCGTGTCCTGGTCGTAGTCGGCCAGGTAGACGCCGATCGTCAGGTCGAGCGCGCGGCCCGCCTCGGTGACGATGGCGGGCAGCCGTTCGGGCGGGGCGCGGTGCGCGCCTTCGAGCAGGTCGACCAGGGCCTTCAGCGGGCCGTGCAACGGCTTCGCGTCCCGCACCGGGTGGCTGTAGGGCGCCCGCGAGGACCCGCTCAGCTCGTCGAGCCGCTCGTTGACCGCGTGCGCGACCATGTCCCGGTCGACGCGGGGCAGGCCGGCCAGCTCGTTGAGGTAGGCGTCCAGCTCGAACAGGCTCATGCTGCCGCCGAGCGCGAAGTACCGCATCCACAGCTCTTCCGGCGTCAGGCCGCTCCGGGCGAAGCAGGCGGCGATCAGCCGGCGCTGTTCCTCCTCGGGCACGAACCGCATCGGGCTCACCTTTCCCGTGACACCGGCGCGAGCAGGTCCGCCGCCGCGGCGGCCGGGGTGCGGCCGTGTGCTCTCGCCAGTGTCAGCAGCCGGTCGAACGCGGCGTCCTCGCCGAGCCCGTCCCGGCCCATCAGGTAGCCCTTGGCCATGCCGACCAGGTCGCGGTCGCGCAGCGTGTGCTTGAACTGCTCGCTGAACCGGCTCGCCCGCTCGTGGGCGCGGGCGTGGCCGACCAGCGCCGCCGCGCGCTCGGCGAAGGTCGCGAGCGTCCGCTCGTCGGAGGGCCCGAAGGCGCCGGGCGTGGTCGCGTAGACCTTGATGGCGCCGTGGCAGCCGTCCCCGGTGACCATCGGGGTGCTGAGCACCGACCGCAGTCCCGAGCCGGCGACCGCGGCACACCAGCGCCGCCACCGCCGCTCGGTGGTGACGTCGTCGATCCGCTGCGGCGCGCATTCGGCCAGCGCGGCCACGCAGGGCCCTTCCGCCAGTGCGTACTGCAGGGCGTCGGCGTCGCGCACGAGCGAGTCCGACGCGCTGGTCGTGGTGAGCTGCCCGGCGTCGTCGACGAGGGTGACCCCCGCGCCCGCGGCGGCGGTGACCGTGGCCCCCGCCAGCGCGACGATCAGTTCGAGGACCGCATCGACGGTCTCGCGCGACAGCAGCAGACCGGACATCCGCGCGGCGACCGCGGCCAGCTCGCCGTCCAGCGGCAGCGCCTGTTCCGACGACATGGCCGCGGATTACCAACCGGGGGACACCGGCAAACCCCGTTCGTGGACATGGCCCGCGGGAATCCGGGTACCCGGGGGCCTGCGCGCCCGAGCGGGAGGAGCCGACATGGAACAACCCGAACCCGGTACGACGGCCTCGCCGCTGTTCGACGAGGTCACCGGGGCGCTGGAGGCGCTGACCGCGGTCCTGCGCGAGGAGGAGGACTTCCGGATCCTGCTCCGGCACGTGTGCCTGCAGGTCCGCCATGCGGTCCCGGGGGTGGACGAGGCGTCGGTGACACTGGTGACCGGCGAGGAGCCGCACACGGCGTCGGCGACCAGCGGCGTGGTGGCCGAACTCGACGGCGACCAGTACCGCATCGGCGACGGGCCCTGCCTCGAAGCGATCCGCAACGGCAAGATCGTCCGCACGCCGGTGTCCGAAGCGGCGGCCCGCTGGCCGGACTTCGCCCGTGGCGCGGAGGCGGCGGGCTTCTCGAGCTTCCTGGCGGCACCGCTGGTGGCGGACGAGCGGTTCTCCGGCGCGGTCAACTGCTACGGCCGCCTCGACGGCGGCTTCGCCGAGATCGAAGCCCAGCTGCTCGAGCTGTACACGGCCGCGGTGGAGGCGATCCTGCGCGTTTACCACCGCTACCTGCGCGCCCGCGAGACGGCCGAGCACCTGCGGACGGCGCTGACCTCCCGTGCGGTGATCGACCAGGCCAAGGGCATGCTGATGGCGATCCGCCAGATCGACGCCGACGACGCGTTCGCGTTGCTGGTGGAGCAGTCGCAGCGGGAGAACGTGAAGCTGCGCGAAGTCGCGGAGCGGTTCGTCACGCGGGTGATCTCCGGCGGCGTCCTGCCGCGGTAACGTGGGGGCGTGGCGGGGAGCCGGATCACGGTGCAGGTGGGCGATCGGCAGCTGACGCTGTCCAACCTGGAGAAGGTGCTCTACCCGCGTGACGGCTTCACCAAGGGCGAGGTACTCGACTACTACACGCGGATCGCGCCGCTGCTGCTGCCGCACATCCGCGACCGGGCGATGACCTTCGTGCGGTTTCCCGACGGCGTCGACGGCGGCTCTTTCTTCGAAAAGGACGTCTCGCGGCACGCGCCCGACTGGGTCCGCACCGCGCGCCTGACCGTCGGCGGCCGGGGCAAGGACCCGGAGATCGTCGCCTACCCGCTGATCAACGACCTGCCCGAGCTGGTCTGGGCGGCCAACCTGGCGGCACTGGAGCTGCACGTCCACCAGTGGACCGTCGGCCCCGGCGACGAGCGTGGCACACCCGACCGGCTGGTGTTCGACCTCGACCCGGGGCCGGGCGCGACGGTGGTCGACTGCTGCCGGGTCGCCGAACGGCTCTACGACGTGCTCACCGCCGACGGGCTCAGCCCGGTGGCCAAGACGAGCGGTTCCAAGGGCCTGCAGCTGTACGCGGGCGTGGTGACCGAGGACGGCGGGGAGCCGTCGCAGTACGCGAAGGCGCTGGCCGAGCGGCTCGCCGCGGAGACGCCGGACCTCGTCGTGGCGCGGATGACGAAGAACCTGCGCCCGGGCAAGGTGTTCATCGACTGGAGCCAGAACAACCCGTTCAAGACGACCGTCGCGCCGTACTCGCTGCGCGGGCGCGACGAGCCGACGGTGTCGACTCCGGTCACGTGGGACGAGGTCCGCGCCTGCCGGCACGTGACGCACCTGCGGTTCACCGCCGGCCAGGTGCTGGCGCGCGTCGAGGACGTCGGCGACCTTTTCGCCGATCTGGAACGGACCAGGGTGCCGATTCCTGCGTTCGGCTGAATTTCGGCCACCGCGGTTTCCGCCGAATCACCGGCCGGTTCGCGGTATTGCCGGAAAGAACGGGGATCACCTGGGGATTGTGATCGTCCTCTGTGGACTGCTGCACGTGCAGACGGCCGTGTCGGTGCACGGCACGCTTCGCCTTGTGCGGCAACCTGGACGAACTCGGTACGGTCTACGCGTAAACCGTCGGCACGGGCCGCAGCAGCGGCCGGTGACATTGATTCGGCGGCCGTCGCCATTGTTGTCGAATACGCGAAGACGAGGCGGCGTTCCGCCCGGCAGGAGAAGGGAAACGGGTGTCCGGCCTGATCGACGCCGATCTCGAGTTCTGGTTCCAGCGCGGCCTTCGCGCGTACCTGGGCGAGGTGGCCAGGGCGCTCGGCTTCGGCCTCGAGTCCTGCACGGTGGACGTGGACGTCCCGGTCTCGGCGTACGTCGCGGTGGACTGGCGCCTGCGCCGCTTCCCCGACCGCGACGTCGCCCTGCTGTGGGACGAAGTGCACGGCTGGGCGGTCGCGGTCGAGGCGGCGTGCGGCGAGGAGATGATCGTGCTGGCATACCTGGGCGGAGCGGACATCCTGCCCCCGCCGCGGGTGATCGTCGGCTTCCTCGGTGCCCTCCGGGCGGGCGCGCTGGAACCGGACGGCCCTGGCTCGCCGGTGCTGCGCCGCGCGGGCAGTCATCAGGAGCTGCTGCCCCTGCTGCCTGCCCACTGACCGTCCACAGGGGAACGGCCCGGGAATTGTCGGTGGTGTGTGGTTCCGTGGTGCCATGAGGATCCGGCTGGTCGAGATCACGGCGGCGAACCGCGAGGCCGTTCGTGCGTTGCGCGTGCACCCGGCCCAGGAGCGCTTCGTCGCCTCGGTGACGAAGTCGCTGCAGGACGCGGCGGCGACCCCCGAGGCCGAGCCCTGGTACCGGGCCGTCCAGGTGGGTGCCGAGCCCGTCGGGTTCGTGATGCTGAGCTGGAACGTCCCGCCGGGCCGTCCCGGCATCCTGGGGCCGTACTTCCTGTGGCGGCTGCTCGTCGACCGGCGGTACCAGGGGCGCGGTGTCGGCCGCGCGGTCCTCGACCGGGTTGTCGAGCTGGTGCGGGCGGACGGCGGCACCGAGTTGCTCACCAGCCACCAGCCGGACGAAGACGGGCCGGGACCGTTCTACCGGAAGTACGGATTCCGGCCGACGGGCGAGATCGACAACGGGGAGGTGGTACTGCGGCTGCCGCTGTGAGCGCGATCACCGGCGCGGCTGTCACATCGGCGCGGGCGGCGGAGTCGGGGGGATGACGGACCCGGAACCCCGGCGTCCGCGCGACCCGAGGAGTTCCGATGTCCACCGCTCACCTGATCGTCACCATCGCCGGCGCGGCCATGGTGGGGTTCTCGGCCGTTTCGGTGTTCGCCCACGCGAAGTGGGTCGTCGAGCCGATCACCGAGTACGGCGTGCCCCGCGCATGGTGGCCCTGGCTGGGCACGGCCAAGGCGGCCGGCGCGGCAGGCCTGATCGCGGGCCTGTTCGTGCCACCGCTCGGCATCGCGGCGGCGATCGGCCTGGTGCTGTACTTCGCCGGCGCGCTCGTCACGGTGGCCCGCGCGCGGTCGTACGGGCACCTGGTGTTCCCGCTGCTCTACGTCGCGCCGGTGGTTGCTTCGCTGGTGCTGTGGCTGTGACGGGCTGGCCGCCGCGTCATGTGGCGGTGGCGGTGGCGGCCGGGCTGGTGCGTCATGTTGCTTGGCCGTGACGGGTGGGCTGGTGCGTCACGTCGCTTCGCCGTGACGGGCGGGCCTGTGCCTTATGTTGCGTGGCTGCGGCGGAGTGGCCGTCGCGTCACGTCGCGTCGCCGTGGCGGGCGGGCTGGTGCGTCATGTCGCGTCGCCGTGGCGGGCGGGCCGCTGCGTCATGTTGCGTGGCTGTGGTGGGCGGGCTGGTGCGTCATGTCGCTTCCCCGTAGCGGGCGGGCTGGTGCGTCAAGTCGCGTGGCCGTGGCGGGCAGGCCGCTGCGTCACATCGCTTCGCCGTGCCGGGCGAGCCACCGGAGGGCGTCGGCCGCGTGGTGCAGCACGGACAGGTGTCCCTCGCCGGGCAAGGGCCGGTACTCCGCGTCCGGGCAGCGCCCGGCGAGCCAGGCGCTGTGCGAGGCGGGGATCATCCGGTCCTCTTCGCCGTGCAGCAGCAGGACGGGCGCGGTGATCCCGGCGGGGTCGCAGCCCCACGGCCGGACGTAGGCGAGGTCGTCGTCGATCAGGCCGCCGGGCCCGTCCGCGAGCGCCGCCCGGACGACCTCGTTCAGCCACGACCACGACCCGCGGAGCGCGGCCAGGTCGGCGGCGGTGAAGACGTCCGGGTCGAACTCCGCGGCGGCTTCGTGCTTTTCCTTGGCCGCCCGCCCTTCGGTGGCCGCGCGCAGTGAGGCGGCGCTCGCGGCGGCCATGCCGCCGAACCAGTCGAGGCCCTCGGCGCCGAACGGCGCCACCGCGGCGAGGCTCGCCACGGCGACCACCCGCCCGGGCAGCAGCGCGGCGCAGGCGAGCGCGTGCGAACTGCCGCCGGAGTGGCCCATGAGGGCGAAGCGGCCGATGCCGAGCGCGTCGGCGACGGCGGTCACGCACTCCGCGACGTCGCCGACGCGCCGTCCGGGCACCGGCGTGGAAGTGCCGTACCCGGGCCGGTCGAACGACACCCACCGCACACCCAGTTCCCGCGACAGCGGCAGCAACGGCCCGGGCGGCGCGCCGGTGTTGGGCGTGCCGTGGTGCCAGAAGACAGTGAGCCGGGCGGGACCGCCGGTGTCGTGGACGTGCAGGCGGCGCCCGCCGGGCAGGGTCAGCTCGGTTTCGGTGACCGGCGGCGTCATCGGGCCAGCCGTCCGGCCAGCCAGGCCAGCGAAAGCGGGTAGCGGTAGTCGATCGCGCCGTGCCCGGCGTCGAACAGCTCGAAGTGCACCCGCTCGTCCGGCAGGCCCGCCCGCGCGAGTTCCGCCCGGAACGCCTGCGCGCCGACGTCGAGGAAGTACTCGTCGCTGGTGCCCGCGTCGATCCACACCGCCCGCAGCGAACGCACCGCTTCGGCGTGGCCCGGCACCATCCGGACCGGGTCCCAGCCGAGCCAGCGCTGCCACACCGCGGGCCGCACCACGCCGGTCGCGGGGTCGAACGGCAGTTCCGGTGTTCCGTCCGCGGCCGCCGAGAAGCACGCCGAAACCCCGAGCAGCTGCAGCAGCACCGGGTCTTCCGGCCGGGTGAACGCCGGACGGCTGCGGAAGTCCGCCCACCACGCGTGGATGTCCTGGTCGTAGTCGCGCAGGGCCCGGACCGCCTTGCCGAAGTCGGGCACGTAGCACAGTTCGTACAGCGAGTCGCCCGCGTGCGTGGCCAAGGCGCCGAAGAGATCGGGACGCAGCATCGGCGTGATCATCGCGCCGAAGCCGCCCGAGGACTTGCCCGCGATCGCGCGTGACTCGCGGTCGGGGATGGTCCGGTAGCGCGCGTCGACCCACGGCACGATCTCGTCGCACAGGTAGGAGTGGTAGCGCCCGGTGCCCGGCGAGTCGACGAACTGCGAGCCGCCGTACGCGGTCCACGCGTCGACGTACACGACGACGCACCCCGGCGCGCCCTCGGCGAAGACGGCGTCGGCCGTCTCCACGAACGGCTGCCGGAACGGGGTCCGGTTGGCCCACATCGTCAGGTGCCCGGTGTAGCCCTGGATGACGTACACCGCCGGATAGCGCTCGCCGCCGTCGTAGCCCGGCGGGACGTACACCCACAGCGGCCGTTCGTGCGGGTCGCCGAGCGGGTTCCCGCGCAGCAGCTCGGAAGTGACGGTGTGCCGGTCGAGCCGGCCGGCGAGGGTGCCGTCCCAGGGCAGCATGCGGCCAGTCAACCACGGGCCGCCGCCACCGTGGGCCCAGACGGTAAACCGGTCGCCGCGGCCCGGCGCGTCTGGCACGATCGGGCAGGTGCCCCCGGTCGAGATCGCCTGCGACGAGTCGGGGTCCGAGGGCGAGAACCTGCTCGGCGGCGAAACGGACGTCTTCGCCCACGCCGGCGTGCGGCTGACGCCGGAGGAGGCGGAGGCCTGCCTGCGCGAGATCCGGGCCCGCATCGGCTCGCCCGCGGAGGAGTACAAGGCCAACCACCTGCTGCGCGCCAAGCACCGCCCGGTGCTGGAATGGCTCCTCGCCCCGGACGGCCCGCTGGCAGGCCGCGGTCACGTGCACCTGACCGACAAGACGTTCTTCGCGGTCCGCGCGGCGGTCACGCTGCTGGCCGACGAGGGCACGGAAGAGCTGGCCCGCACGCTCCACCGCACGGGCCCGGTGGCCTTCGGAGCGGCCCGCTGGAACTTCTTCCTGGCGGCATTCACCAGCGTGCTGCGCCTCAACCCCCGCCGCGGCGTGACGACGTCCCCGGAGGAGTTCTTCGCCCTGGTAGCCGAGCTGGCGCAGAGCGGCGGCGAAGCGGGCGAGATCCTGGCCCGCTTCCGCGACGGAGAGGACCGCGTGGCGGCCTACCGGGCGAGGTTGGCGACGGACCCGGGTTTCGTCCCGGTCCTGGACCCCCTGGTCCCGGCGGTGATCCACACGGTCCGCCACTGGAGCGCGGAGGCAACCCCGGTCGAGCTGGTCCACGACGAGCAGCTGGCCCTGACGGCCGAGCGCGTCCTCCAGCTGAAGTCCACGCTGGGCCCCCGCCTGGCAGGAGTCCGGTTCGTCGACTCCCGCACGGACGCCCGAGTCCAGATGGCGGACTTCCTGGCCGGAGTGGCCCGCCGCATAGCATCGGACAAACTGAACACCCGCGGCGACGCCCGCCTGACCGGACTGCTGGAACCCTTCGTGGACGAGGGTTCGGTGTGGGGGAGCGGCCGCTTCAGAAGGTGATGTCGCCGTCGATGTCCCGCGCCTGCACGACGTTCCCGCCGACGCTGCCGGAGACCTGGTTGGTGACGCCCCCGTACTCGGCCTGCTGCCCGACGGAGGAGCGTTCCCATTCGGTCCGCAGCTGCTCCCCGAAGGCGGGATCGGAAGCTTGCTTGGCTTCGAGGGTCTCGGCGAGATCCCGTACTTGCGGCGAGTCCTGCGCGGCCCCCTCGGCGGCCTCGAGAACGGCCGTGGCATCGGGATCATCGGCGAACTTGGCCTTGACGAGGGTGTAGAGCGCCGCGGCAACCCTCCCGGCAACAGCTGCGGCCACGGACATCAGGACAGGCTCAGGCATGGGCGACCCCCTCCGGTCCCCTTCGAGGATACGGCCGCCTACCTGCTGCACAAGGCCCGAAAGCGGGGCCCACCTGTGCGTGGGGTGGGACAGCGTGCTCGTCGCTGCCCCACCACCGGTCAAACCGGCAGTTACGCGATCGCGTCCGCTGCCCCGTTGCAGAGGATTTTCCTCTCCGGATTCCAGTAATCCTCGCCGAAGACTCGGGGAGGCTGGCTACATGTGATCCCGGAGGCGATATGCGTTGTCTGCGGGGTGCTCACCTCTGGGGTGGGCATGACAGCCACGGTGGCGCTGAGAACGAGCGCAGAGGCCACCGCTGCGGCGCGAACTGGACGAACTTCTTGCATGGATTGTGTTTTTACTTTCTTGAATCCAATTTCAGGGGACGTCTCGAGGCGGCCTCTCGCGCGGTGGCGCGGTTCGGTTCTTACGGCCCGGGTGGGGGTCGTGTGGATCACACTATCCGGGCTTCGATGGCGGCCTCGTTTGGGGGTCCCAAACACACCGTGTGTCCCATGTCCTCGATTCGGGTGCGCTCACTCTGCCTTGGGCGTTCGTAAACCCTAACGGGTGATATGTACTCGCGGGTAGCATGCTGCGGCGCGCCCGGGTCGTGTATGAACCGGAGTAGGTTTCACGTTACCGGCGAGTATTGTCGACCGTGCTCTCGGCGTCACCCGAAAGAAGGACCAAGTCCTCGCGAACGTGCCGCTCACCGTCGGCGTTCCCCAGGTCGGCATAAATCGCCGCGGCGATGAGCCAGCCCTCCTCGGCGGCCGCTCGGCGGCCCGTTTCGTGCAATGCGTGGCCGAGTATGTCCAAGGCCTCTGCCTCGACCTCGGCGCTGTGGTTGCGCATGGCCAGCCGGACCGCTTGGCGCGCGTAGCCGATCGCCGCCGGGTGGTGGGACTGCCTGTGGTGCACCTTGGCCAGTACGCAGCAGGCTCGTGGGCCGACCTCGATGTCGTTGATCTGCTCGATGATCACCAGCGCGCGCTCGCCGTAGTGCTGCGCGTCCTCGTACTGGTACTGCTCGCACAGCGTTGCGGCCATCTCGGCCAGCGTGTCGGCTTGGCCGTGCCGGTTGCCGATCGTCTCCCGCAGGTTCAACGCCTGGCTGTACAGCGCCAGTGCTTCGCCGTGGCGTCCGCGGCTGCGCAGGGTTCCGGCGAGCCGGTGCAGGATGGCGGACTCGGTCCCCGCGCCGGCCGTGGCGGCGATCCGGTCGAGTGCACGCCGGTACAGTTCCTCCGCCGCGTCCAGGTGGCCGGCCTGGGCCTCGTAGGTGCCCAGGTGCAACAGGGACGTGGCTATTCCGATGGCACTGTGCGTTTTCTGGGCGATGGCGGCCGCGAGGTGCAGTTCCTGCAATCCTGCTTCCCAGTCGCCCAGCGCGAAATGAATGGCACCCAGGTCACTCCTGGACGCTCCCTCCGATTCGAGGTCGTTCACCGATTGGAGGGAGTTTATCGAAACGCCGTAGGCGTCGCGCAGTTCGCCGTAGAAACCATACCTGCGGTAAATGCCGTAGAGAGTATGCGGGATGCGCCAGGAGTATTCGTGATAGCCACGCTGTGCGGCCCATGGAACGAGACGGTCGAAATTGCCCTTCTCCTCCAGCAGCCAGTTCGCGGCAGCGCTTTCCGACGAGAACTCGATCGACGGAATTCCGTGCTCCGCCGGGAGCATCGGCACCGCCGGCCGGAACGGGAACAGCAGCCGGTCGGCGGCGAAACCCGTGTGCAGATAGAACGACAGGAGCCTGCGCTCGGCTTCCTCGCGGGCGACGGCGTACTCGGGGCGCTCTGCCAGGTCGCGGGCGAAAGTCCGCAGCAGGTCGTGGACCCGGTACCGCCCGCGATTGCCCGTGTGGGTCAGGAAATGCGTGCTGACCAACACGTCGAGCGCGTGCTGGACCTCCTTCGGAGGCAGGCCGGCCAGTGCGGCGGCCGCGTGCAGTGTCAGCTCCGGCATCGGGGACAGGCCGATCAGCCGCAGCAGGTTGCCGGCCTCGGGCGGAAGTGCGTTGTAGGTGACCAGAAGCGCGGCCCGCATGTTCGACGGCGGATCGTCGCCGTCGTCGCCGATGTCCAGCAGCCTGCCCTGGTCGCGCAGCTCGTCGGCGAACTCCGTCAGCGCCATTCCGTGGCGGCTTTCGATGTGGTGGGCCACCAGCTGCAGTGCCAGGGGAACCCCGCCGCACAACTCCGTGATCCGCGCCAGCGGCTCCTGTTCCCGCGCGTCGCGGGCACCGATGCGGCTGGTCAGGATGGCGACCGCGTGCGGCTCGTTGAGCGGGGTGACCGAGCAGCGCCGCGCGCCGTGGCGGCTGGCCAGCGCCGTCAGCCCCAGGCGGCTCGTCACCAGCAGCAGGCACGGGGAGAGCGTGAACAGCAACGGCAGCACGTGCGCCGAGTTCGCCGCGTTGTCGAGCACCACCAGCGTGCGCGTCTGGGCGAGGAGCTCGCGCAGCTTCGCTTCCCGCCGGGCGCGGGTCGGCAGGCGGGCGATCGGTACTTCGAACGCGTCGAGCAGCTCGTCGACCACGTCGTCGGCCTTGACCGGACGTCCGCCGTCGAAGCCGTGCAGGTCGAGATACAACGCCGTGTCGACCAGCCTGCCGTACTGCCGGTGCGCCCAGTGCACCGCCAGCGCCGTCTTCCCGATGCCCGCCAGGCCGTCCAGCACGATCACGCCGGGGCGGAACCGGCCGTCGGCGCTGCGGGCGAGGTCGTCGAGCGTCCTGAGCAGATCGTGGTGGCCGACGAAACCGGACGCGGCAGGCGGCAGCAGCGACCGCCCGCGCGGGGCCGGTGCCGGCAGCAGGCTGCGGGGCGGGTCCGAGGGCGGCCGGGGCCGGGGAAGCGAGGCCAGCCGCTCGGCCGCGCTCCGCGCGCCCCGGGTCGCCGGTGTCTTGCTCGCCAGCGAGTTGTAGTAGGCGAGCAAATCCGCGGCCGCGGCCTGGTCGTCGTCGGCGAGGAGCAGCCTGCGGACCGACAGGTGGTAGGCACCCATGTCGTCGGTGCGGCCGAGTTCGCGCAGCACGTGCAGGCGACGGCGGGCCAGCCCGATGTCGGTCCGGTGCTCGCGCTGGAGCTTGTCGAGCTTCTGCAACGCGGTGTCGAACCGGCCGAGGGCGATCAGCTCGCCCAGCAGCAGCTGGTTCGCCGGCAGCCAGACATTGTTCACCACCGAATAACGCCAGTCTTGGGCGCGCTGGGAGGTCAGGTCCGCGAGCGGCTGGCCCTGCCACAGGCCGAGTGCCGCGGACGCCATTTCCAGCGCCGTTTCGTGGTCGTTTTCCCGGCTGTGGCTGCGTGCCGTGCCGATCAGGTTTTCGAAGGTGAAATAGTCGATTGCGGACCGTTCGACGTCGAGCCGCAATGCGCCGTCGATCGTGCGGAGAGTCGCCGGAACACCCGCTTCGCGCATCGCCTTGCCGATGCGCGCGGCGTAGGTGCGGAACGTGGAAACCGGGTCGTTCGGCGCCGGTTCGTCGACCGGCCACACCCAGTCCACCAGCCGGGTCATGTCCATGCGTGCCTGGGGATCCGTGAGCAGCACGGCCAGCACCTTGCGCAGGCTGGCGGAGCCCCAGCCGGTGGTCAAACGACCGTGCATTCGCATGGTAGTCTGCCCGAGAATTCCGAATGCGATCTCCATCCCGCCAGCTTTCCCCCCTCCCGGGATCGCTGATCTTCCTCGCCCATTCCGAGTCTCGCATTCGCCCGTGCGCCCGCGCCACCGCTGTGACCTGTGCTGACATTGATTTGTCACGTTCGACAGGCCGCTGTCGCGCGGTTGACTGCGCGACGGACACGGCATTGACCGTCGCGGCTTTCATGCTTCCGGTGTCCAGTTCGAGCACCGAACGAGCGGAGCACGATGACGAATCACCGGTACGGCTGCCTGCCGGCGAAGCTCGCGGTTCTCCGTGCGCAGACCGGAAAGGAGGTGCGACAGCATGATCGAATTCAGTGAAGCGGACCGTGAACCGGCCTTCTGCAACCCCACCCAGTCGAGCTAACGAGGAGGAACAGCCGTGCAGCGTCCTGCCATCAAGCCCGAGCACCTCCCGGTCCGCCACGGTGCCGACCGCATCCGGATCGGGGGCATCGTCGCGGGCATCGCCGCCGACATCGCCGATCCCGACGGCTGGGTGTGGACGCTGCTCGAGCTGCTCGACGGTTCGCGGACCACGGACCAGGTCGTCGCCGACCTGGTCCGCCGCCACCCCGCCAGAACTCCCGACGACGTCCGGGCGGCCATCGGCGACCTGGTCCGCGCCGGATACGCCGAAGACGCCGGTGCGCCGGACCCCGCCGGGCTCACCGCCGCCGAGCGCGAACGCTACGGGCGGAGCAGGGCGCTGTTCCGCTGGATGGACCGCACGCCGCGCCGCACGAGCTGGGACACGCAGCTGCTGCTGCGCGCGGCCAGGGTCGTGGTGGTCGGTGTCGGCGGGGTCGGTTGCACCGCCGCCCAGACGCTGGTGGTGTCCGGGGTCGGGCACGTGCACTGCGTCGAGCCCGACGTCGTCGAGCTGTCCAACCTCAACCGGCAGATCCTGTTCACCGAACGGGACCTCGGCCGTCCCAAGGTCGAGGCCGCGGTCGACCGCCTGCGCGCGCACAACGGCGAGGTCCGGGTCACCGGCGAACGGCTCCACGTCGACGGTCCCGCGGTGCTGCAGCGGCTCGCGACCGGCTTCGACGTCCTGCTACTGGCCGCCGACCAGCCCGGCGAGATCCGGGCGTGGGCCAACCGCGCGTGCGTGGCGACCGGGACCGCGTGGGTGCACGGCGGCTACCACGGCCCCCAGGTCAGCTGCGGGCTGTACCGGCCGGGGACCGGCCCCTGCCACGAGTGCGCCCGTGTCGCCGAACGCGAACGCCGGGCCGGGCTGCCGCCGCGGACGTTCCCGGCCGCGGCCGGAAAGGTCCGCCACCACGCGGCCAATGCCGTGTCGGCCGGGATCGCCGGCCAGCTGGCCGCACACGCCACGCTGAGCCTGCTCACCGGCGCGCCCGCGCTGCGCACCAACTGCGAGTTCGGCTTCAACCTCGTCACCCTGCAGGACAGCTTCGCGCTCGGCCCGGAGTCGCCTCGGGCCGACTGCCCGGTCTGCGGGTGAGTCACTCCCGGGACGTCAGGTCCCGCGCCCGGGCGCGGAGGGTTTCGGCCCGGTCCGCGTCGAGGTTCTCGAGCAGTGCACCGGCTTCGGTCAGGCGCTCCACGGCGGCGGGGGCGTTGCCGGTCCGTTCGAGGGAGACGGCCACCGTCTCGAGAGCCTCGGCGAGCAGCGCTTCGGTGCCGGCGAGGGTCCGGTACAACGCGATGGCCTGGTTCGCGTGCTCGATCGCCGTGTCGTGGTCACCCAGTCCTTGCCACGCCACGGCTACGTCGCACAGGGCATAGGCCTCGCCGACGCGGTCGTCGGTCTCCCGGCGCAGCGCGAGTTCCCGTTGGGCGTGCGCGAGGGCTTGCCCGAATTCGCCGAGGCGGACGCTGATCCGGCTGAGATTGCACTCGACGACGGCTTCCGGACGGCCGCCCGCCTGCCGGGCCGGCGGCAGGGCCCGGAGATAGAAGTCGCGTGCCTCCGGGTAGCGCTCCTGGAGGAAGCGGAGCTGTCCCAGGCCCACCAGCGCCACCCGCTGCCGGACGACGTCGCCGAGTTCCCGCGCCAGGGCGAGCAGCCGGGTGAAGTCGGCCTCGGCGTCGTCCCAGCGCCCCAGATCGGCGAGGGTGTCGCCCCGGAAGCCGAGCAGGAACGCCTCCGCAGCGCGGTTTCCGGACGCCGCGGCGAGCCCGAGGGTTTCGGCTTCCAGCCGCAGCGGCCACAAGCCGCGTTCCCGGAGGCTGAGGAACCGCGCGGCGGCGGCCAGGGCCACGGCGGCCTCGGGTTCGGTGGCCACGCGCAGCACGGCCAGGAGGTTCGCCTGCTCGGTGGTCAGCCAGGCGAGCGCCTCGGCGCGATCGGCCAGCGGCAGGTCGGGTCCGGCCGCTGGCAGGTCGATGTCCGGCTGCTCGAGGCCGGGGAAGACCAGCCGGTCGGCGGCCTGGGCAGTGCGCGCGTACCACGTGACGAGCCGGGTCAGGGCGGCCCGGCGGCTGTCCGCGTCGTCGTCGCGTTCGGCGCGGTGCGCCGCATAGGCGTGCAGCAGGTCGTGGAACCGGTAGCGCCGGCCGCCGACGGACTCGATCAGGTGCATGTCGGCCAGTGCTTCCAGCAGCCGGTAGGCGGTGGCGACGTCGATCCCGGCGACCGCCGCGGCGGCGGGCACGCCCAGCTCGGCACCGGGATGCAGGCCCAGCCGCCGGAACAGGTCCGCGTGTTCGCCCGACAGCCGCGTGTACGACCAGTCGAACACGCTCCGCACGGCACTGCGTTCGTCTCCGCTGCTGCTCAACACATCCAGCCTGTTCTGCTCGCTCTCGATGTCCGCCACGACGTCGGCGACGCTGGTGTGGCGGCGGGTGGCGACGCGGGTGGCGGCGATCCGCAGCGCCAGCGGCAGCCGGGCGCAGACCTCGACGAGGCCGGCGACGGCTTCGGGTTCGGCGGCGACCCGGTCGGCCCCGAGGACCGTCCGGAGCAGGGCGTGGGCTTCCGCCGGGGTGAACAGGTCGAGGGTCAGCTGGCTGGCCGCTTCGGCGACGAGCAGCCCGGTCAGGCTCGCCCGGCTGGTGACCAGCACGACGCAGCCGGGCGTGCCCGGCAGCAGGGGCCGGACCTGCTCGGCGGTGCCCGCGTTGTCCAGCAGGATCAGCACCCGGCGTCCGGCGAGCACCGAGCGGTACACGCTGATCTGGGCGTCCAGCTCGGCGGGGATCCGGTCCTCCTCGACGCCCAGGACGTGGAGGAACGACGCGAGCACCAGCTCCGGCCGCACGGGCGCGCTGGGGCCGTAGCCGCGCAGGTCGGTGAACAGCGTGCCGTCGGGGAAGTGGCGTTCGACGCGGTGCGCCCACTGCACGGCCAGCGTCGTCTTCCCGACGCCCGCGGTGCCGTCGAGCGCGGCGATCACCATGGCGTCCGGACGGCCGAGCAGCAGGTCGTCCAGCCGGGCGAGCTGGCCGTCGCGGCCGGCGAAGTCGCGTACGGCAGGCGGCAGCTGGCGGGGGACCGGCAGGTCCTGCCGCCGCGGGGCGAGGACGACCTGCCCGATCGAGCCCGCCTGCACCACCGAACCGGCGACCGTGCCCGGCAGCTGGTTCGTCACCGATCTCGCGCCGTGCTCCGGTTCGTCGGCCATCGCGTTCCCCAGCCCGCAGCCCACCAGTCGAACTTCCGGTCTACCGCAAACCATCGGGCGGGTGTGCGGAATGTGAAAGGGACAACGCCCAGCGTCACCCGGATGCGATCGCGGAATCTCTGACTATAGTCAGGGAATGGACCGGAACCTGGTCGACACCGTCCGGCGGTTCAACCGGACGGTGACCCTGCGCACCGGCGTGCTCCAGGACGCCTTCCTCGCTCGCACCCGGCCGCTGGGGCAGGCGCGGGTGCTGTGGGAAATCGGCGTCGCCGGGCGGGATGTCCGCGAGCTGCGTGCACACCTGGAACTCGACTCCGGCTACCTGAGCCGGCTGCTGCGTGCGCTGGAGCAGGACGGGCTCGTGCGGGTCGAGCGCAGCGGGGCCGACGGGCGGGTGCGGACCGCGCGGCTCACCGAGGCCGGGCTGGCCGAACGGGCCGTTCTCGACCGGCTGTCCGATGACGCCGCCGCTGCCGTTCTCGCGCCGCTGTCCGACGGGCAGCGCACCCGGCTCGTCGCCGCGATGGGCGAGGTCGAACGCCTGCTGACCGCGTCCGCGGTCGACGTCTCGCCGCGGCCGCCCGGGCATCCGGATGCCCGGTTCTGCCTGCGTGCCTACTTTGCCGAGCTGGCCGGGCGGTTCGACGGCGGCTTCGACCCGCGGCGCAGCATTTCCGCGGCCGATGCCGAGCTGACGCCGCCCGCGGGCGTCCTGCTCGTGGCCACCCTGCACGGTGAGCCCGTCGGCTGCGGGGCGGTGAAGTTCCACGAGGACGCGCCCGCGGAGGTCAAGCGGATGTGGGTGGCGCCGTCGGCGCGGGGGCTCGGGCTGGGCCGCCGGCTGCTGGGCGAGCTGGAGGCGCACGCGGCCCGGCGGGGCGTGCGGACCCTGCGGCTGGAAACCAACCACGCGCTCACCGAGGCGATCGGGCTCTACCGGGCCGCGGGCTACCGCGAGGTCCCGGCGTTCAACGACGAGCCCTACGCCCAGCACTGGTTCGAGAAGCACCTGCCCGCAGCCCGTACCCTGGCCTAGTGCGGACCCGACCCACCCTGTCCTGGACGTCGGCCGAGGCCCCGCTGCCGCGGACGTCGAGCCTCGACGAGCTGACCGGCGTCGTCGCGCGCGGCCGGGTCGCCGTGCTCAGCGGGGCCGGGCTGTCCACCGAGTCCGGCATCCCCGACTACCGCGGCGAGACCGGCAGCCTGCGCCGCCACACGCCGATGACCTACGACGAGTTCGTCACCAGCGCCGAGGGGCGGCAGCGGTACTGGGCGCGCAGCCACCTCGGCTGGCGCACGATCGCCCGCGCCGCCCCGAACGACGGCCACCGCGCGGTCGCCGCGCTGGGCGAAGCCGGGTACGTCCGCGGCGTCGTCACCCAGAACGTCGACGGCCTGCACCAGGCGGCGGGCACCACGGACGCGATCGAGCTGCACGGCAGCCTCGACCGCGTGATCTGCCTGGACTGCCGCCGCACCAGCCCGCGTGCCGAGCTGGACCGACGGCTGCGGGCGGCCAACCCGGGGTTCGCCGCGGAGGCCACGCGGATCAACCCGGACGGCGACGTCGAGCTGCCCGCCGAGGTCGTGCGCCGGTTCACCACGGTGCCGTGCGCGGACTGCGGCGGCGTCCTCAAGCCGGACGTCGTGTTCTTCGGCGAGAACGTGCCGCGGCCGCGGGTCGAGCAGTGCTACCGGCTGGTCGACGACGCCGCGGCGCTGCTGGTGCTCGGTTCGTCCCTGACGGTGATGTCCGGGCTCCGGTTCGTCCGCCACGCGGCGGCCGCGGGCAAGCCGGTGCTGATCGTCAACCGCGGCGAAACCCGCGGCGACCGCCACGCGGCGGTCCGGGTGGACCGGCCGCTGGGGCAGGCCCTCACCGAGCTGGCGGCCCGCCTTGGCTGCGCGGATCGCGGCCGCACCGCGTGAGCAGCCCAGTCTGCCGCGGCTGTCGTGAGCGGTAATTCGGGTTAGAACCCTCATTGCCACTCACGACAAGCCGCGGCAGACCACTCGTCAGTGCGCTCCGGCCACCGCGCGCTCGGCCGCCGGGGTGAAACCGGCGAACGCGTCCACTGCCCGCTGGGTGTCCTCGGCGACCAGGTCGTGGTTGAGCGCGCCCGCGGCGGCCGCGCCCTGGGCCGCGGCGATGATCACGGTTGCGCGCGCGTCGATCACGTTGCCCGCGGCCCACACGCCCGGCACGTTCGTCCTCCCGGTCGCGTCGGTGCTGCCTTCCTCGTAGCCGAGCGCGCGCAGCAGCTCGTCGTGCGGCACGGTCCGGGTGCGCAGGAACAGCGCCGTCCGCGGCACGAACCGGTCGCCGATTTCGACGCCGGTGAGGTGGCCGTCTTCGCGCCGCAGGGCGGTCACTGTTCCTTCGACGACCCGGATTCCGCGCGCGTCGAGCCGTGCACGGTCCTCTTCGGACAGTGGGGCCGTGTGGGCGAAGTAGACGACGTCCGGCGACCACTGGCGCACCAGCAGCGCGTGCTCGACGCTCCCGGCCTCCGTGCCGAGCACGCCGAGCGGCTGGTCGCGCACCTCGTAGCCGTGGCAGTACGGGCAGGTGACCGCGTCGGTGCCCCAGCTTTCCCGCAGGCCCGGGATGTCCGGCAGGTCGTCGTGGACGCCGGTCGCGACGAGCACCCGGCGGGCGCTCAGCTGCCGTCCGCTCGCCAGCCGCGCGGTGAAGCCCGGTTCGAGCCGCGTCACGCTGTCTTCGAGGAGCTCCACGCCGTAGCCGCGCAGCTCCTCGCGGCCGATCTTCAGCAGGTCGGACGGCGGCAGGCCGTCGCGGGACAGGAAGCCGTGCATGTGCGACGCCGGGGCGTTGCGCGGGGCCCGGGCGTCGACGACGGCGACGCGCCGCCGGGCCCGGCCCAGCATCAGGGCGGCGCTGAGACCCGCCGCGCCGCCACCCACCACCAGGACGTCGAAGTCGTTGTGTTCGCTCATGCCGCCACCATGAACCAGGCTTCGCGGATCCGACAATCAATGTTGCCGTTTCCGGGAAAAGCGGGTTTCCTGGGAGCATGACGGACGCGATCACCCAGGCACTCGCCGAGGTCGGCCCGCGCCTCAAGCGGGTCCGCACGCAGCGGCGGGTCACGCTGGCCGACCTGTCGGCGGCCACCGGCATCTCGAAGAGCACGCTGTCGCGGCTGGAGTCCGGCCAGCGGAAGCCGAGCCTGGAGCTGCTGCTGCCGATCGCCCAGGCCCACCAGGTGCCGCTCGACGAGCTGGTCGGCGCCCCGGAGGTCGGCGACCCGCGCGTGCGGCTGACCGCCCGCCGCATCCCGCGGCACAACGGCACGTCGATGACGGTGCTCCCGCTGACCCGCCAGCCCGGCGCGCCGCAGGCGTTCAAGATGATCCTCGACCCGGACCCGGGCGAGCCGGAACCTCAGGTGCACGAGGGCTACGAGTGGCTGTACGTGCTGTCGGGGCGGCTGCGGCTGATCCTCGCCGACCGCGACATGATCCTGGGGCCCGGCGAGGCGGCGGAGTTCGACACCCGGCTGCCGCACTGGTTCGGCGCGGTCGGCAGGCCCGCCGAGATCCTCAGCCTGTTCGGGAAGCAGGGGGAGCGGCTGCACCTGCGCGCGAAGTCCCGGTCCTGAAGGCGCTTTCTCCGAGCGTCCACTTCGGACGCGTCCACAATAGAGGGAAAAATCCGGGCAAATCGGACTGCCCGGCGAGGAAAACTGCCCGTTGCGTCCGTGTAAACCGGGCGCTATGTTAGCGCTCACAATCGTCGGCCCGACACCTTGGTAATCCCGGACGCAGGCGGGAGATCAACATGGCACGACAGTCGAGATCGGCACTGGCCGCGGCAGTTTTCTCGGTCGGCACGCTCGTCGCAGGACTCCTGATAAACGGGGGAGTTTCGCAGGCCGCCACGCAGGGGCCGTGCGACATCTATGCGGCAGGCGGCACGCCGTGCGTGGCCGCGCACAGCACCACGAGGGCGTTGTACGGCGCCTACACCGGCCCGCTCTACCAGGTCCGGCGCGCTTCGGACAACGCCACCCGCGACATCGCCCCGCTGACCGCGGGCGGGGTCGCCGACGCGGCGGCGCAGGACTCGTTCTGCGCCGGGACCAGCTGCCTGATCACCATCATCTACGACCAGTCGGGCCGCAACAACCGGCTCACGCAGGCGCCGCCGGGCGGGTTCAACGGCCCGGCCGCGGGCGGGTACGACAACCTGGCCAATGCCACCGCGGCGCCGATCACCGTCGGCGGCCACAAGGCCTACGGCGTCTACATCGCGCCGGGTACGGGCTACCGCAACAACAACACCAACGGCGTCGCCACCGGCGACCAGCCCGAAGGCATGTACGCCATTTTCGACGGCACGCACTACAACGGCGGCTGTTGTTTCGACTACGGCAATGCCGAGCGCAACAGCCGCGACAACGGCAACGGCACGATGGAGGCCATCTACTTCGGCAACAGCAAGACCTGGGGTTACGGTGCCGGCAACGGTCCGTGGATCATGGCGGACCTGGAAAACGGCCTGTTCTCCGGGGTGAACCAGCGCTACAACGCCAACGACCCGAGCATCAGCCACCGGTTCCTGACCGCGATCATCAAGGGCGGGCCCAACCACTGGGCCATCCGCGGCGGCAACGCCCAATCCGGCGGCGTGTCGACGTTCTACGACGGCGTGCGCCCGAACGTGGCGGGCTACAACCCGATGAAGAAGGAAGGCGCGATCATCCTGGGCATCGGCGGCGACAACAGCGTCGGCGCCCGCGGCACCTTCTACGAAGGCGTGATGACGTCCGGTTATCCTTCTGATGCAACAGAAAACGCGGTGCAGGGCAACATCGCCGCGGCCGGGTACGCCACCGTTCCCGCGGGAGCCGGCCTGACGCCCGGTTCGACCGTCTCGCTGCGGGCCACCACGGCGTGCTGCACCGACCGCTACATGCACCACACCGGCTCCACAGTGGACACTGCGGTGGTGAACAGCGCCAGTTCCGCGACGGAGAAGGGCAACGCGTCCTGGACCGTGCGGGCCGGGCTGTCGAACAGCAGCTGCGTCTCGTTCGAGTCGAGGAACACGGCCGGGCAGTACCTGCGGCACCAGAACTACCAGCTGCATTTGCAGGCCAACGACGGAAGTTCGCTGTTCGCCCAGGACGCGACGTTCTGCCCGGAGGCAGGCAGAAGCGGGCAGGGAACCTCCCTGCGGTCGGTGAACTATTCCGACCGGCTGGTCCGCCACTACAACAACATCGTGTACATCGCGGCGGACGGCGGCCCGAACACGTTCGACAGCGCGAACGCGTACAACGACGACGTCAGCTGGGTGGTCAGCGCTCCCTGGGCGTCCTGATTTCCGGCCGGTCACGCACTGCGTTCCGTGGTGCGTGACCGGCTTTCCGATTCACCCCAGTTCCCGCTGCATCAGCAGGGTGTCGAGCCACCGGTCGTGCTTGAAGCCGACGCGGCGCAGCACTCCCGCATCGGCAAACCCCGCCGCCCGGTGGAGGTTACGGGAGGCCGGGTTGCCCGAGTCCACGATCACCGCGATCGCCTGCCGTACTCCCGCTTCCGCGCAGCGCTTCAGCAGCTCGTCCAGCAGACGGCGGCCGTGGCCGCGGCCCGTCGCCGTCGGGGACAGGTAGATCGTCGTCTCCGCCGAGAACCGGTATGCCGGTTTGGGACGCCACGGTGCCGCCAGCGCGTAGCCGAGGATCTCCCCGTCGCGGTCCAGGACCAGGAACGGCAGCTCGCTCTCCCGGATCTTCGCCCGCCACTGGTCCGGCGACAGCGGCGCCGTCTCGAACGTGACGACGGAATCTGTGGCATACGGGGCGAAGACGGCCGCGATGCCTTCCGCGTCGGCTTCCGTCGCCGGCCGGATTTCCTCTATAGTGGACATGGTCGCTATTATAGAGGAATGATCGATCCGGTCCTCCTCGGCCGCCGTCTGCACGAGCTGCGGGCGAGCCGCAGGCTGGCGCTCAGCGCTCTCGCGAAGGATGCGGGGGTCAGTGTCAGCATGCTGTCGGCCATCGAACGCGGCGAGAAGACACCGACGGTCGTCGTTCTCTCGCGGATTGCCGACGGCCTGGGTCTGTCTCTCTCGCGGCTGCTCGCCGGACTTGAAGCCGACCGCGTCATCCTGCGTCGCGCTGCCGAGCAGGAGCACATTGCCGAACCCGGAGGGTGGCACCGGACTGTGCTCACCCCCGTCGTCCCCGGTGTCAACTTCGAATGGATCCGGACGACTCTGCCGCCCGGCTGTGACGCCGGCAGCTTCCCCGCCTATGCGCCCGGCTCCCACGAGTTCGTCGCCGTCGAGTCGGGGACGGTGCACCTGGGGGTCGGCGACACCGAATACCGGCTCGACGCGGGGGATTCGCTCTATTTCCCGGCCGACGTCGAGCATTCCTACGCCAACCGCGGCGCAAAGCCGTGCGTGTACTACGTTGCCGCGCTCGTCATGCGGTCGCGGGCGGCGGGGTGAGGCCCAGCGACGAGATCAGCCGCGCGATCTCGTTGCGGTACAGCTTGGCGGGATTGGTCGTCTGGGCCCGCAGGTGCCCGAGCACCTCGAGCGAGACCAGCCCGTGCAGGTGTCCCCAGATCCGCAGGGCGAGCGCGACGGCCGCCGGGGGCAGGCCCGGGAACTCCGCGCGCACTTCGCCGGCCAGCTTCTCGTCGAAGTCCGTCCAGTCGAAGCTGTCGTCGGTGTAGCGGCCCGACGCCTCCGGCCACGCGCCCGCGGCCAAGCCCGTCAGGCCCGCGCAGACGCGGTGCTCGGCCTCCGGTGCCGCGCCGCCCTCGGGTGCCTGGTAGCCGGGGACCGGGTCGCCGTAGATCAGCCGGAAACCCTGCGGGTGAGCCAGTGCCCAGTCGCGGAAGGCGTGCGCCCACGCCAGGATGCGGCCGGCCGCGTCGGCCTCCGGGAGCGCGTCGCGTGCTGCTTCCAGGGTGTCTGCCAGTTCGGTGTAGACGTCCTTGATGAGGGCGGTGAGCAGGTCGTCGCGGGTGGCGAAGTAGCCGTAGATCGCGTTGGCCGTCATGCCCATTTCGCGGGCGATCGCGCGCAGCGTGATCGAGCCGGGCCCGCCCGAGGCCATCAGTTCGAGGGCGACGCGCTTGATTTCCGCCGTCGTCTCGGTCCGCAGCCGTGCCCGGCGGCTCGTCGTCGCGCTTCCCACGTCCTGGATCATACCGACCCGGGGACGCCGTATCTTTACTTCACGCCGTATAGTTACCGCATGCCGTGAAGTACACGGCTACTGAGGGAGCGACATGCACATCGGAATCATCGGCGCGACCGGCACGATCGGCCGCCGCGTCCTCGACGAGGCACTGGCCCGCGGGCACTGGGTGACGGCCTTCAGCCGGAACGCCACCCGCGTCACCGACGACCGGCCGGAGGTGACCTGGCGCAGCGTCGACGTGCTCGACGCCGGCAGCGTCGCCGCCGTCCTGCCCGGGCTGGACGTGCTGATCAGCGGATTCCAGCCGGGCAACGCCTCGGTCGACTTCCAGGACACCGTGCACCGCTCGATCGCCGACCCGTCGGTGTACGCGCAGGCGGCCCGGGCACTCCTGGAAGCACTGCACGGGCACCCGCGGACGCGGCTGATCGTCATCGGCGGGGCGGGCAGCCTGGAGGTCGAGCCGGGTGTCGTCCGCGCCGACCACGACCACCTGCTCCACGAATCCCTCGACGCGCTGGGACTGCCGCGCGAGTACGCGGCGGCGGTGCGCGGCCACCGCGACGCGCTGAACGTCCTGCGCACGTCCAACCGGCTGTGGACCTACTTCAGCCCGGCGGAGGAAATCGCGCCGGGCGAACGAACGGGCCGGTTCCGGATCGGCGGCGACCAGCCGGTCCTCGACGCCGAGGGCCGCAGCCGCATCTCCGTCGAGGACGCGGCGGTCGCGCTGATCGACGAGGTGGAGCTGCCGCGGTTCGTTCAGCGCCGCTTCACCATCGGTTACTAGGGTCTGCCGCGGCTTGTCGTGAGTGGTAATTCGGGGTCTAACGCGAATTACCACTCACCACCGCGGACCGGCGGCAGATACGGTCACCGGGCCGGGCGTCTTGAATGAG
>NZ_JBDZYD010000004.1:376853-513762 GCF_040064235.1 Amycolatopsis melonis
GGCCGGGGGTGGGGTGTGTGGTTTCTGGGGCCCCCCCCCCCCACCCCCCCCCCACGACCGCGGACCGGCGGCAGATACGGTCACCGGGCCGGGCGTCTTGAATGAGTCATTCAGAACCTCCCACCTGGATCGACCGGTGAGCGCGAGCTGAAAGGCGCTTTCCTGGCATCCGATGCGAGGAAAGTCCCCTTCGCTGCACCAGGTGAGACGAAAGTCCCTTTCAGCCCGCCCGCACGCACCCTGCGGGTGCGCAGCCCGGTCGGTTCACCCTCGGAGCTGGGCGGGACCTCGCCGCAAGGGCAGGCCCGGCCGGCAGCCGGGAAAACCGGGTGACACGGCCACCTCGGCCGTGTCACCCTTCCGGTCATGTTCCCCGTGTCCGATAGCGCGACGCTCGCAGGCCTGTCCCTGCCGAGCGCCCTGTCGGCACGCTCCGGCGGCGCTCGAAGCTGACCCTTCCCCGATTCCCCCTGTCCTGCGTGCGGAACCGCCGGGGGAGGGTCGACGCGCTCCACCCGGTTTCGCGCATTCCTTTCCGCCACAGGGAAAAATCATGACCAAGCAGCAGTACGTGCGGACCAAGCCGCACCTGAACATCGGCACCATGGGGCACGTCGACCACGGCAAGACCACCCTCACCGCCGCCATCACCAAGGTGCTCGCCGAGCAGCAGGGCGGCGCCAACCGCTACGTCGCCTTCGACCGCATCGACCGTGCGCCGGAGGAGATCGAGCGCGGGATCACCATCAACATCGCGCACGTCGAGTACGAGACGCCGACGCGGCACTACGCCCACGTCGACATGCCCGGCCACGCCGACTACGTCAAGAACATGATCACCGGGGCCGCCCAGCTGGACGGCGCGGTGCTCGTCGTCTCGGCGCAGGACGGCGCCATGCCGCAGACGCGGGAGCACGTCGTGCTCGCGCGGCGGATCGGGGTCGAGCACCTCGTGGTCGCGCTCAACAAGGCCGACCTCGCCGACGACGAGGACCTGCTCGACCTGGTCGAGCTGGAGGTCCGCGAGCTGCTCACCCGCTACGGGTTCGACGGCGACGCCGTGCCCGTGGTCCGGGTGTCCGGCCTGCGCGCGCTGGCGGGCGACCCGCTGTGGACGCAACGGATCCTCGACCTCCTCGCGGCGGTCGACGAGCACGTGCCGATCCCGCCGCGGCGGCTGGACCTGCCGTTCCTCATGCCGATCGAGAACGTCCTGACCATCACCGGCCGCGGCACCGTCGTGACCGGCGCGGTGGAGCAGGGCACCCTCGCCGTCGGCGACGCGGTCGAGGTGGTCGGGCTCGGGCCCGCGGTGTCCACTGTGGCCACCGGGCTGGAGACCTTCGGCAAGCCGATGGAGCGCGCCGAGGCCGGGGACAACGCCGCGATCCTGCTGCGGGGCGTGAAGCGCGGCGAGGTCCGGCGCGGCCAGGTCGTCTGCCTGCCCGGCAGCATCCGGCCGCACACGCGGTTCCGTGCGGACGTCCACATCCTGTCGACCGCCGAGGGGGGCAGGCGGACGCCGTTCGCGGCGAACTACCGGCCGCAGTTCCACTTCCGCACCAGCGACGTCGTCGGGGTGGTGACCCTCGCCGACGGCGTCTCCGTGGTCCGGCCGGGCGAGGCCGCCGAGCTGACCGTCGAGCTGGGCCAGCCGGTGGCGATGAGCACGGGGCTGGGCTTCGCGATGCGCGAGGGACGGCTGACCGTCGCCGCGGGCACCGTGCGGGAAGTGCTGGACTGAGTCAGCCCAGCCGCACGGCCGTCCCGGCACCGAGGCGGCGGGCCTGCCCGGCGATCGCGCCGTAGAGCGCGACGTCGAGCACGCCCATGCCGAACGGGTTGAGCACCGCCCACGGTTTCACCACACCGTGGGCGGTGTACCGGCCGGTGAGCAGCCCGCCGAGGGTCGCGTCGATGGCCTTGCCGTCCCCGCCGGGGCGCGAGATCGCCCCCTCGCCCATCAACCGGCCCAGGGGACGGCGCGGGTTGTCGGCGACGAGATCGAGGTCGTCGACGTACACCGCGCCCGCGCCGAGGAACACCTCGTCGGTGAGGTCGCCGAGCGAGACGTTGACCAGTAGCGCGCCGGGCCGCGGCCAATCGGCCTCGACGTATCCGTCGTCGGCGGTCGTGGTGAACACCGCGATCTCGCCCGCGGCCACCGCGGACCGGGCATCGTCGTGCACGGTCACCTCGAGATCGAGCGAGGCGGCCAGGCGGTGCGCCACCTCCGGTGTCCGGTCGTACAGCGCCACGCTTCGCAGGCCGGGCAGCCGCCGCGCGAGCAGGGCCGCGTGCATCCGGCCCTGCGCCCCACAGCCCACAATGGACATAGACGTCGCTTCGCCGTACCCGGCGGCTTCGATCCCGACGGCGCTGACGGCCGCCGTGCGGACCGCGCTGAGCAGCCCGGCCTCCAGGATCGTCGTGATGCGCGCGGTTTCCGGGTCGAAGCACAGCCCGATCCCGCTCGCGCGGTCCAGCCCGGCCGCCGGGTTGGACACGCTCGCGTTGATGATCTTCATACCGGGCACCCCGCCCACCGCGCCCGGCATGCCGATCGAGCGGGTGTAGGCGCCCTGGGAGTTCTCCCACCGCAAGTAGGCCTCCGCGGGCAGGAGGCTCTCGCCGCGGTCGTGCGCGGCCAGCGTCGCGCGGACGACCTCGACCGGGTCGATCCCGGCGAGGCACCGCCGGACGTCGGGCCGGGACAGCACGGTCACCTCGCCTGCGCCGGCGAGCCCGGTTTCCGCCTGGTCGAACCAGTTCACGAAAGCTCCTTGCCGCGGCACCACTCCAGGGCCGCCATCGCGCTGTACAGCTTGTTTTCCGCCTGGGCGAAGGCAATGCTGTGCGGGCCGTCGAGGACCTCGGCGGTGACCTCCTCGCCGCGGTGCGCGGGCAGGTCGTGCATGAACACCGCGCGGGGACTGCTCCGCCAGACGTCCGTGGTCACCTGGAACGGCGCGAACACCTTGCGCCAGTCCGGGTCGGGCTTGGTCGTGCCCGTCGTCTCCCAGCGGGTCGTGTAGACGACGTCGGCCTCCGGCAGGTCGTCGGCGTCATGCCGCTCCACAATGGACGATCCGCAGCGGGCGGCGTGCGCGCTCGCCCTCGCCAGGACGTCCGCGGTGAGGCCGTAGCCCGGCGGGGTGCGCAGGTGCAGCTCGGTGCCCGGGAACCGGGTCAGCGCCAGTGCCAGCGCCGCCGCCGAGTTGTTGCCCTCGCCGAGGTAGAGCATCCGCAGCCCGTCGACCTTCCCGAACCGCTGGACGACGGTCGCCAGGTCGGCCAGTGCCTGCGTCGGGTGCTCGTCCTCGCTCATGGCGTTGACCACGGCCATCCGGTCCTGCGCGGCGATGGCCCGCAGCTCCGCCGGGTCGGCCGCGGTCCGCGCCACCAGCACGTCGAGCATCGACGCCAGCACGCGGCCGGTGTCCTCAATGGACTCGCCGGTGTTCGTCTGCAGGTCGCCGGGGCCGTAGGCGACGATCTGCGCGCCGAGCCGCAGGGCGCCGGAGGAGAACGCGGTGCGCGTGCGGGTCGAGGTCTTGCGGAAGTAGATGCCGACGACGTCGCCGCGCAGCGACGGCGGGACCGGCCCCGTGGCCAGCCGCACGGCCCTGGCGACGACGGCACGCAGGTCGTCGTCGGTCAGGTCGTCCAGGGAGATGAGGTGGCGGACGGTCATGGGGCTCCTCAGTGGATGGTGGCGAGCGGGCGGGCACCGGAGGGCACCTCGCCGAAGTGCTCGCGGACCCAGGAATCGGAGTAGATGGTGTCGAGGTAACGGTTGCCGTCGTCGGGGAAGACGAGCACGCACCGCGACCCGGCCGGGATCCGGTCGCGGATCTTCGCCAGCGCGGCCACGGTCGCGCCCGACGAGCCGCCGGCCAGGATCGCCTCGCGCGCCACGAGTGTCCGGCAGGCGCGCACGCATTCGAGGTCCGTCACGTGCACGACCTCGCTGACGGCCGAGGTGTCGACCAGCGGCGGCCGCCGCCCGGCGCCGTGTCCGGGGATCAGGCGGCCTTCGGTGGGCACGTGGAAGATGGCGCTGCCCGCGGCGTCCACCGCGACGAGCTTCGTCGCCAGGCCGTGCCGCCGGATGTAGTCGGCGCAGCCGCGCATCGTGCCGCCGGTGCTGACCGAGCAGAACAGGTAGTCGGCGTCGAGTTCCGCGGCGATCTCGTGCATGGTCTGCTCGTGGGCCGCCGCGTTGAGCGGGTTCGCGTACTGGTTGGGCCAGTAGGCGTCCGGCAGGGTCGCGAGCAGCTCGTGGACCCGGGCGATCCGCGCGCCGAGCAGGTCGCCGCCCGCGGGTTCGGTGACGACCTCGACGGTCGCGCCGTAGGCCCGCAGCAGCGCGACGGTCTGCGCGGTGGTCCGGGTGTCGACGACGCAGACGAGGTCGAGCCCGAAGTAGGCGCACATCTGGGCCAGCCCGATGCCGAGGTTGCCCGAAGTGGACTCGACGACCACCGAGCGGCCCGGCACCAGCACCCCGGCCCGGAGATCGCCCTGCAGCATGTGCAGGGCGGTCCGGTCCTTGACGCTGCCACCCGGGTTGAACTTCTCCATCTTCGCGAACACCCGCAGGCCGGGTGCGACGCGGTCGAGGGCGACCAGTGGCGTGCCGCCGATGGTGGCGAGCACCCCGCCGATCTCAGCCGTGCTCAACGAACAACCTGCTCTCTTCCGGTCCATTCGGGACACTCGCGACGTTCCCGCCGGACACGACGGCGACCGCCGTCCCACCGGGAACGCGTCCGGTGCGGTACGCCGCGGTGGCGACCGCGCCACTCGGTTCGGCGACCACGCCGAACCGGTCGGCGAGGAACGTCTGGGCGTCGGCGATGCTGTCCTCGTCGACGGTCACGATGTCGTCGACGAGCGCCTTGACGTGCTGCCAGGCCAGCTCGCCGAGCACCGGCGCCCGCAGCCCGTCGGCGATCGTGCGGTAGGTCCGCGACACCGGCCAGCGCACCAGCCGCCCGAGGCGCAGCGACTCGGCCGCGTCCCCGGCCAGCTCCGGCTCGACGCCGACGACCCGCGTGCCGGGGGAGAGGGCCTTGACCGCGACGGCGACCCCGGCGAGCAGGCCGCCGTTGCAGACCGGGACCAGCACCGTGCCGACGTCCGGGAGTTCCCGGACGATCTCCGCGCCGACGGTGGCGTGGCCGGCGATCACGGCGAAGTCGGCGGACCCGATCACCGCGGCACCGGTGCTCGCGCGCAGCTCGGCCGTCGCGGATTCCCGGCGGGACGGCGGCACCACGACGAGGTCGGCACCGAGCGCGCGCACGGCGTCCACCTTCAGCGCCGGTGCCGTGTCGGGCAGGACCACGGTGGCGCGCAGGCCGTACCGGGCCGCGGCGTAGGCCACCGCCCGGCCGTGGTTGCCCGACGACTGGGCCAGGACGTGCCGCACGCCGGTGAGCCGGGCAACGGCGTTGAGTGCGCCGCGGACCTTGAACGACCCGGTTCGCTGCCGGTTCTCCGGTTTGAGCCACAGGCCGTCCACCGGTCCGATCAGCGGCGTCCGGCGGATGGAGGGCCCGATCAGGGCGGCCGCGCGGGCGACGTCGGCTTCGGTCACGAGCCCGTTCATGCCAGGCTCCGGTCGGCCTGGGCCTGGACGCGGTCGAGGTCGTCGTCGATCTCGGCGGGCGGGGCCGCGTCCGGCAGCAGGTCCTCGATCCGGCGCAGCCGCCGGTACCGCAGGCCGAGCACGCCCCAGACGACGAGCACGATCCCGGAGACCACCATCAGCGCGGCCACTCCCGCGTGCGTGTCGTTGGCCGTCACCGGGTCCAGCGCCGGGACGCCGCGCACCAGCGGACCCAGCCAGTCCGACAACGCGCCCGCCGTGAGGAAACCGAGCGGGGACATCGCCGTCGCCAGCATGACGTTGATCGCCAGTACCCGGCCCTGCAGGTGCTGGCCGACCTTCGTCTGCACGATCGACAGCCAGTGCGCGTTGCCGATGCTCATGCAGGCCAGCCGGACGAACAGGCCGGCGCCGATGACGACCGCCGACGGCCACGCGCCCATCAGCAGCACGCCGATCCCGGACCCGATGACGAAGGCGATCATGCCGGTGGCCCGGCGTTTCGTGCCGCCCCAGCCGATCACGACCACCGCGCCGGCCGCGGCCCCGACGCCGCCGGCGGCACTGACCAGACCCAGCTCGCCGGGGGTGCCGACGGACAGGACCAGCGGGGTGAGCACCACCCACATCAGCGCGGTGAAGTAGTTGACGACGGCGAAGTAGCCGATCATCGCCAGCAGCGGCTTGCGACGCACCACAAAGGACAGACCGCCGGTGAGTGCCTTCCGGAACGGTTCCCGCTGCTTGAAGAACAGCCGGTCCGGGAACCGCACCGCCATCAGCGTGGCGACGCCCACGACGAACGTGGCGACGTCGACCACGACGACCGACGTCAGGCCGGACAGGCCCATGAGCAGCCCGCCGAGGATCGGCCCGAGGACGGTGCCGAGCCCGGCGCCGATGTCGGCGAGCGCGTTGGCCTGCGGCAGGTACGGTTTCGGGACCAGCTGGGCGATCGCGGCCAGGTAGGCGGGCCGCTGGAACGCCGACGCGATCGACGTGACCCCGACGATCAGGCAGACGCTCACCAGGTCCAGGCGGCCGAGTGCGATGAGCACGGCGAGCGCGGCCATCGCGGCTCCACTGGCGAAGTCGCAGGCCAGCATGATCCGGCGGCGGTCGACGCGGTCGGCGAGCGCGCCGCCGACCGGGGTCAGCAGCATGCTCGGCACCCGCGCGAGCAGGACGACCAGGGCGAGGTCGATGATCCGCCCGCTGCGCTGGTAGGCCCAGACGCCGAGGGCGAACGAACTCAGCTCGTTGCCGATCATGGAGACGGCCTGGCCGCCCGCCACGGTGTAGAAGGCCCGCAACCCGCGCTTCGCCGCGACCGGGACGTCGGCAACCCGGGGCGGGAGGTCTCCGGCGGCCCAGCGGGCGAGCCGGGTCCGGAGCACCGCGGCGACCTCGGCCGCCTGGTGCCGCAGGAAGTAGTGCCCCGCCTGGGGAATCACGGCCAGTTCGACACGCTCGGCGAACGCACCCCACTCGCGATACCGCTCCGGGTACAGCTCGGTCGCCGGGTCGCTCGACCCGACCACGCACAGGACCGGCGCCGCCAGCCGGGCCGGGGAGGCGAGTTCGCGCCCGAACCAGGACTGGGCCTCGGCGGCGTCGTGCCGCAGCCCGCGCAGCATCGCGGTACTGGCCTGCTCGTCCATGTCGTCGAGCAGGCCGCCGCCCGCGCGCAGCGTGTCCCGGTAGAGCCGGTCGGACACCCAGCGCTCGCGCGGGAAGCGACGCTGCAGCCAGGCCGACAGCCTGCCGGGCAGGCGCGCGGCGGGGAAGCTCCCGGCCACGATCACGCCCGCGACCTCGCGCCCGTCGGCTTCGAGCCGGGCGGCGAGCGCAGTGGCCACGGCCGAGCCGACGCAGTGCCCGTACAGCGCGACCGGCCCGGTCACGGTCCGGCCGATCTCCTCGGCGAGGAGGTCCACGATCTCGTCCACGGTCCGGAACGGCTCGTCGGGGCGGGCGACGTCGTGGCCGGGCAGTTCGACCGCGCGGACGTCGATGCCGTCGAGTTCGTTCGCCAGCGGCTGGAACACCGCGGCCGACGCGCCGCCGTAGGGCACGCAGACGAGCGTGACGTCCGGGGTGCCGGGCCGGGCGGGGGAGAGCCGGTGCAGCATGCCGCCGGTCTCCTGCCCGGCGTCGAGGTAGGCGGCCAGCTCGCGCACGGTCGGGTGCAGGAACAGGTCGATGACACGCAGCCGCTCGTCGAGCAGCCGCACCGCGCGGACCGCGGTGAACGAATGCCCGCCGAGGGCGAAGAAGTCGTCGTCCACGCCGACGCGCGGGACGTCGAGGACGTCCGCCCACACCTGCGCGATCCGCTGTTCGGTCGGCGTGGCCGGATCGCCGCCGCTCTTCTTTGCCACGGACGGGACGGTCTCTTGTGGACTCTCGGTGACGCTCACCGTGGCGTCCACATCGGACAACAGCTCTTCGAGCAGACACTGGAAGTCGGCCACGATGCGTTCGGCGGTGCTCTGATCGAACAGGTCGGTCCGGTAGGCGAGTTCGCCGAGATAGGTGTCGCCGTCGTTGACCAGCGCCATGCTGAGGTCGAATTTCACGCGTTCGGCCGTGGCGCTCAGCGTCGTGACGTCGAGCCCGGGGATCGCCGGGTCGGGCGCGGGCTCGTCCAGGACGTTGAGCAGCACCTGGAACAGTGGTGTCGCGGCCATCGTGCGGTCCGGCCGCAGCCGCTCGATGATGGCTTCCAGCGGCGTCTCGGCGTGGGCGAACGCGCCCAGCACGGTCTCCCGGACCCGGGCGAGCAGGTCCCGCACGGTCGGGCCGCCGCCGAGGTCGGTGCGCAGCACGAGAGTGTTGACGAAACAGCCGACGGTCGCTTCGACGTCCGGATGGTGACGGCCCGATTCGGGGACGCCGACGGCGACGTCGGCGGTGCCCGCGAGCCGCCCGAGCAGCACCTGCCATCCGGCGAGCAGCACCATGAACGGGGTGACCCCGGTTTCCCCGGCGACCCGCCGGACCGCCGCGGTCAGCCCGGCCGGGAGCGTGTACCGGACGTGGCCACCGGACCAGCCCGCCACCGGGGGCCGGGGGCGATCTGTGGGAAGGTTCAGCAGCGGGGGCAGCCCGGCCAGGCGCTCGCACCACCAGTCGAGGTCCTCCGGCCGCTGCCGCGTGGCCAGCCAGGCGGCGTAATCGGCGTACTGGACGGGGACCGCGGCGGGCGTCCGCCCGGCGTAGGCGGCGGCCAGGTCGGCGCCGAGGACGCCCCTCGACCAGTTGTCGGTGGCGATGTGGTGGACGGTGATCGCCAGGACGTGGTCGTCGGCGGCGACGCGGAACAGCTTGGCCCGCAACGGCGGCTCGCGGTCGAGCGCGAACGGAAGCTCCACTTCGGACCGCCAGGACGCCTCGACGTCGTCGGTGTCCTCAATAGACATCGTGATGCGCTCGGCGGGAACGGGCACGGCCACCGGAGTGCCGTCGCGTTCCTCGATCACGCTGCGCAGGACGACGTGCCGCGCCGCGACGTCACGGACCGCCCGCGCCATCGCGCCGGTGTCGAGGGGGCCGCGCAGGCGCAGCACCATGCCCCGGTTGTAGGCCGGGCCCGGTTCGAGAAGATCCAGGAACCACAGGCGGGCCTGGGCCGACGACAGCGGCGCCGGTGCTTCCGGGTCGGGCCGCACCGGGATGGGGTCGCCGCCGAACGGACCGTCCGAACCGGACTCCAGTGCGGCGGCGAGGTCCGCCAGCACGGGGTACTCGAACACCGTCCGCACGGCCACGTCCCGGCGCAGGGCTTCGCTGAGCCGCCCGGCCACGCGCACTGCGGCGAACGACTGCCCGCCCACGGCGAAGAAGTCGTCGTCGGCGCCGACCCCGGCCAGGCCCAGGACGTCGGTCCAGATCCGGGCGACGAGCCGTTCGGCCGGGGTGGCGACCGGTCGCCGGACCGCCGGGGCCGGGGCGGCCGCGTCCGGCAGGGCGGCGCGGTCGATCTTGCCGTTCGCGTTGAGCGGCAGGCGGTCCAGGACGGTCAGCGACGCGGGCACCATGTAGTCGGGCAGCCGTTCGCGCAGGGTGCGGCGCACGGCGGCGACGTCGAGCCCGGGACCGACGAGCCAGGCGGCGAGCCGCCGGTCGAGCCCGGCGCCGACCGGGAGCACCACGGCCTCGGCCACGCCGTCGACGTCCCGCAGCGCCGCGGTCACCTCGCCCAGCTCGACGCGGTGGCCGCGGACCTTCACCTGGTCGTCGGCCCGGCCGCGGAACTCCACGGACCCGTCGGCCCGCACGCGCAGCAGGTCGCCGCTGCGGAAACAGCGGACACTCTCACCCAGGGGATCGGGCCGGAACCGGGCCGCCGTCTGCGCGTCGTCGCCGAGGTAGCCGCGGGTGATCTGCGGCCCGCCGATCATCAGCTCACCGGGCATGCCCGCCGGCACGACCGCGCCGGTGCGGTCGACGAGGTAGCCGACCACACCGGGCAGCGGCGTGCCGAGCGGGACGTACCCGGTTCGCTCGTGGCCGGGGATGGCGGCCACGTCGCAGGTCAGGGAGATCATCGTGCTTTCGGTGTGCCCGTAGTGACTCTGCACCCGCAGGTCCGGGCGGGCCGCCTCGACGCGCTCGACGAGCGGCCACGGGCACGCCTCCCCCGCGAGGACGAGCAGCCGCCGGGGGAGCACGGCCGCGAGATCGCCGTGCCGCGCCAGGAGTTCCAGATGACTCGGCACGCACTTGAGGACGTCGACCGGGTGCTCGGCGAGGTAGGCGGCGAAGGCCTCGGGGAACATCGCGGTGTCCCGCTCGACCAGGTGCACCGTCCCGCCGGTGGTCAGGGCGCCGTAGACGCAGGTCAGGCCGAAGTCGGCGGCCGGAGTGGAGACGACGGCGAACGAGGCGCCGGCGACGTCGCCGAGCCGGGGCAGCATGCCCGCCAGGTAGTGGGCGACGTTGCGGTGCTCGACCGCGACGCCCTTGGGGGTGCCGGTCGAGCCGGAGGTGAAGATGACGTGGATGAGGTCGTGCCCGGCGATCGCGACGTCCGGGCGGGTGGCCGGCTGCCCGGCGACGGCGTCGTCGACCGTGAGGACGGTGACGCCGGGTGCCGCCACCGCCAGGCCGGGCTCGGCCAGGAGGATGCGCGCCTTCGCCGTGCCGAGGATGGCGGCCACCCGCGACGGCGGATAGGTCGTGTCCATCGGCAGGTACGCCCCGCCCGCCTTCATGATGCCGAGCACCGCGACGGCGACCTCGGTGCCCTGCTCCAGCAGCATCCCGACCGGCTCGTTGGCGCGGACGCCGAGGGCACGCAGCCGGTGCGCGAGCCGGTTGGCGCGCTCGTCCAGCTGCCGGTAGGTGAGGCTGCCGGTCGCGCCGACGACGGCGACGGCGTCCGGGCAGCGGTCGACGGTCCGCTCGATGAGGACCGGCACCGGGACCAGGCCGGTCCGCTCCGGTTCCGGGCCGGCGAGCACCGGTCCGGTCACCGCTTCGAGCGGGATCTCGGAGACGGGACGGTCGAGGTCGGCGGTGACACCGTCCACCAGCGACACGAACCAGCGGACGATCCGTTCGGCTGTGCCGCGGTCGAAGAGATCGGTGCGGTACGCGAGGCCGCCGCGGTAGCCACCGTCCACCCGAGACAGTGCGAGGCTGAGGTCGAACTTGACGCTGCGCACCGGCGCCGGCCTCAGGCGCGCGTCCAAACCGGGCAGGCCGGGGTCGCCGGGCGGGTCGTCGAGGACGTTGAGCAGCACCTGGAACACCGGCGAGGCGTCGAGGCTCCGCTTCGGCGCGACCCGTTCCACGATGCGTTCGAACGGCACGCCCGCGTGCGCGAACGCGTCGAGCACCGTGTCGCGCGCGGCGGCCAGGAGCGTGCGTCCCGTGGTCACGCCGGACAGGTCCGTGCGCAGCACCAGGGTGTTGACGAAGCAGCCGACGACGCGGTCTTCGGCCGGGCCACGGCGGCCGGACTCCGGCACGCCCACCGCGACGTCGCCGGTGTCCGCGAGCCAGCCGAGCAGGGCCTGCCAGCAGGCGAGCAGCACCATGAACGGCGTGCAGCCCTCGACCTGCGCCAGCCGCGCGGTGAGCGCGGGCGGCACCTCGACCGGGACCTCGTCGCCGTCCTCGCCGGCGACCACCGGCCGGGGCCGGTCGGTGGGAAGCTCCAGCACGGGCGGGAGACCCGCGAGCCGCTCGCACCACCAGTCGAGGTCGCCGGGGTCCTGGTGCCGGGCCGCGACATCGGCGTACTGCAGGGCCGGGGGTTCGGGCGCGGGCCGTGTCCCCAGCCGGGCGGCGTAGCAGGCGGCGAGGTCGTCGAGGACCACGTCGACCGACGGGGCGTCCATGGCGATGTGGTGGAAGGTCAGCGCCAGCACGTGCCGGTCGCCGCCGAGCCGGAACAGCACCGCCCGCATCGGCGGCTCGTCGGCCAGGGCGAACGGGCGCTCCGCCTCGGCGGTGAGCGCATCGTCCAGATCGGACTCGGCCAGGTCCACAAAGGACACCGGGACGTCGGAGGCGGGACGGGGGCAGGCTTTCGGCTCGCCGCCGACCTCGCGGTAGACGCTGCGCAGGACGACGTGGCGGTCCGCGACGTCCCGGACCGCCGCCTGCAGGGCCGTGGCGTCCGCCGGTCCGGTCAGCTCCAACGCGACGGGGATGTTGTAGGCATGCCCGGCCGGATCGAAGCGGGCCAGGAACCACAGCCGGGCCTGGGCCGAGGACAGCGGCGCGTCCCGCTCCGGCTTGCGGGCCGGGGCACGCAGTGCCGCCGCGGCGCGGCTTTCGAGCAGGGCCCGCACGCGCTCGGCGGGGGTGAGGACCGACTCGGTCATGCGGTGCCTCCGGTCGGGACGGCGTCGAGGGCCGTCATGGCGAGGTGGTCCAGGCTTGCGGCGAACTCGCGCAGCACCGGGTGGTCGAGCAGGGCGCGCACCGGGATCGGGAACCCCAGCGCCTCACCGAGGCGATCGGCGACCTCGGCCGCGTGGGCGGGCGTGCCGCCGAGGGCAGTGAAGTCGTCCAGCGCACCGACCCGGGCCCGGCCGAGCACCTCCGCCCAGACGACCGCGACTAGTTCTTCGATGGCGCCCTCGGGCGGGACCGGCAAGTTCCCGAGCTGGGCGGTGAAGTCGGCCAGCACCGGGTGGTCGAACAGGGTGCGCACGGTGATCCGGGTGCCGAAGCGGTCGTGGAGCAGGCCGACGACCCGGGTCGCGGCGAGGGACCGGCCGCCGAGGGCGAAGAAGTCGCTGTCCGGCCCGATCCCGGTGACCTCCAGGCAGGAGTGCCACACGTCCGCGACCATCGCCTCGGCCGGGGACAGCGGGGCCGCCGGGGCCGGGACGGCAGGCGGGACCGGGCGGAGGGCGCGTCGGTCGACCTTTCCGTTGGGCAGCAGGGGAAGCGCGTCGAGGGTCTGCCAGCGGCTCGGCACCATGTACCCGGGCAGCAGGTGCCGCAGCTCGCGCTCGACGGCCGCCGGGTCGGCGGTCGCGGGCGTGAGGTGACCGGCCAGGTGCGGGTCGGCGCCGTCCGCGACGACCGTCACCGCCGCGTCGTCCACTCCGGACAGTCCACGCAGGACCGACTCGACCTCGCCGAGCTCGAACCGGTTGCCGCGCACCTTGACCTGGTCGTCGGTGCGGCCGAGGAACTCGCACGTGCCGTCCGGCCGCCATCGGACGAGATCGCCGGTGCGATACCCGGTTTCGCCGAACGCCGCGGCAGTCAGCTCCGGCCGTCCACGGTAGCCGCGGGCGACCCCGGTCCCGCCGATCCACAGTTCCCCGATCGCGCCGGGCGGGGCGAGCCGTCCCGCGGCGTCGCGGACGGCAAGCCGGGCGCCGGGGATCGGCCCGCCGATCGGGACGCGTCCGGGGCCGGTGATCCGGTACGCGGTCGCGGCGACCGTGGTCTCAGTGGGGCCGTAGCCGTTCCACAGCTCGCCGACCAGGGGCAGGGCCCGGGCGGCCAGTCCGGGTTCCAGGACCTCGCCGCCGAGCAGCAGGCGCAGCGCGGGATTGCCGGTCCAGCCGGCAGCGAGCAGCATCCGCAGGCTGGTCGGGGTCAGGTCGGCGACGGTGACGCCGGTGCCGGCGAGCCACTGCGCGAGCCGGTGGCCGTCGACGGCGTGGTCGCGATCGGCGACGACGCAGCGCGCTCCGGTCGCCAGCGGCCACCAGAGTTCCTCGACGGACACGTCGAAGGCGAGCGGCGCGATCGCCGCCATCGCGTCGTCGCGGGCCAGGCCGTGGGACAGCCCGCGCGAGCGGACGAACGCATGCAGGTTGGCGTGCGTGACCTCGACGCCCTTCGGCCGTCCGGTCGACCCCGACGTGTACAGCACGTACGCGAGCGCGTCGCCGCCCGGGACCACGAGATCGACCGGCTCGGTGCCCGCGTCGGCGTCGGCATCGACCACGATCAGCCCCGGAATGGCCGCGGCGACCTCGCGGGCGCCACCCCGGGTCAGGAGGACCCGGATGTCTGCGTCGGCGGCGATCCCGGCCAGTCGCTGCACCGGCTGGTCCGGATCGAGCGGCAGGTACCCGGCGCCCGCCCGCCACACGGCGAACAGCAGCGCCGGAAGCACCTCGTCGCGGGGCAGGCAGACGCCGACCGCGTCGCCCGGCTGCACCCCAGTGGCGATCAGCAGGCGGGCGACACGGTCGGCGCACGCCACCAGATCGGCGTAGGTCAGATGTCCGTCCGTTGTGGACACTGTGATCGCGTCCGGGTTCCGTCCGGCTTGGCGCAGCACGGCGTCCGGCACGCTGACGACATCGGACTCCGGCAGGGCCGCGCCGGTGCCCCACTCCGTCAGCAGGGCACGCTGCCCGGCGGTCGTGAGGTCCAGAGTAGACAAAGGAACGTCCGGAGTGGACACCGCCGTGTGCAGGACGTGCAGCAGCGATTCGGCGAACCACCGCGCCCGCGCCGGGGACAGCAGTGCCGGGTCGTGCTCGACGATCAGCTCGGCACCCCCGACGTGTTCGTTGACGAAGACCGTCAGCGGCGCGTGGCTGCCGCCGGTCGGCAGCTCGCCCAGCAGGTCGACCCGGACGTCCGTGCCGTGCGCGGACACCGGGAGGCCGGACGGCTGGACCGCGAGCGACACCGGCGTCAGCGGCATCCCGGCGGGACGGTCGCCACCCCACAGCGTCGTCAGCTCACCGCTGGGCAGGCCGCGGTGGTCGAGGGCCCGCGCGGTCGTCGTCATCGCCGCGCGCAGCAGGTCACGGAACGAGCCGTCCCCCAGCCGCAGGCGGACCGGCAGTACGTCGACCAGCGGCCCGACGGTGCGTTCGACCTCGGGCCGGTCGCGCTGGGCCGCCGCCGTCCCGAGCAGGACGTCCGTGCTGCCGGTCAGCGCGCCGACGAGGACACCGAGCGCCGAGAGGTGGATCGCGAACGGCGTCACGCCGGTGGACTCGGCCAGCGCCCGCACCGCCGACCGCAGGGATTCCGGCAGCGGGCGGGTGATCCGTTCCCCGGCGAACCGCTGGTCACCGCGGTCGAACAGGCTGTCCGGCGGGGTCGCCCCGGCCAGCTCGCGGGCCCAGAACCGCGCCCACTCCGCCCGGTGCGCGCCGGCGAGGGCCCGTTCGCGCAGCGCGATCTCCCCGACGGGCATCCCGGGCTCGGGCAGGTCCTCCGCCGCGCCCAGACTCGCCGCGAGGTCGGCCATGAGCACGCCGATCGAAGCGCCGTCGGTGGCAATGTGGTCGGACACGACGACCAGATCGGTGACGTCGTCGGCCAGGCGCAGCGCGGTGATGCGCAGCAGCGGCGTCTCCGAGGTCAGGTCGAAGGCGTGCCCGGCTGCGGCCTCGGCCAGTTCGCCGGCCCGTTCACGGCCCTCGCCGCGCAGGTCGTGCACCTCCACCGGCACCGGCGCCGGGGCCACGGTGACCATCATCGGCTCGCCGTCGTGGTCGCGGACCGTGCCGCGTAAGGCCTCGTGCCGGACCACCAGGGCGTCCGCCGCGGCCTGCAGCGCGTCCCGGGAAACCGGGCCGTGGCACCGCAACCGCCACGCGGCCGTCGTCGCCGTGCCGGTCGAGCCGAGCTGGGCGAGCGTCCACAGGTCGCGCTGGGTGTGGGTCAGGGGAGCGGCGACGCGGCCGGGCTCGGGTGTGGTGACGACGGCCGGTCCGGCGGCCGCGGCCGCGTCCAGCCGCGCGGCGACGGCCTCGACCGTGCCGTCGGCGAGGAAGTCCTCCAGCGTCAGGACGCGCCGGGTGGTTTCGCGCAGCCGCGCGACGGCCCGCGCCGCGGCGAGCGAATGCCCGCCGGAATCGGCGAACCGGTCGTGCACCCCGATCTCCGGCAGCCCGAACGCGTCCGCGACGACGTCGGCGACCATGCGTTCGGAATCCGTGCGCGGCGCGACGAACCCGGTGGCGGAGTCCCGGTCGAAGACCCACGCCGCGAGCGCGGCCCGGTCCGCCTTTCCGGTGCTGCCCAGGGGAATCGTGTCGAGCACGGCGATCCGGGACGGGACCAGGTGCCCCGGCAGCCGCGCCCGCAGCCACTCGCGCAAGGCCGCTTCGGTCAGCGTGCCGCCCACCGAATCGACGAACCCGACGAGACGGCGCTCGCCGGTCTCGTCGGCCGGGGCGAGCACGACGGCGTTGCCGACGCCGGGGTGGGCGAGCAGCTCGGCCTGCACCTGCCCGGGTTCGACGCGGAACCCGCGCACCTTGACCTGGTCGTCCGCGCGGCCGACGAAGTGGTAGACGCCGTCGCGGCGGCGGACGACGTCCCCGGTGCGGTAGTACCGGACGCCGTCGTCGACGACGTACTTCCGTGCGGTCAGCTCCGGCTGTCCCAGGTATCCCCTGGTCACGAAGGTGCCGCTGACCCACAGCTCCCCGGCGTCGCCGTCGGCGACCGGGTGGCCGCGCTCGTCGCGCACGGAGAACGCCGCGCCGGGCAACGGAAGCCCGATCGGCGGGTCACCCCGGTCGTCGCGGCCGACCTCGATGCAGGAGCAGTTCACCGTGGCCTCGGTGGGGCCGTAGCAGTTGACGACGCGGCGCACGCCCTCGTTGCGGTAGACGCGCTCGACCAGCGACCGGGTCAGTGCCTCGCCCGCGATCGCGACGGTCCGCACCGAAGGCGGCAGCGGCGTCCGGACCAGCACGGCGAGCACGGACGGCACGCCCTGCACGAACGTGACCTCGTCGCGCGCGGCCAGTCCGGGCAGGGCCAGCAGGTTGTCCGCGAGGACGAGGCTGCCGCCGGTGACCAGCGGCGGGAAGATCTCCGCGACCGAGGCGTCGAAACAGACGGACGCGGCACCGAGCACGCCCCGCAGCTCGTCGTCGGAGTAGGTCGCCGCCGCCCAGCGCAGCAGCGCGAGCACGTTGCGGTGTTCCACCTCGACGCCCTTGGGGCGGCCGGTCGAGCCGGACGTGTAGATCACGTAGGCGAGATCGGTGCCGGCGCCCGGGACGCCGGGGGAGGACGTCTTCGTCTCGTCGATGTCCGCGACGGCCAGGACGTCGACGCCCGGCTCGTCGGCGACGACCAGCCGCAGGCCCGCGTCGTCCACGATCGCGGCGACCGACGCGGGCGGCGCGGCCGGATCGAGCGGCACGTACGCGCAACCCGCCTTCAGCACGCCGAGCAGCACCGGCACGAGCCACGGCCCGCGGCGCAGGCGCACGCCCACCAGTTCGCCGGGCAACATGCCGTGCGCGAGAAGCGCGTTCGCGACCGCGTTGGCGGCCTCGTCCAGTTCCCGGTAACTCAGCCGCCGCTCGCCGGCGACGAGCGCACAGCGGTGCGGTGTCCGTTTCGCCTGCGCCTCGAACGCTTCGTGTACCCGGTCGACCACACCCAGATCTGCCCGCACCGCGCCGAACTCCTCTTGCCCCAGTAGGTCCGGTCCGGACCTGGCGCCGATTGAACTGGGGTGCCACGGGCGGGGTCCATGAACAACCGGCCGGAAGTTCCGGCCCGGAAAGTTCCGGTCGGCGCCACTCGCTCCGGTGGGTGTCCGGCCGGTCGCGGACCGTGCTTCAGCTGCGGATTCCCATGGCCTGGTACAGGTCCTGCGCGCGTCGCCGGTACGGGCGGCCCTTCTCGGCTTCGCCCGCGTCCTCGTACGTCCCGGCGATGCCTTCGAGAGCGCGGGCTTCCTCGTGCTGCTCGCTGGTGAGCTGGGCGACCTCGCGAGCCCGCAGGTAGTGCTCCAGGGCTGCCGCCCGGTCGGCCGTCGCCCGGGCGATGTCGCCGAGGGCGTTGTGGGCCAGCGTTTCGAGTGGCCGGATGCCGGTCGCCGCGGCGACGGCGAGAGCCTCCTCCTCGGCGCTGCGCCCGGTGGCCGCGTCGCCGAGGTGCAGGTGGACGAGCCCCAGGTAGACCAGCGCGTAGCCCTCGGCCTCGCGATGCCCCGCCGCCCGGCTGACGCCGAGCGACCGGACCAGGTACTCGCGGGCTTCCTCGTACCGGCCGAGCGCGCGGTAGACGTCCCCGAGGTTGTGCAGGGAGATCGCCTCGCTGGCGCGGTCGCCGATGGCGAGGGCGATGTCGAGCTGCCGGTGGTAGCACTCGAGCGCGGCGTCGAGTTCGCGGCGGTGCTCGTGGACGAACCCCAGGTTCCCGTACGCGCGACCTTCGGCCAGGGTGTCGCCCGCTTCCAGCGCCAGCGTCACGGCCCGGCGGAGGTGGTGCGCCGCGGACTCGTACTGGCCCAGCTGCGCGTACACCGTCCCGAGCGTGGTCAGCGCGCGGGCGGTCCCGACGACGCTGCCCTCGACGTCGAGGCTCGCGGTGAGGTGCTCGATGGCCTCGTCGTAGCGCCCGACCCGGGCGCAGATCGCCGCGAGGTCGGACAGCGCCTGCTGCTGGCCGACGGAGTCGCCGTCCCGGCGCGCTTCGGCGAGCGCGTGGCCGTGGAGCGTGTGCAGGGCGCCGTAGTGGCCGTGGACGCGCAGGGCCTGCCAGAGCACAGTGGACAGATCGCGGGCGTAGGCGTCCCCGGCGGCCGCGGACCACTCGGCGATCGCGAGCAGCGTGGGCAGTTCGACGGCCAGCCACGCCGCGGCGTCGTCGGCGCTGCCGAACGCGAAGCCGTCACCGTCGACGTCGGTGAGCAGCGGACGGCGGTGCGGATCGCGGGGCGCGACCGCGTCCGCGGCGACGACCGCCCCGGCGAGGTAGTGCCGGGCAAGGCGCGTGGCCGGGTCGGTCTCGGTGTCGAGGCTGCGCGCGTAGTCGCGGACGAGGTCGTGGAACTCGTACCGGCCGTCGGCCCGGTGGTCGAGCAGATGCCCGGCGACCAGCGCCTGCAGGAGACGGCGGGCCTCCGGCACCCCGGTGCCCAGCGCCGCGGCGGCCGCGGCGCTGTCCCAGTGCGGACCGGGGTGCCGCCCGAGCAGCCGCAGGGCGGCGGCGACGCCGGCGGGCAGCGCGCGGTAGGACCACGACAGCACGGCGGGCAGCGACGTCGCCGCCTCCTCCGTGGTCAGGGCGTCGAGACGGTCCCCGGCCGAGCGCATCGCCGAGGCGACCTCGGCCAGCCCCCGGTCGTGCGCGAGCCGCTCGGCGACGATCCGCAGCGCGAGCGGCAGCCCGCTGCACCCGGCCACGACGTCGGCGAGTGCGGCCCGGTCGGTCAGCCGCCCCCGGTCGACCAGCCGGCCGAGCAGCGACAGCGCTTCGTCGTCGTCCAGCGGCGGCACGAGCACCCGGTGGGCGTCGTCGCTGACGGCGAGGCCGTGCAGCGTGGTGCGGGTGGTGACCAGCACGACGCACCCGGCATGCCCCGGCAGCAGTGGTCGCACCTGGTCGGCGGACCGCGCGTTGTCCAGCAGCAGGAAGACCGACCGGGTGGCCAGCACGCTGCGCAGCAGCGCGGACCGCCCGTCGAGGTCCGCGGGGACGTCCGCGGCGGGAACGCCGAAGGCGCGCAGGAACGAGTGCAGCACCTCCCCGGGCTCGGCCGGCGCGCCCGGGCCGTAGCCGCGCAGGTTCGCGAACAGCTGACCGTCCGGGAAGTCCCGCCGCACGGACTGTGCCCAGTGGACGGCCAGCGAGGTTTTCCCGACCCCGCCCATGCCTTCGAGGACGAAGACGCGCTGCCCGCGTCCGGCGTAGAGGGCGTCGAGTTCCTTGATTTCCCGTTCCCGGCCGGTGAAGGCGCTGCTGCCGGCGGGCAGCTGAGCCGGCACGGCCACGGTTTGCGGGGGCGGCGTGTCGCTGGGTGCGCCGGGCGCTTCGGGAACGTAGTGCTGCACGAACCGCGCGACCTGAGCGTCCCGCAGCCCGAGCCCACGCGCCAGCGCTTCGAGAGAGCTACGCCGCGGCCGCGCGACGCGGCCGCGTTCGATGTTGCTGATGCCGCGCACCGTCAGCCCGGTGCGTTCGGCCAACTCTTCCTGAGTGAGCCCGGCAACCCGCCGCAGCTCGCCGAGCAGTGTCATCTCCGGCTGACCTTCCACCCGGGCAGCGTAGTCCGGCGGCCGCCGGCCGGGATGCCGTTCAGCGGAACAAGCCGGGACCCCGGCGGAAATCCGCCATCACCCTGCACCGCCACGGAGCTGTCGCAAACCTGCCAGCCCCGCCGCGGCGGAGTCGATCTACTGGCCGCATGACCGCACCCCCGATCACCCGCTGGCCCGCCGTCTTCGCCGTCACCGTCGGGATCTTCGCCATTGTCACCACCGAAATCCTGCCGATCGGGCTGCTGACGCCGATCGCGGACGGCTTCGGTGTCTCGGCCGGGACCGCCGGGTGGACCATGACCGTGCCCGGGTTCGTTGCCGCCGTCGCTGCTCCCGTCGTCACCGTGGCCACCGGGCAGGTCGATCGGCGGCTGATGCTCGGCGTGCTCATGCTGGTGCTCGCCGTCGCCGGGTTTCTCGCCGCGGCCGCGCCTGTCTTCTGGGTGCTGCTCGTCGCGCGCTTTCTCGTCGGCGTTGTCATCGGCGGCTTCTGGTCGATCGGGGCGGGCCTGGCTCCGCGGCTGGTCGGGACCGCCGCCGCGCCGCGGGCGACCTCCGTCATCTTCGCCGCCGTGCCGCTCGGCTCGGTGCTGGGCGTTCCGCTCGGCACCCTCGCCGGGCAGCTTGCGGGCTGGCGGACCGCGTTCCTCCTGCTCGGCCTGCTCGGCCTCGGCACCGCCGCCGCCCTGCTGATCCTGACGCCGCCGCTGCCGCCCGCGGAAGCCACCCGGCCGGCCGTCCTGCGCGATCTGGTGCGCCGCAAGAGTGTCCGAAGTGGACTGATCGTGACGTTCCTCGTCGTGCTGGCCCACTTCGGCACCTACACCTATGTCACGCCGCTGCTGCGGGACGTCGTCCGCCCGGAGGCGCTGAGTGCGTACCTGCTCGCCTACGGTGCCGCGGGGATCGCCGGGACGTTCCTCGCGGGACTGCCGCGTGCCACCTTCGCCGGGGCGGCGGCGCTGATCGCGGTGTCGGTGTTCGCGCTGCCGCACGCCGGGCCGGTCGGCGCGCTCGTGCTGCTGCTCGGGTGGGGTGCCGCCTACGGCGCGGTGCCGGTCTTCTCCCAGGCCTGGTTCGCGCGGGCGGCGCCGGACGCGCCGGAGGCCGCCACCGTCCTGTTCACCGCGTCCTTCCAGGCCACCATCTCGGCCGGGGCGCTGGCCGGCGGGGTCGTGGTGGACGCGGTGTCGGTCCCGGCGGTGATGACCTGCGGTGCCGTGGTCGCCGCCGTCGCCGCGGTGGTCATGGGGGTCCGTTCCGGTGAACGGAACGGCTGACTGTCGCCGCCGGCGAGCGCGGTGCGACGGTCGGGGCATGGCTCCCGTGATGGCGGCGATCGTCGGCCCCGGCAACATCGGCACCGATTTGCTGGCGAAGCTGCGACGCAGTGAAGTACTCGAAGTCGGTTACGTGGTCGGCGTGGTGGAGTCCGACGGGCTCGAACGCGCCCGCGCGCAGGGAATCGCGGCGTCCGCGGAGGGCGTCGGCTGGCTGCTGCGCCAGGATCCCCTGCCGCAGCTGGTGTTCGAGGCGACCTCGGCGAAGGCGCACGCGGCGAACGCGCCGCGGTACGCCGAAGCCGGCATCCAGGCGATCGACCTCACCCCGGCCCACCTCGGCCCGATGGTGTGCCCGCCGGTGAACCTCGGCGCGCACCTCGACGCCCCGAACGTCTCCATGATCACCTGCGGGGGACAGGCGACGATCCCCATGGTGCACGCGGTTTCCCGGGTCACCGAGGTGCCGTACGCGGAGATCGTCGCCTCGGTGGCCTCGCGCAGCGCCGGGCTCGGCACGCGGGCGAACATCGACGAGTTCACGCGCACGACGTCGCGGGCGGTGGCCGAGGTCGGCGGCGCAGGGCGCGGCAAGGCGATCATCATCCTCAACCCGGTCGAACCGCCGATGATCATGCGGGACACGGTGTTCTGCGCGATCCCGCCCGACGCCGACCGCGACGCGATTTCGGCGTCCGTGCACGACATGGTGACCGCGGTCCAGCAGTACGTCCCCGGCTACACCCTGCGCGCGGACCCGCAGTTCGACGACGCCCGCGAGGACTGGGACGGCCACGCGCGCGTCGGGATCTTCCTGGAGGTCCGCGGCAACGGCGACTACCTGCCGGAATACGCAGGCAACCTCGACATCATGACCGCCGCGGCCGCGCGCGTCGGCGAGCTGGTGGCCCGCGCGAAGCAGGAGGTGCCCGCATGACCCGCCCCGAGCTGCGCCACGACGTCCGGATCGTCGACACGACCCTGCGCGACGGCAGCCACGCGATGGCCCACCGCTTCACCGAGCGGCAGGTCCGCGACACCGTCCGCGCGCTCGACCGCGCCGGTGTCGAGGTGATCGAGGTGACCCACGGCGACGGCCTCGGCGGTTCGTCGTTCACCTACGGCTTTTCCGCCGTCGACGAGCTGCGGCTCATCGCCGCGGCGCGCGAAGAGGCGAGGCAGGCGAAGATCGCCGTGCTGCTCGTGCCCGGCATCGGCACGGCCGAGGACCTGCAGCGCGCGTTCGACGCGGGCGCGGAGATGGTGCGGGTGGCAACGCACTGCACCGAGGCCGACGTCTCGCCCCAGCACTTCGGGCTGGCGCGCGACCTCGGCATGGAGACGGCCGGGTTCCTCATGATGGCGCACCGCACGCCGCCGGAGGACCTGGCCAAGCAGGCGCGGATCATGGTGGACGCGGGCTGCCAGGCCGCGTACGTGACGGACTCGGCGGGCGCGTTGCTGATGCACGAGGCACGGGCCCGGTTCGAAGCGCTGGTCGCCGAGGTCGGCGACACGGCGTGGGTCGGCTACCACGGGCACCAGAACCTCTCGCTCGGCGTCGCGAATTCGGTGCTGGCCTACGAAGCAGGCGTCCGCTACATCGACGGGTCGCTGTGCGCGCTCGGCGCGGGCGCGGGCAACTCGCCGACCGAGGTGCTCGCGGCGGTGTTCGACCGCCTGGGCATCGGCACCGGCCTGGACGTCGGCGGCCTGATGGACGCGGCCGAGGAGGTCGTCCGCCCGTACCTCGACCGCTGGCCGAAGATGGACCGCAACGCGATCGTCCAGGGCTGGGCCGGGGTCTATTCGAGCTTCCTGCTCCACGCGGAACGGGCGGCCGAGCGCTACGGCGTCCCGGCACAGGCAATCCTGCGCCGCTGCGGCGAGCTGGAGCTGGTGGGCGGCCAGGAGGACATGATCATCGACGTGGCGGTCCGGCTGGCCGAGGAGAAGGACTAGCGCGCAAAGCGGTCCAGCGCGGCGAGTTTCCAGGCGCGCTTGAGGTCGCTGGCGCCGTGCCCGGACCGGTCGTCGACGAGCAGTTCGGCGCCCGGCCACGCCCGGGCAGCTGAGGTCGAGCCAGCCGTGGATCAGTCCGCCGGGAATGCCCGCCAGACGCCCGGCGTCACGGATCGCGGCGCCTTCCGCATGGGCGTAGTAGCGCGCGGTGAGCCGGACGAACGCCGGCAGTGCGTCGTCGACCGGTCCACTGTGGACCTCCAGGATGGCGCCGGGTTCCAGGGAAAGGACCGTTTCTTCCCAGGCGTACCACGCGAGCGCTGCGCGGTCGCGTGGTACAGCCGGTCGATCTCCGAGCGCCGCGTGGTGCTGATCGCGCTGACCACGATTTCCGACACCCGGTGCGGGAAACGCTCTGCGTAAACCAGCGCCAGTGTCGTGCCCCACGAGCCGCCGGTGAGCAGCCAGCGCTCGATGCCGAGGTGTTCCCGCAGCCGTTCGAGATCGGCGACGAGGTGGTCGGTGGTGTTGTGCCGCAACGACGTCTCGGGATCGGCGGCGTGCGGACGGCTCCGGCCGCAGCCGCGCTGGTCGAGCAGCACGACGCGGTACCGGGCGGGGTCGAACATCCGCCGCATGCCCGGCGTGCAGCCCTGGCCCGGTCCGCCGTGCAGCACCACCGCGGGCTTGCCGTCCGGGTTTCCGCAGGTCTCCCAGTACACCTGGTGCCCGTCGCCGACGTCGAGCATTCCGTGGGCGTAGGGCTCGATCGGCGGGTACAGCTCGGTCATGCCCGCATTCTGCCGGTCCTTCAGGCAGGCTCGCCGAACCACCGGCGCAGCGCGGTGTCCAGGCCTGCGGTACCGCCGTCTTCACTGGCCCAGGCGATGTAGCCGTCGGGCCGGATCAGCACGCCGGTGAGATTCGCGTCGCTCACGCACTTCGTGGTGAGCACGGTGACGCGCCCGGCCCAGCCACCGGCCGCCTCCCGGAGTCCGGCGTTCTCGGCGAGGTCCAGCAGGAGTGCCTTGCCGTCCTGGAGGTGCTCGCCGAGCCGGGTGCCGTCGGCGAACGCGAAGTCGGGCGCGCCGCGGCCGGTGAGGTCGTGCTCGCCGTCGATCGGGTAGCGGTGCAGCACGCCGGAGAGCTTCTTGGCGAGGTAGGTCGCGCCGTCGTCGGTGCGCAGCAGGTCGCCGACGACCTGGCGCAGCGCCTTCGTCCGGACGTCGTCGCGCATCAGCGCCACCTGCGCCCGCGTCCAGTCGAGGACCCATTCGCCGATCGGGTGCCGTTCGGTCGTGTAGGTGTCGAGCAGGCCGTCCGGCGCCCAGCCCCGGATGGTCGCGGCGAGCTTCCAGCCGAGGTTGACCGCGTCGCCGATGCCGAGGTTGAGTCCCTGCCCGCCGAAGGGGGAGTGGACGTGCGCGGCGTCGCCGGCCAGCAGGACGCGGCCCTGGCGGTAGGTCGTCGCCTGGCGCGCGTTGTCGGTGAAGCGCGTCGCGCTGTGCACCTTCGTCACGCGGATGTCGGCACCGGAGACGCGCCGGAAGCTGTCTTCGAGTTCCTGCGCGGTCACCGGCGACTCCCGGTCGGCGGGCGGGCCGTCGAACTCGACGGTGAGCATCCGCCCGGGCGTCGGCCCGTGGACGTAGAGGCCGCCGTTGCCGTGCTGCCAGCCGGCGGGCAGCACGTCCGCGCCGGTCAGCTCGGCCATCGCCTGCCGCCCGGTGATGGCCGGATCGGTGCCGGGAAACTCGAACCCGGCCAGCTTGCGCACCCGGCTGCGCCCGCCGTCGCACCCGACGAGCCACCCGGCACGCACGGTTTCGCCTTCGTGGAGGTGCACGCTGACGCCCTCGTCGTCGGCGTCGAACCCGGTCAGCTCCACGCCGCGCCGGATCTCGACGCCCAGTTCGGCGGCGCGGGCACCGAGGATGGCCTCGACGGCCTGCTGCTGGATGACGACCACCCGCGCGGCGGGCCCGACGTCGCGGAAAGCGGGATCGTCGAAGTGGACGCCGTTCGAGGCGACCATGATCCCCGCGAAGTGGCCGACGGGCAGCGCGGGCTTCGGCCCGGTGGCACCCCGCGACTCGAGGAACTTCTGGATGCGTTCGGCGTTCTGCCGGACGTTCTCGTCCATGGCGGGCAGTAGCCCGCGGCGGTAGAAGGCTTCGGCGGTGGTCAGGTTGACCGACCCGGCCTTGATCGTCTGGTCCGGTTCGGCCAGCCGTTCGACGACGAGGACGTCCACCCCGGCCAGCCGCAGTTCACAGGCCAGCATCAGGCCGACCGGCCCGCCCCCGGAGATCACCACATCTGTGTTCATGGCGCCGATGATGCCACAAACTTATACCGAGTCAAAGTTTAGAGTTGGTCTATACTCTGCGCTCATGGCGGATCACGGGCTGCGCGAGCGGAAGAAGCAGGCAACACGCCAGCTGATCTCGAACGTGGCAACAGGTCTCTTCGTCCAGCGAGGCTTCGAGGAGGTGACGGTGGCGGAGATCGCCGAAGCGGCGGGCGTCTCCAAGATGACGGTGTTCAACTACTTCCCCCGCAAGGAAGACCTGTTCCTGGACCGCCACGCGGACCGCCTGGCCGAGCTGACCGCGGTGGTCCGCTCCCGCCCGCCGGGGACGTCACCCTGCGCGGCCCTGCGCCGTCACCAGCACGAGTTGCTGGCCTCGGGCCATCCGCTGTCCGGCGCCATCTCGGGCGGCCCGGGCTTCTGGTCGGTCCTGACGGCCAGCCCGGCCCTGATGGCGCGGTGGTACGAGCAGGAACGGGAGATCGCGGAGGCGTTCGCGGAGGTGTTCGCCGAGGAGACGGGCGAGGTGTTCCGCTCCCGGATGGTGGCAGGCCTGCTGACCACGGCGATCACGACGATCTTCGCCCACGCAATGGGCCGAGTTCTGGCCGGCGACGACGTCGAGGTCGTCCGGCGGGAGCAGGCCGGGTTCATCGACGAGGCGTTCGACCTGGTGGAACGCGGGGTGGGGGACTTTCCCGGGTAACCCGCTAGCGAAGCGCCGCCTTTGCGCCCTGGGCCACCGCGTCCGCCACCGCGGCCAAGGCCGGTGAATCGAGTTTCCACTGCTGCCAGTACAACGGCACGTCGATCGGGCGGTCCGGGGCCAGGTCGACCAGCGCGTCACCGCGCGCGGCCGCCTGGGCTTCCGGGACCATGCCCCAGCCGAGGCCTGCCGCCACCGCGTCGGTGAACGACTCCGAGGCCGGGATGTAGTGGCGGACCAGGGTGAAGCTGCGGCGGCGGGTCAGGGCGCGCAGGAACCGGTCCTGCATCTCGTCCTTGCGGTCGAACACGATCACCGGTGCCGCGGGGAGCTGGACCGGGAGCGGGCCCGCAGCGAGCCAGCGGGCGACGAACGCCGGTGAGGCCATCGCCCGGTAGCGCATCCGGCCCAGCCGGTGGGACGTGCATCCCTGGACCGGCTGCGGGGACGCCGTCACCGCGGCCATCACCAGGCCCTCGCGCAGCAGTTCCGCCGTGTGGCCCTCGTCCTCGCGTTGCAGGTCGAAGCAGATGCCCAGGGACTCCGGCAGCGCCGCGAGCACGGGCAGGAACCACGTCGCCAGGGAGTCCGCGTTCACCGCGATCGACAGCGTGCGGGTCGCCGCGCCCAGGCCCAGCTCGGTCAGGGCGTCCTGTTCCAGCTGGGCCAGCGACCGCGCGAACCGGACGATCACCTTGCCCGACGGCGTCAGCGACACCGGTTTCGTGCGCAGCAGCAGGACCCGGCCGGTGCGCTGCTCCAGTGCCTTCACCCGCTGGCTCACCGCCGACGGCGTCACGTGCAACCGCGCCGCCGCCGCGTCGAAACTTTGCTCGTCCACCACGGCCAGCAGCGTTTTGACCTGGTCGAGCGGGAGATCGGACATCACGAGCGCTAATGTTACGTAAGAATCTTTAGCTGGAGTAATGCTGCCCGCGACCATAGCGTCGAGGACGTGCTTGCTCTGCTCGTCGCCGGGTTCGGGACCGGTCTCTCGCTCATCGTCGCCATCGGTTCGCAGAACGCCTTCCTCCTGCAGCAGGGACTGCGCGGGGGCACCGTCGCACCGCTCGTCGTCATCTGCGCCGTCTCCGACCTCGTGCTCATCGGGCTCGGCGTCAGCGGGCTCGGCGCCGTGCTGGCGCAGTGGCCGTCCGCCATCGGCGTCATGGCCGTCGGCGGCGGCCTGTTCCTGCTCGGCTACGGCGCGCTCGCCGCGCGGCGCGCCCTGCGGCCCTCGGTCATGACCGTCGGGGACGACCGGACGCCGCTGCGGAAGGCCGTGCTCGCCTGCATCGGGTTCACCTGGCTGAACCCGCACGTCTACCTCGACATCCTCCTGCTCGGCTCGGTCGCCGTCGCCCACGGCGACGGGCGGTGGCTGTTCGGGCTCGGGGCCGTGATCGCCAGCGCCGTCTGGTTCAGCGCGCTCGGCTTCGGCGCCCGGCGGCTGGCCGGGGTGTTCGCCAGGCCGGCGGCGTGGCGGGTGCTCGACGTCCTCATCGCCGTGACCATGACCGCTCTGGGCGCGACGATGCTGCTCAGCCACGTCTGAGCACCGGCCGTCAAGCCATGCCTGTCCAGTACATCGGCTTGACCCGCGATCTCGGCGGGCACCAGGCCCGGGCTTGCGTGGGCGTCAGGCAGCATCGTGGAACACCAGCCCCAGCGTGTGCCGCCGTCCCGAGCGGACCGGTGAGACGCCGTGGCGGACCGGGGCTGCCGACCAGCCCCGCGCCGAGCGGACCGGGCGGTCGCGGGTGGTGAACACCAGGCCGTGGCCCTGGGGGATGAGCGTCGCCGTGCCGCGGGACTGGGCCCGGGGGCGCTGTTCCACCAGCAGGAACTCGCCGCCGGTGTGGTCGGTGCCCGGGTTGCTGAGGTTGATCACCACCTGCAGCGGGAACACCTTGTCGCCGTACAGGTCGCGGTGCAGTGCGTTCCAGCCGCCCGTCTCGTAGCGCAGCAGGATCGGCGTCGGTCGCTGCTGGCCGGCCGCGTGGCAGATCGCCAGCCACTCGTCCAAAGTGGACGGCCATTCCGCCTCGCGGCCCAGTCGGGCGTGCCAGTCGCGGGCGATCGGCAGCAGCCGTGGGTAGAGCGCCTGCCGCAGCTGCTGGACCGGCTCCGGGAACGGGGCAGCGAAGTACCGGTAGTCGCCATGGTCGCCGAAGCGGTGGCGTCGCAGGTTCACGGTCGCACGGAACTGCGATGGCTCGTCCCACAGTACTACCAGCCGGGCGCATTCGGCCGGTGTCAGCAGCTGTGGCAGGAGTGCGCAGCCGTAGTCGTCGACCTCCGCGGCTACCGCGTCCCAGTCCGCCGCGGCGACGCGCTGGGCGTAGCTGGTCATGCTGCCTCCAGCGTCGCCAGCCGGGCGGATTCAGTCGGTGTTGGCAGGAGTGCGCAGCCGTAGTCGTCGACCTCTGCGGCCACCGCGTCCCAGTCTGCCGTGGCGACGCGTTGGGTGTAGCTGGTCATGCCGCCTCCATGGTCAGCAGGAGCCGCTTGGCTTCTTCGCCGCCGGCGTACTGGCCGTACGATCCGTCGGATCGGACTACCCGGTGGCAGGGCACCACCACCGGCAGGGGGTTCAGGGCGCACGCCGTCCCTACTGCGCGGACCGCCTTCGGGCTTCCTGCGGCCGCCGCGACCTCGGCGTAGCTCTCGGTGTGGCCGTAGGCGATCTCTGGCAGGTGCTCCAGCACCGACAGGCGGAAGCCGCGGGCCAGGCGGAGGTCCAGGGGGACGTCGAACGTCCGTCGCTGGCCGGTGAAGTACTCCTCGAGCTGGTGGACTACCGGGTCCAGCCGGGCCGGTGCCCGCAGGATGCGGGGGCTGATCCGCGCTGCCAGCTCGGCCAGTACCGCGTCGTGGTCCTGGCGGTCGAAGGCCACCTTCACCAGGCCGCGCTCGGTTGCGGCCAGCAGCAGCGGCCCGACCGGGGTGTCCAGCGTCCGGTAGGCGACGTCCAGCAGGCCCTCCTGGTCCGCGGCCTCGGTGAGCCGCTCGTGCAGGCGGTTTGGGTTCAGCTCGAACCGCTCCGGGAACGGGGGGAAGATGATGTCCGTCATGAGAGCGCTCCTTCCAAGGGGTAGGCCGCCCGCAGGGTCTTGATGCCGTCGGCGGCGGCGCGGCGGGCGGCGTCGGCGGTTCCCCCGGTGATCTCCGCGATCTCGCGGTAGGGCAGCCCGGCCAGGTAGTGGTAGGCGACGGCCATGCGCTGCTTGTTCGGCAGCTTCGCGAGCGCGTCCCAGAGATCGCCGTGCCAGGTCTCGGCGCGGCCCGGCGCGTCGGGGACGTCGGCTACCGGTACGGGACGGCGGGCCTGCGCCCGGGTGACGTCGAGGGCCTTGCGGTGCGCGATCGTGACGAGCCATGCCTGGACGTTCGCGTCCGCGGGCAGCTCGGGATACGCCCGCAGCGCGGCCAGGAACGTCTCGGACCACGCGTCTTCGGCGTCTGCCGGGCCCAGCATGGCCCGGCAGACGCGAAGAACCATCGGACCGTGCTCGGTCACGATCTGCTCGAAGGGTTTCGTCGTCACACCTGGTAGACGTCCGGGGGCGGCGGAACGTGAGATCGGGTTCCGGAGACGACCGTCGCGCCCAGTTCCTCCGACTCGTGCACCCGCGCGGCCAGGCCGGCCGCGGTGAAGACCGCCGCCAGCACCGGGGCCTGCCGTCCGCTCGCCTCGACCAGCACGGTCCCGCCCGGCGCCAGCCACCGCGGCGCGCCCGCGGCGACGCGGCGGGCGAGGTCGAGGCCGTCGGTGCCGCCGTCGAGCGCCGTCAGCGGCTCGTGCAGGCGCGCCTCCGGCGGCATGGTCGCGACGGCTTCCGACGGGACGTACGGCACGTTGGCCAGCAGGACGTCGACGCGGCCGCGCAGTGACAGCGGCAGCGCGTCATAGAGATCGCCCTGGTGGACGTGCGCGTCCGGCAGGTTCAGCCGGGCACATTCGACGGCGGCGGGTTCGACGTCGGCGGCGTGCAGCTCGCGTGGCCGCAGCAGCGAGGCGAACGCGGCAGCCAGCGCGCCGGAGCCGCAGCACAGGTCCACCACGACCGGGTCCCGCGGGGCGAGCGAGACGGCCACGTCGACCAGGAACTCGGTGCGCCGGCGCGGCACGAACACCCCGGGCCGCACGGTTACGCGCAGGCCGTGGAACTCCGCCCAGCCGAGCAGGTGCTCCAGCGGCAGCCCGGCGACCCGCCGCTCGACCAGCGCGTCGAGTTCTTCGGGGGTCGCGGCCGCGGCGACGAGGAGCGCGGCCTCGTCCTCGGCGAACACGCAGCCCGCGGCCCGCAGCCGGGCGACGACCGGTGAGGTGTCCACAAGGGACGAAGCCTACCGGACCGGCACCGGGTGACCGCGCCGCCGGGGATTCGGCGCCGGTGACGCAGCCGAGGGGATTCGGCGCCGGTGACGCAGCCGAGGGGATTCGTCGCCGGGGAACCGGCGCCAGATGGCCGTGCCGCCGGGGAACCGGCACCGGATGATCGCGCCGCCGGGGATAGGGCAGGATGTCCGGATGATCCTGCGCCGCCTGACCGGAGCCGTGCTCGTCGCCGTCGCCGGGCTCGTCGTCCTCGCCGGGCCCGCCTCGGCCCACACCGAACTCGAGTCCAGCTCACCCGCCGACGGTGCTTCGCTGACCTCCGCGCCGACGCAGATCCAGCTGACCTTCGGCGAACCCGTCACGCTGCCGCCGGACCCGGTCCAGGTCACCGGCCGCGACGGTACCTCGTGGCAGGTCGGCGCCGCGAGCGTGGCCGGGGGCGTCGTGACCGTGCCCGTGACGCCGTCCGGGCCCGCCCAGAAGTACACGATCAGCTGGAAAGTGGTCGCGAAGGACGGGGACAACGTCACCGGTGCCCTGGACTTCACCCTCACCGCGGCAGCCTCCAGCGCGGCAGCACCGGCGACACCGGCAGCACCGGCGACACCGACGACGACCGCCGTGTCTCCCACGAACCTCGATTCGGCAGGCGTCCCCACCTGGATCTGGGTGCTGGCCGCCGTCGCCGGCCTGCTCGCGGTGATCGTCGTCGGCGTCCGGCAGCTGCGCGGCGGGCCGAAGGACTGACCTACTCCTGGGGGACCGTCACGACCCACCGGCCGGGACGGCGGCGCAGGTAACCCCACCAGTACAGCGCCGACACGATCAGGACCCCGGCCGTGATGGCCAGGTCGACGGCCTTCTGCTCGACCAGGACGTAGGCCAGCGCCGCGACGGCGAGGCCCGGCACCAGCGGCCAGGCGGGCATCCGCCACACCTGCGGGTGCCGGTGCGCCGCCCGCCGCGCTCGCAGCGTGGCGGCCGCGACGCCCAGGTACAGCGCGACGACGGCGACTCCGGTGACGCCGCTGAGCGTGTCCACCGGCACGAAACACAGGACCGCTTCCGACAGCCCGGTCACCAGCGTCGCGACCCACGGCGAACCGAACCTGGCGCCGACCACGCTCATCGCGCGGTTGACCGGCGCAGGCCAGGCCTGGTCGCGGGCCGCCGCGTAGAGCACGCGCGAGTTCTGGACGACCATGACGATCACCGCGTTGACGATCGCCGCCGCGATGGCGAGGCTGATCGCCATCCCCGCGCCCGGGCCGCTCCACGCGGTGACCAGTGCGGTGAGGTCGAGCGCGGCGGTGTCCGGCACGGCCAGGGTGATCGCCACGACCGGCACGAGGATGACCACGGCGCTGATCCCGAGCGTCCAGAACACCGTGCGCGCGACCGTCCGGCGCGGCTCGCGCATCTCCTCGGCCAGGTAGACCGCGGTGCTGAAGCCCTGCACGACGAACAGCGCGACGGCGAGCCCGGCGACGACGGCGATCAGGCCGATCGCGTTCGTGCCCAGCGCCGGCTTCAGCAGCACCGCCGGGCTCTGCGTGGCGTGGCCGAACGCCAGCAGGGACACCACGAAAACGGCGACGAGCTCGACGACCAGGAAGATCCCGGTGATCCAGGCGTTGGACCGCAGGTTCAGCAGGCCCATGACGGTGGCCGCGAGCATCACGGCCGCGCCCGCGACCGACGGGTCGACGTCGGCGATCGCGGCGACGTAGTCCGCGACGCCGATCGCGATGATCGGCGGCACGACGAGGATGACGACGAAGGACAGCATGAACGTCAGCCAGCCGGCGAACCGGTTCGCCACCGTCGTGACCATCGCGTATTCGCCGCCGGCACTGGGCACCAGCGTGCCGAGTTCGCAGTAGCAGAAGGCGATTCCCACGCAGAGGAGCACCGCGAGGGCGATGGCGAGCGCGGTGCCGGTGCCGAGTTCGGCGAACAGCGGGGGCACCAGGACGAACAGGGACGACGCCGGCGTCACGCAGCTGAGCGTGAGCAGGGTGCCGCCGCCGACGCCGATGGAGCGGGTGAGCGAGCGGCTTGCGGCGGGAGCGGCGGTGTCGGGCGGGGCGGGAGTGCGGGGCATGGCGTTCCCTCCGGCCAGGGGCAAGGTGCGACGGATGGAACAGCACCGATTCGGTGTTGTCAACGCCGTCAAGACGACTGAATCCGTTGTCTGCGTGGCCGCGCACCTTCGTAATCGGTTACCGGTCGTGACGGCGTGGCGGGATTGCCGGACCTCGTCCGCGTCGGGAATGATCCGGGGCGTGAGCAGCCAGGACACTCCCAGCCGGCCCGCGCCGCCGGTGCTCGACGACATCTCGCGGCAGATCATCGCGCAGCTGCAGGAGGACGGGCGGCGGCCCTACGCGGCGATCGGCAAGGCGGTCGGCCTGTCGGAGGCCGCGGTCCGGCAGCGGGTGCAGCGGCTGTCGGACTCCGGTGTCATCCAGATCGTGGCCGTGTCGGATCCCTTGCAGGTCGGGCTGTTCCGGCAGGCGATGATCGCGATCACCGTCGACGGCCCGCTCGAACCGGTCGGCGACGCACTGGCCGAAATGGACGAAATCGCGTACGTGATCCTTTGCGCGGGACGCTACGACCTGCTGTGCGAGGCCGTCTGCGCCGACGACGAGGCACTGCTGCAGCTGATCTCGACGCGGATCCGCGCGCTGCCCGGCGTCCGGCACGCGGAGGCGATGGTCTACCTCAAGCTGCGGAAGCAGACCTACCAGTGGGGCACTCGCGGAGCGTGACGACGAAATCCGAAGATTCAACACCGATGTTGACCATGGATTAGTCGTCCAAGTTCGGCTGTACGACTGAATCGCTTGCGTCGACGCGACGGCGCGTGCGATAACCGGGACATGACCACTACCGCCGACCTCGCCACCGCCGACGCCGCCGGCCTGTCCCGCGCCGCCCGCAGCAACCTCTGGATGCACTTCACCCGCCACTCCGCCTACGACGAAACCGACGTCCCGGTCATCGTCCGCGGCGAAGGCGCGTACGTCTGGGACGCCCGCGGCAAGCGGTACCTCGACGGGCTCGCGGGTCTGTTCGCCGTCCAGGTCGGGCACGGCCGCGAGGAACTCGCCGAAGCCGCGGCGCGGCAGACGAAACAGCTCGCGTACTTCCCGCTGTGGGGCCACGCGCACCCGGCGGCGATCGAGCTGGCCGCCCGGCTGGCCGACGCGTCGCCCGGCGACCTGAACCGCGTGTTCTTCACCGTCAGCGGCGGTGAGTCGGTCGAGACGGCGTGGAAGCTCGCCAAGCAGTACTTCAAGCTCACCGGGAAACCGGGCAAGCACAAGGTGATCAGCCGCGCGCTGGCCTACCACGGGACTTCGCAGGGTGCCCTGTCGATCACCGGCATCCCCGGCGCGAAGGCCGACTTCGAGCCGCTGGTGCCGAGCACGCTGCGCGTGCCGAACACGAACTTCTACCGCGCGCCCGAGCACGCCGGCGACTACGAGGCCTACGGCCGCTGGGCCGCCGACCGGATCGAGGAGGCGATCGAGTTCGAGGGCGCGGACACCGTCGCGGCGGTGTTCCTGGAGCCGGTGCAGAACACCGGCGGCTGTTTCGTGCCTCCGCCGGGTTACTTCGCGCGGGTCCGGGAGATCTGCGACCGCCACGACGTCCTGCTGGTGTCCGACGAGGTGATCTGCGCCTTCGGCCGGGTCGGGTACGACTTCGCCGCCAAGCGCTACGGCTACCGGCCCGACATCATCACCACCGCGAAGGGCCTGACGTCGGGCTATGCGCCGCTGGGTGCGGTGCTGGCGAGCGAGCGGCTGATGGCGCCGTTCACCCGCGGCGCCACGACGTTCATGCACGGCTCGACCTACGGCGGCCACCCCGTCTCGTGCGCGGTGGCGCTGGCCAACCTCGACCTCATCGAGCGCGAGGACCTCTACGGGCACGTCCTGGCGAACGAGGCCGCGTTCCGGTCCACTTTGGACAAGCTGACCGACCTGCCGATCGTCGGCGACGTCCGCGGCGCGGGCTTCTTCTACGGCATCGAGCTGGTGAAGGACAAGGCGACCAAGGAGACCTTCAGCGCAGCGGAGTCCGAGCGGGTGCTGCGCGGGTTCCTGTCCGACGCGCTGTTCGAGGCCGGGCTGTACTGCCGTGCCGACGACCGCGCCGAGCCCGTCGTGCAGCTGTCGCCGCCGCTGATCTGCGACCAGCGGCAGTTCGACGAGATGGAGCAGATCCTGCGGGACACCCTGACCCGGGCCTGGGCGCTGCTGTGACCGGATTTCCCCTTGCCTTCCGGCGTACCGTGGACGGCAGGGGGACCGGGGGAGCGGCCGGTGACCGGCCCGCCCGTGCCGCGCCGACCGGCCGCGCATCCGGGAGGAGACCCCGATGACCGCGTCCACGGACACCCCGCGCCTGCCCTTCGCCCGGCCGAACGTCCTGGAGATCGCGCCGCTGTTCGCGGTGCTGCGCCGTCAGGGACCGGTCGTGCCGGTGACCACCCCGGCCGGCGACCCCGCCTGGCTGGTCACCGGGTTCGAGCAGGTCCGCGCGATGTTCACCGACCCGCGGTTCGGCCGCTCGCACCCGGCGCCGGACGAGGCGCCGACGCTGTCGGACGCGGCGATCCTCAGCCGTCCGCAGGGCGACCACGAGACCGAGCACGCCGAGCACGCGCGGATGCGGCGGATGCTGGTGCCCGCGTTCTCCGCCAACCGCATGCGGCGGCTGGCCGGGCACGTCCAGGAACTGGCCGACGGCTGCTTCGACGCCATGGAACGGGCCCGGACCGGGGACGAGCCGGTCGACCTGCACGAGCACCTGTCGTTCCCGCTGCCGGTGCTGGTGATGTGCGAGCTGCTCGGTGTCCCGTACGAAGACCGCGAGACGTTCCGGGTGCTCTCGGAGCGGATGGGCCGGATGGACATCGGGGCGGACGCGGACGCCGCCCTCGACGAGTTCGCCGCCTACATGGGCAGGCTCGCGGCGGTCAAGCGGCGCTCGCCCGGCCAGGACGTCGTCTCGGACATGGTCCGCGCGCAGGAGAGCGATCCGGCGTTCACCGACGACGACCTCGCCCGCGCCGCCGCCGGCCTGCTCTTCGCCGGTCACGAAACCACGTCCACCCGCATCGACCTCGGCGTGCTGTACCTGCTCACCGACCTCACCCGGCGCGACGCGCTGGCCGCCGACCCGGACGGCCGCGTGCACGGGGTGGTCGAGGAGATCCTGCGGATGGCCTCGCCGGGCGGCCTCGGCGTGCTGCGCTACGCCCACGACGACGTCGAGCTCGGCGGCGTCACGATCGCCCGCGGCGACGCGGTCGTGCTGTCGCTCGGCGCGGCCAACCGGGACGAGGCCGAGTTCCCGGAGCCGGAGAAGTTCGACCCGGACCGCAAGCCGAACTCGCACGTGGCCTTCGCCTACGGCGGCTGGTTCTGCATCGGCGCGAGCCTCGCCCGCACCGAGCTGCGCGTGGTGTTCGGCTCGCTGTTCCGCCGGTTTCCCGGGCTGCGCCTGGCGGTCGGCGTCGATGAACTCCAGGTGCGGACCAACCGTGTCACCGGGGGAGTGGACCGCGTGCCGGTCCTCTGGTAGACAACGGCGGCGGCGACCGGGAGGAAGAAACCGTGACCCTGTGGGACAGGCTCGGGATGGACGGCAAGCTCGTCAAGGTGCTGGAGGCGATCCCGCCGGGTCCGGACGCCGGGGACTTCGGCCGCGCGTACGTCACGATCCACCAGCTGGCGGTCGAGCTGGACCAGCGGTTCCCGGAGGTGCGGGCGCAGCTGGACGTCCCGCTGGGCGGCGGCGCGACCCGCCACGCGGGCCTGGTCGAGCTGCTCGGCAAGGAGCTGGTGGACAAGATCAGGCGCTACGGCGACGTCTACCCGATCGAGGCCGCGCAGCTGTCGCCGGTGCGGTTCCGCGAGCTGCGGCTGCGCGGCCCGGGCGGCCGTGACCTGGTCGGCGCGTCGAAGACGGAGCTGCCGCTGATCCGCCTGCGCGCCAGGGACTGACCGGTGCCCGCCCCGCCGGTCCGGGTCCTGGTGGCCGACCGCGACCCGGCGGTGCGGGGCCGCCTGCTGTCCGTGCTGGGTGCGGTGGACGGGATCGACGTCGTCGGCGCGACCGGCGACGCGACGGCGGCCGAGGTCACCACCCGCCGCCGCCGTCCGGACGTCGTGCTGCTGGACCTGCGGCTGCGGACCCCGGGTTCGCTGCCGCGGCGCCCGGCGGTGGTGGCGCTGGCGGCGTTCGACTCCGACGCGGGCATCCTGCGTGCGCTGCGCGACGGCGCGGCCGGGTACCTGCTGCGCTCGGCCCGGCGCAGTGAGCTGGTCAAGGTGGTCCTCCTGGCCGCGGACGGGCACGTGGTGCTGTCCGCCGCCGCCTCGCGGCGCTGGGTGTCCGCGGCGACCAGGCTGTCGGGCCCGCGAGACGAACGCACAGCACGCGTGGACCTGTTGTCGGACCGCGAAACCGCGGTCCTCGCCGGCATCGGTGACGCGCTGACGAACGCGGAGATCGGCCTGCGGCTGGGCCTGCCGGAGCCGGTGGTGCGGGACTGCGTCGCGCGGGTGGTGCGGAAGCTGGGTTGCGCGCACCGGACGGAGGCCGGGGTGCTGGCCTACGAGAGCGGCCTCTGCCGGTGACCTGAACGGCTCTTTCCTGCCGCCGGACGACAGGAAAGAGCCGCTATGTCAGAAGCCGCTCAGGGTGTTCGGGACGCCGACGCCGGTCGGGGCGTCGTAGCCCGGGCCCGCCACGCACAGGTAGTCGCCGCCGCACTTCTTGCCCGCGCCTGCCGGGTCGTTGTTGCCCGCGGTGATGTCGGTGAACTCCGCCGCGTGCGCGTACAGGTCGGCGGGCTGGGCGGTGCCCGCCCGGCCGGAGCGGCCGTACAGGCCCGCCACGAACGGCGCCGAGGCACTCGTCCCGTCCACCGGGAGCCAGCCACCCGCGTCGGCGTGGTAGACGGCCAGGCTTTCCGCCACCGCCGCGACGTCGGCGACGGTCCGCTTGCCGCAGTGGGTGTCCTTCTGCCACTTCGGTTTCGCGATGTAGGCCGAGCAGCCGCTGCCGCCGTACTGCCACGCCCATTCCGCCCAGCCGCGCGGGGAATCCGGGTCGCGGGCCAGCGACGTCCCGCCCACCGCGACCGTCGAGGCCAGCACTGCCGGGTAGCTCGCCGCCGTGAAGCCGGAGTCGCCAGAGGAGGCCACCACCGTCACGCCCGGGTGCTGGTAGTGGCTCGCATACGCCAGCGGCGCGCCGCCTTCGCGGGCGCCGTAGCTGTTCGACACCACCTTCGCGCCCAGCCGCACCGCCGTGTCCTCGGTCTCGGCGAGGTCGGCGAACCCCGGCGTGTTGCCTTCCACCACCAGGATCCGGCAGGACGGGCACGCCGCCGACACCATCGAGACGTCCAATGTGGACTCCAGGGCCCAGCCGAAGTTCGACGGCGGCAGCGGTGCCGCCGCGCCCTGCTGGTTCACCTTGCGGAAGCACCCGTTCGCCGTGGTGCACGGCGGAAGGCCGAACTGCGCCCGGTAGGTCGCCAGGTCCGCCTCCAGGTTCGGGGCGTCGTAGGCGATCGAGATGCCGACGACGGTGTCGGGCCCGGGCTGGTCCGGCAGCCGGTAGGCGGAGGCGAGGTCGCCGGCACCCCAGCCGACGGGCCCGTCGGCCAGTGACCGGGCCGCGTGCGGGGTGTAGGTGGTCAGGCAGCGCAGCAGGCCCGGGCCCGGTTCGGGACACGCGGCCCGCGGGCCCGGGGCCGCCGTCGCGGCCGGGGTGAGCGTGCCCGCCGCCGCGACGACGGCGGCCAGCACTCCGATCAGTCGTCTGTACACAATGGACCCCTCAGGACTGGTAGACGTGGTAGGCGGCGGTGATCGTCTCGTCGATCGTCGCCCCGGCGGCGTCGGACGCGGTGACGCGCAGGGAGACGTCCATGCCCCGGAACGCCTCCGTCGTGGCGGTGAACTCCGCGTGGAAGACGCCGTCGCCGCGGGGCGTCACCGTGGCGTCCTGCCAGGTCGTGCCGTTGGTGGAGTACTGCACCTTCGCGCCGGTCACCGCGCTGCCCGTGCTCAGCTGCAGATGCCCGACCGTGAGGTCGAGGCTCTGCGGGCCGGACACGGTGGAGCCGTCCGGCCGCAGCCCGCCGACGGCGTAGCCGAGGGTCAGCAGCGGCTCGACCGCGCACGAGCGGTCCGGCCCGTTCTCCCCGCGCGCACAGTACAGCGCCGTCGGCAGGGTCGTGCCCTCGACGTGCTGCGACTGCCACGTCCACTCGGTGTGGGTCGCGGTGCTCTGGCGGTACATCGGCCCGGTCCGGCCGGCGTCGAGCGTGAGCCCCAGCGTCGCCGGGCCGGCGCCCACCTCCTGCGCGAGAACGAGTTCGTCCGGGCCCGTCGGATCGCCTTCGGCCAGGGTCGTGCCGTCCTGGGTGAACCGGTAGTGCCCGGTGATGGTGTCGCGGGACTCGCCGTAGAAGCCGAAGCCGGTGTGGCCGGGCTGGTTGTCGCTGAACGGCGTGAGCAGCACCCGCACCAGGTCACCGGCCCGGGTCGCGCCCGGTTGCGTGAGGTCCCGGCCGTCGGTCAGCGGCGACAGCGTCACCGCGCCCACCGGGTGCAGCGGGAACCGGTTCCAGTCCTCGGTGACCGCCGTGCCGCCCTGGTAGGCGTGGAACGCTTCGCGCTGGCCCCCGGCCCAGCCCGGGAACGGCCCGGGCAGGACGTACTTCGAGAACCCGCCGAACCACGCCAGATCCGGCGCGGCCGAGACGTACTCGGTCTGCTTCCGCGGCAGTGCGATCGGGTGCGACGGCCGTCCGCTGCTGTCTTCGAAGGCGAACATCCCGCTGCGCTGCCGCAGGCCGGAGGAGGAGTACTCGCTGAAGTAGGTCGCGTCCACCGTGGCGACGTCCTTCGCCGTGATCACGTACCGCTGCTGCGGAATCGTGCCGGTGCTCGCCTTCTGCAGGACGTATTCGTACGGCGTGCCCGGCCCGGGCGGCGACACGAGCCGGCTGTACGGATAGGTCTGCAGCGCGCCGGTGCGCACCGGAACGGCGGTCGGCGACACCGAAATCGGCACGCCGGGCCCGGCGTCGAAGTCGACGAGCAGGGCCGGTCCCGTCTTCGCCGCGCGGCGGAACAGGAACCCCGTGTCGTCGAGCAGCGCCGGACGTGGCGTCACCCAGGTCACCTTGCTGGACGCGCGTTTCGCGTCGACCCGGACGGTCATGTCCGCCTTGACCGCGAACTCCGGCTGCGCACTGAACCGCACCTCGGTGGGGTTGCCGTCGGCGTCGGCCGTCCAGAACAGGCCGAGTGCGCTGTAGTTGCCGTCCGGCACGCTGAACTTGGCGGTCCCGCCGAAGAAGTAGCCGAAGTTCTCGTCCGGGGCCAGGGTGGCGCCGTCGTCGGTGTTGTAGAGGAACGCGACACCGGTGTCGGCGGGCTTGCCCGCGATGTCGGTGCCGTCGACGGACACGGTCCGCATCACCGACCGCGGCCGGACGGCCTGCCGCTTCGGCGCCCCGGCAAGGGCGAAGCGGGTGCCGCCGGCGAACAGACCCTGGCCGCCGAACCGGCCCCTGGCAGTGTCCTCTTTGAACTGTTTCGCGAGGGCGGCACCGAAGGTCCGCGGGTCGGCCGGCAGCGGGGCGCCGTCCAGCAGCGCCTTGACGTCGAACAGGCTCAGGTCGAGCCCGCGCCCGAGGTAGGGGAGCGCGGTGCCGGGGACCTCGTAGTCCCGGCCGCCGAGCCGCAGGTGGACCAGCGCCCGCGCCATACCGGTGGCCGCGGCCGGCTGGACGTCGAAGGTGTCCCGCCCGTCCGCGGCGGTCCGCACGGTGACCCGGTCCCCGGTGATCAGGGTGACGGTCGCCGACGGCGTCGCGGCGACGGCGGACGGCGGGGCGAGCCCGGCCAGCCCTGCCGCACCGGCGAGCAGGACCGCGAACATCGAAAATCTTCTTCGCACTGGCACCTCCGTGTGGTGATCGATCACCACTACCGACGAGCCAGTGGGCCGTGTCGTTGAGCCGGATCCGCGATCTTTCGGAATTACGCCGATCGGCTCAACGACACAAAGTCAGGAACGTGCGGCGGGTACCGGGCGGGCGACGCCGAAACCGCCGTACGGTCCGGCTTTCGCGCGCTTGCGGACTTCGTCGAAGTGGCGGTGCACCGCTTCCGCGGCCGCGTCGGCGTCGCGCAGGACGAGTGCGTCCACGATGGCCTGGTGCCGCTTCGCGGTCGCCGTGGCCGAGGAGGCCGGGCCGCCCAGCTCGCTTTCCGCGATGCGGTAGACGTCCCAGAACAGTCCCGTCAGCTCGCGCGCGAGGTCGAAGCCCGCTTCGGCGCAGATCAGGTCGTGGAACTCGCGGTCGGCCTCGGCCGCGTCGGGGCCCTTGCGGCGCATGCGGGACACGCACGCCTGCAGTTCCTCCACCAGCTCCGGCCGGTGGTCGGCCGCGACGCGGCGGGTCAGCTCGGTCTCCAGCATCTCCCGCACTTCCAGCAGGTCGCGCAGGCGCCCGACGTCCGTGGCGCCGCGGGCGCGGGTGCGGAACAGCAGCCACGTCTGCAGGGACTCCGAGCCCGCCGAGCCGACGAACGTGCCGTAGCCGTGGCGGATCTCGACGATGCCGAGCGCCTGCAGGGCCTTGATCGCCTCGCGGATGGAATTGCGGCTGACACCGATGTCCTCCATCAGGCTCAGCTCGGTGGGCATGGGCGCGCCCGGTGGGAGCTCGCGCTCGACGATCAGGTCGATGATGCGCTTGGTGATCTCTTCGCTGCGCTGCGGACGGGCCACGGCTGTCCTCCCCGGATGCGTCATGAGAGGACATCCTACGTCATACGTCCAGCCCTCTTGACCGGCTTGCGAACGCATCCTAGGCTCACGCCGGTCATAGGACGTCCCACGTCCTACCGTTCGAGGCCCGCAGGAGACAGCGATGTCCCAGAGCCCGCCGCTCAGCCGCCGCCAGGTACTGCGTTACACCACGTTCGCCGGGGCGGCCTTGGCATTCCCGACCGTGCTCGCCGCGTGCGGCGGCCCGGCGTCGACCAACCGGACCGGCAGCTCGGCGGGCTCGCTGACCGCCGTCCTCGGCTACGGCAACAACCAGACCTGGGACCCGCTGCAGACCGCGTCCGCCTTCTCGATGGCCGCGATCCTGCACTGCTACGAGTCCCTTGTGGAGGGTGACCCGATCACCCGCGCCCCGTTCCCCGGCCTGGCCAAGGCACTGCCCGCCGATACGGGCGGCACGAGCCTGAAGTTCGACCTCAGAGACGGCGCCCAGTGGCACGACGGGCAGCCGGTGACCGCCGACGACGTCGTCTTCACCTACGCCCGCGCGCTGGACGAGCAGGAGAACGTGCTCATCCACAGCTTCTTCGCCACCTGGCTGAAGGAGGTCCGCAAGACCGGCGACCGCTCGGTGGAGTTCGTCCTCAAGTTCCCGTTCCCGTATGCGCTGCAACGGATCCAGTGCTGCAAGATCGTCCCGAAGCACGTCTTCGACGGCAAGTGGGACGAAGCCAAGAGCGGCAAGGTCGTCGGCTCCGGCCCGTACAAGGTCGTCGAGCAGGCACCGCTGAGCCACACCGGCTTCGAGAAGTTCGCCGCCTACAACGGTCCCCGCCCGGCCGCCTACGACCGGATGCTCTGGAAATCCATTGTGGATGCCGCGCCGCGCGTCGCCGCGATCTCCGGAGCCAAGCCGGACGCACAGATCGCCGAGAACATCCCGGCCGCCAACGCCGAGCAGCTGCGCAAGGCCGGCCGCACGGTCGAGTTCGCCGACGGCGGCAACAACCTGTTCCTGCTCTTCAACACCGCGCACGCGCCGTTCGACAAGAACCTCGTCCGCCAGGCACTGCACTACGCGATCGACAAGAAGAAGATGGTCGACATCGGGCTCAAGGGCGCCGGCACGGCGGCGACGTCGTTCATCAACCCGAAGCTGCCGTCCTCGCAGCCCGCGGCACTCGACTTCGCCTACAACCCCGACAAGGCCAGGCAGCTGCTGCAGCAGGCCGGGGTCGCGAACCTGAAGGTGACCCTGTCCACGACGAACACCTCGCTGGTCGCCGACTGCGTCAAGGTGATCAAGGAGGGCTGGGACGCGATCGGCGTCCAGACCACTTTGGACTCCCAGGACACCAAGGCGCTGTTCTCCAAGCTCGACGCCGGCACGGACTTCCAGGTGGTCGCGACGACCAACAACCCGCTGCAGTTCGGCAACGACCCGGACCTGCTCGTCCGCTACTACTACGACGCCAAGGCCATCCTGACCACCAAGTACGCCCGCTGGACCGGCCCGGACGCCCAGGCACTGCGCGCGCTGCTGGACCAGGCCGCGGCGGAGGCCGACGAGGCCAGGCGGGCCGCGCTGACCAAGCAGATCGTCGACCGGATCGCCGAGCAGGCGGTGCTCTACCCGGTGGTGTTCACCCAGCTCGGCACCGCGTGGGACCCGAAGGCGATCACCGGCGTGCGGGCACAGGGCTACCCCGGCATCTGGCTCAACCAGGCCAAGCCGGTCTAGGAGGCGAATCCGTGGCCGTCGTCGTGCGGATGCTGCTCAGCCGCGTCCTCGCCCTGATCCCGCTGCTGCTCGGCGTGATCCTGTTCGTGTTCATCGTGATGCGCTTCGCGCCCACCGATCCGGCACTGGCCGCGTTCGACGGCGCCAACGCCACCGCCGAGCAGCTCCGGCAGTTCCGGCTGGAGAACGGCCTGCTCGACCCGCTGCCGCTGCAGTACGTGCACTTCGTCGCGCACCTGGCCCAGGGCGACTTCGGCACCAGCGTGATCACCAAGCAGCCGGTCGGCGAGACCATCGCGACCGCGCTGCCGCTGACCGTGCAGCTCACCCTGCTCGGGCTGGGCATCGCGCTGGTGACCTCGCTCGTCCTCGGCGTGACGTCGGCGTTGTTCCGCGACCGCTGGCCGGACAAGGTGATCCGCGTCGTCACCCTCGCCGGGGTGGCCGCGCCCGCGTTCTGGGTGGCGCTGCTGCTGGTGCAGTGGCTCGCGGTCGGCGAAGGCCTGTTCCCCACCAGCGGATACGTCAGCCCGGCCGACTCCTTCGGCGGCTGGCTCAACTCGCTGACGCTGCCCGCGGTGTCGCTCGCCCTGCCGGTCGCGGCGCAGCTGACCCGGGTGATCCGGACGTCGATGGTCGAGGAACTGGACAAGGACTACGTCCGCACCGCGCGCGGCGGCGGCCTGCCGCCGGTCGTCGTGATCGGGCGCAACGTGCTGCGCAACGCGCTCGTCACCCCGCTCACCGTGCTCGGCCTGCGGGTCGGCTACCTGCTGGGCGGCGCCGTCGTCATCGAGACGATGTTCGCGCTGCCGGGGATGGGGCAGAACATGATCCAGGCCGTCACCGACGGTGACACCGCCAAGGTGCAGGGCTTCGTCATCACCATCGCGCTCGGGTTCGTGCTGGTCAACCTGATCGTCGACGTCCTCTACCTGATCGCGAACCCGCGTCTGCGGAGCCACGCGTGAAGCGCCTGCGCGGTGGGTGGCCCGCGCTCGCGATCCTCGGTGTCCTGCTGCTGGTCGCCGTGCTCGGCACGCTCGTCGCGACGCACAACCCGGACGCGCTGAGCACCGACACCGGCGGCCCGAGCGGCACGCACTGGTTCGGCACCGACGCTTCCGGCCGCGACATCTTCTCCCGGCTGGTCGCCGGCACCCGCTGGTCGCTCGCCATCGGTCTGGGGGCGGTGGCGCTCGCGCTGGTGTCGGGCGCGCTGATCGGCGCGTTCGCCGCGACGGCGCACCGCCGGGTGGACGCGGTCGTCATGCGCGTGCTCGACGTCGTCATGGCCTTCCCCGGCATCGCGCTCGCCGCGGTGCTGGTCGCGGTGTTCGGCCACGGCATCGCGGTGCTGATCCTGGCCATCGGCTTCCTCAACATGCCTGCGGTGGCCCGGGTCGTGCGGGCGAACGTGCTGGCCCAGTACGGCGAGGACTACGTCGCCGCCGAGCACGTCATCGGGGCCCGCCGGTTCTTCGTGCTGACCCGGCACGTCGCGATCAACTGCGCCGCGCCCGTGCTGGTCTACTGCACGGTCACGGTGGCCGACGCGATCGTGTTCGAGGCGTCGCTGTCGTTCATCGGGGCGGGCATCCAGCCGCCGGACCCGTCGTGGGGCTCGGTTCTGGCCGACGGCAAGGATCTCGTGCTCACCGGCGGCTGGTGGGCCACGCTGTTCCCCGGCCTCCTCATCCTGATCACCGTGCTGGCGCTCAACATCCTGTCCGAGCGCATCTCCGACGCGTGGGCGGCGCCCTCGGCCCGCGCGGTCAAGGCGGCCGAAGTCGCCAAGGCCGTCGAGGCACGCGACGACGCCGACACCGCGCCGGTCCTGCCCATCGCGGGCCTGCGGGAAGCGGGGGAGCGGCTCGCCCGGACCGCCCGGTTCCTCGACGACCGCGAGCCGGTCCTGGAAGTCGACCGGCTGGCCATCTCGTTTCCCGGCCGCCACGACGGCGTGGACGTCGTCGACGGCGTGTCGTTCAGCGTCCGCGCGGGCGAAGTCCTCGGCCTGATCGGGGAGTCCGGCTGCGGCAAGACCCTCACGGCGTTGTCGATCCTCGGCCTCCAGCCTCCGGCCGCGAAGGTGTCGGGCCGGATCCGGTTCGCCCAGCGCGACCTGCTGGCACTGCGGCCGGGTGAGCGCCGCCGTCACCTCGGCCACGACATCGCGATGATCTACCAGGACGCGCTCAGCTCGCTCAACCCGGCGATGACCATCCGGGCGCAGCTCAAGCAGTTCACCCGCCGCGGCGGCACCCGCACCCCGGCCGAACTCCTCGACCTGGTCAACCTCGACCCGGGACGGACGCTGCGGGCGTATCCGCACGAGCTGTCCGGCGGCCAGCGCCAGCGCGTGCTGATCGCGATGGCGCTCTCGCGCAGCCCCAAGCTGATCGTCGCCGACGAGCCGACCACCGCGCTCGACGTCACCGTGCAGGCCCAGATCATGGCGCTGCTGCTGCGGCTGCAGGAGGAACTGGGCTTCGCGCTGATCCTCGTCTCGCACGACCTGGCCCTGGTGTCCGAGATCGCCGACCGCGTCGTGGTCATGTACGGCGGGCAGGTCGCCGAGCTGGGCACGACGGCGGAGGTCGTCGGCTCGCCGCGGCACCACTACACGCGCGGCCTGCTCAGCGCCGTGCTGTCGCTGGAGGAGAACGACGCGCGGCTGACGCAGATCAAGGGTGTCGTCCCGGCACCGGCCGAGTTCCCCGCGGGCTGCCGGTTCGCCGACCGGTGCCCGGCGGCCCGCGCGAAGTGCCACACCGAGACGCCGGTCCGCTTCGGCGAGCCGGTCGAGCACCTCGTCGCCTGCCACTTCCCGGCGGTCGACCTCGCCCGCGAGAAGGAGGCGACGGCGTGAATCTCCTCGAAGTCGACGGCGTCCACGTCGTACACAAGATCCGCGGCGCCCGCCTGTTCGGCCACGACAACGTCTACGCGCTGACGGACGCGCACCTGGTGGTCAACCCGGGCGAGACGATCGGGATCGTCGGCGAGTCCGGCTGCGGGAAGTCGACGCTGGCCAGGGTGATCGTCGGCCTCCAGCGGCCGACCTCGGGCACCGTGCGCTTCCGCGGGCAGCCGTCCGTCTCCGGGCGCGAGGTCGGCATGGTCTTCCAGGACCCGTCGACCGCGCTCAACCGGCGGCTGGCCGTCGCCAGGATCATCCGCGACCCGCTCGACGTCCACCGCGTCGGCACCCCGGCCGAGCGCGACGAGCGAGTCCGCGAGCTGATGGGGTTGGTCGGCCTGCCCCCGAGCGTCGCCGACGCCGTGCCGGGCCAGCTGTCCGGCGGCCAGCGCCAGCGCGTCGCGATCGCGCGGGCCCTGGCCCTGCGCCCCGCGCTGCTGGTCGCCGACGAACCGACCTCCGCCCTCGACGTCTCGGTCCGCGCCCAGATCCTCAACCTGCTGCTCGACCTGCGCGAGCAGCTGGAACTGGCGATGGTGTTCGTGTCGCACGACATCCAGACCGTCGCCAAGATGAGCGACCGGATCGTCACCATGTACCTCGGCCGGATCGTCGAGGAAGCCCCGGTCGGCGCCGTCGCCCGCCATCCGTACACGCGGGCCTTGTTCTCCGCGACGCCCAGCCTGCTGCACCCGGCCGAGCCGGTCGTGCTCACCGGACCGGTGCCGTCGGCGACCCGGCCGCCGAGCGGCTGCCCGTTCCGCACCCGCTGTCCGAAGGCCACCGGCGCCTGCGCGGCCGAGCTGCCGCCACTCGCCGCCGCCGAGGACGGGCACACCTACCGCTGCATCCATCCCGAGACCCCGACCGGAGTGAGCGCCTGATGCCGAAGTTCGCCGGAATCGTCCCGCCGCTGTGCACGCCGTTCAACGACGACTTCAGCGTGGACACCGACTCGCTGCGCCGCCACGTCGAGGTCCAGCTCGACGCCGGCGTGCACGGCGTCTTCGTCCTCGGCTCCTCCAGCGAGGTCGCCTTCCTGCCCGACGCGCAGCGCCGCGTCGTCGTCGAAACCACGGTCGACCAGGTCGCCGGCCGCGTCCCGGTCCTGGCAGGCTGTATCGACATGACGACGTTGCGGGTCGCCGAGCACATCCGCGCCGCCGAAGCCGCCGGGGCCGACGCCGTCGTCGTCACCGCGCCGTACTACACGCGCACGCACGTCGCCGAGATCGACCGGCACTTCCGCCTGCTGCACGAGCGCACGGCGCTGCCGATCGTCGCCTACGACATCCCGGTCGCCGTGCACACCAAGCTCGACGGCGGCATGCTGCTCGACCTCGCGGCCGACGGCGTCCTCGCCGGGCTCAAGGACTCCAGCGGCGACGAAGCCGCGTTCCGGGCCGTGCTGCTGGGCAAGCGCGAGCGCGGCCTCGACGCCTTCGCCGTGTTCACCGGGTCCGAGCTGCTGGTGGACGCGGCCCTGCAGCTGGGCGCGGACGGCGCGGTGCCGGGCCTGGGCAACGTCGACCCGGTCGGCTACGTGCTCATCCACGACCACGTCAAGGCCGGCAACCTCGCCGCGGCCCGCCGCGAGCAGGAACGCCTGCTCAAGCTGTTCTCGATCACGTCCGTGGCGCCGCCGAGCCGGATGGGCCGCGGCTCGGCCGCGCTCGGCGCGTTCAAGGCCGCGATGAAGCTGCGCGGGTTCGTCGACAACGCTGTCACGGCGCCGCCGCAGCTGCCGCTGGACGACGAGGAACTGTTGCAGATCAAGGGGAAACTCGCCGAAGCGGGGCTGCTCTGACGATCCGGCCGGATCCGCGGCCGAGGGAGATGAGGACGACACCGGCGATGCTGAGCGCGCCGCCGGCGACGTCCGCCCACCCCGGCGTCTCGCCGAGCCACCCGTACGCGACGGCGAGAGCGACGGCAGGCACGAGGTAGAGCGCCCCGGTCGCGACGGCGATGGGGTGCCGCGCGACCGCGTAACCCCAGGCCACGAACCCGGCCGCCGAGGGAAGGACGCCGAGGAAGACCACGGACAGGGTCGCTTCCGCCGGTGCGGTCGCGGCCGCGTGCCAGGCCTGCGGGGCAAGCGGGGCGAGGAAGAGCGTCCCGGCCCACATCGCGTAGCAGGCCACTTCGAGCCCGGTGTAGCGCCTCAGCAGCGGCTTGCTGCCGAAGTGGTAGACGGCCTGGACCGCCGCCGCGGCCAGCACGACCCATGCCGCACCGGAAAACCCCAGGCCACCGCCGGTGGCGATGAGCGCGCTGCCGCCGAGGGCCACCGCGCTGCCGAGCACCTTCACCGCCGTCAGCCGCTCGCCGAGAAAGGCCGCCGCGAGCAGCGCGCTGAAGACCGGAGCCACGGAGATGAGCAGGCTCGCCGTGCCCGCCGGGACGTGCACCTCGCCCCAGTTGAGCAGGAGCTGATAGGCGCTCATCCCGGCCAGCCCGCACGCGCCGATCATCGGCAGATCGCTCCGGCGCGGCACGCGCACCTTGAGCAGCGGTGCGGCGAGCAGCAGGACGGCCGAGGCGACCGCGAGCCGGGCGAACGACAGCCCGGCGACGCCGTAGCCATCGAGCCCGACCTTGATCGCGGGGAACGCGGCCGCCCACAGGACGACGGTGACGGCCAGGGCGGCAGTGGCTTTGAAGTTCACTGCTTCATCGTCGGAGCTACGATGCTAAAGCACTAGTTACGGTTCTTTACGGCATCGGAAAGTCGGACTTCATGTTGGAGCTGCGCCGGCTGCGCATCCTGCACGCCCTCGCCCAGCACCGGACGGTCGCGGCCACGGCGGCGGCCCTGCACCTGACCGGGCCGGCGATCTCGCAGCACCTGGCCGCGCTCGAACGCGAGGCCGGTGTCCCGCTGCTGGAGAAGCAGGGCCGCACCCTGACGTTCACCCCGGCCGGGCGGCTGCTGCTGTCCCACGCCGAGGTCATCCTGGACGACCTGGCGGCGGCGGAGTCGGCACTGGCCGCGGCGGCGGGCACCGGCGGCCCGGCGACGGTCCGGGTGGCGGCGTTCGCCTCCGCCGCGCGGCAGCTGCTGCCGCGGGCGTGGGCCGGGCCGGTTTCCCTGCGCCTGGTGGAGCAGGAGCCGGACGCGGCGCTGGAGTCGTTGCGCCGCCAGGAGGTCGAGATCGCGGTGGTGCACAGTTATTCGCTGCTGCCCCGGGACATCCCGCCCCGCTGCGACGAGCGGCCGTTGCTGGCGGACCCGGTGTGGCTGGCGGCGGCCCCGGCGTTGTCGGGCCTGTCCGACGGCGAGCCCGCCCGGCTGGCCGACTTCGCCGACCGGCCGTGGCTGGTGCCGTCGGCGGACCTGTCCTGCTACGAGATGATCCAGCGCGCCTGCGGCGCGGCGGGTTTCGTGCCGTCGGTGGTGGCGGAGTCGGCGGATTTCGCGGTATTGCTGGCGTTGGCGGCGGCCGGGGCGGGCGTGGCGTTGGTGCCCGAGCTGGCGTTGCCCGCGGGCCCGCTCGGCGTCGGGTTGCATCCGCTGCGGGAACCGTTGACCCGCAAGGTGTTCGCGCTGACCCGCGCCGGCACCACGCGGCGGCCGGAGGTCCTGGCGGTGCTGGACCGGCTGGAACGGGCGGCGGCCGGGTTCAGAGCGTCCGGCAGCTGAGGACCGGCCGGGCGGCGTCGTTTCCGTTCTGCGTCAACGCGATCAGCCCGAATGTCGTCGTCGCGTTCGCCGCCAGCTTGGCGTTCCAGTCGGCGTTGCGGACCGTGACCGTCGAGCCCTCGACCGTGTAGTTCCCGTTCCACAGCCCGGTGATCCGGTGCCCGGGCGGCAGCGTCCACCGGACGGTCCAGCCGGGCAGGTCCGCCGTCCGGTCGTTGTGCACCGTCACCTGCACCTGGTAGCCGCCGGGCCAGGAGTTCGTCACCTCGTAGCGGGCCGCGCAGCCCAGGTCGGCCGCCGTGGTGGTGGTCGGCGGCGGGGGAGCGGATGAAACCGGGGCCGCTACCACCGGTTCGCTGTCCGGCACCAGCGCCGTCCCGATGACGACGCCCACGGCCAGCAGCACCGCCCCGGCGGCGCCCGCCAAGAGGAGCTTGCGACGCGGCCGGCGCACGCGCAGCAGCCGGGTTCCTGCCCGCGGCCGGGGGCGGGGCGGGGGCAGCGGGCGGCCGCCGGTGACCGCCTCGAACAGCTCCTGGACCTCCGCCATGGCCGGGCGCGCGGCCGGGTCGCGCTGCAGGAGGCGCAGCAGCACCTCGGCGAGCGGGCCACTGTGCTTCGGCGGGATGACGTCGTCGCGGGCGATGCGCAGCAGCAGCGCGATCGCGTTGTCGTCGGTGCCGAACGGCGGCGTGCCCTCCAGCGCGCGGTACAGCGTCGAACCGAGCGAGAACACGTCCGCCGGGAAGCCCGCTTCGCGGCCGCCGGCGACCTCGGGCGACAGGTAGGCGGGCGTGCCCGCGATGAAACCGCCGCCGGTGACCGTGCCTTCGCCGGTCGCGCGGGAGATGCCGAAGTCGGCGATCTTGGCCACGCCCGACTCCCCGATGAGGACGTTGGCCGGCGTGACGTCGCGGTGCACCACACCCTCGGCGTGCGCGGCGGCGAGCGCCGAGGAGACCTGCAGCCCGATGCGCGCGACCTCCTCGGCGGGCAGGCGTTCCCGGTCGAGGAGGACGTCGGCCAGCGTCCGCGACGGCAGGTACTCCATGACCAGGTAGGGGCCGCCGGGCTCGTCGACGACGTCGTGCACGGTGATCGCGTGCGGGTGCCGCAGGCGGGCGGTCAGCCGCGCCTCGCGCAGGGCACGCAGGCGCGCCTCCTGCCCGGCGGCCTGGCCGATGGCCGGGTCGTACGCCAGCTGCTTGACCGCGACGACCCGGTCGAGCCGCTCGTCCCAGGCCCGCCAGACGACGCCCATCGCGCCCTGGCCGATCCGCTCGGCCAGCCGGTACCGCCCGGCGACCAGCTCTCCTGCGTCGGTCACGACGACCTCCCGGCTTCCCCCGGAACACACGGATGCGGACGGCGTCCGGTTCGAGCTTAACGGCCCGGTACACCCGTGACCGGACGTCATGAACGAGTCGTTCACCTCGTCTGACGTCATGAACGAGTCGTTCATGTCGTGGCTCAGGCGGCGACCCGGTTCAGCTGGTCCCACGTCGGCACGTACGGCGTGAACCGCAGCTTCATCCCCGCCTCGGCCGGGAGCTTGTCCGCCTTGCGGGCGTTGCAGCTGCGCGGGGTCCCGCCGCACGCGGCGACCGTGTTGAGCCACGACGTCCGGTCGCCGCCGCGGCTGATCGGCGTCACGTGGTCGATCGTCGTCGCGCGGGCGCCGCAGTACGCGCAGCGGTGGCCGTCGCGGGTCAGCACCCCTCTCCGGGACCAGCGGGGCGGCTGCGTATATCGCCACTTCATGACGACGTACCTCAGCAACCGCACGATCTTCGGGCGCGGGAACAGCCCGTAGGCGAGGCCGTCCTCGGCCTCGTGGATCTCGGCGACGCGCCGCACCAGCATGCGGATCGCGTGCGGCACCGAAACCGTCTGCAGCGGCTCGTAACCGGCGTTGAGGACCAGAACCTTCACAGCGCACCTTTCCTTCGCACCACGCGGAAACTTGTGCGCAACATCGTCACCGAGCCGTTGACCTGCGTCAATCGCGTTTCACCGCCGCGGATGGCGGCGGGTGCGTGCCGGAACTGTCGGACCCGCTCGGTAGGATCGACCCAACTTCGCTGAACCGGAAAGGAACGGAAGTGACCACCCCGATCGAGACACTGGAGTTCCAGTCGGAAGCCCGTCAGCTGCTGCAGCTGATGATCCATTCGATCTACTCGAACAAGGACACCTTCCTGCGCGAGCTCGTGTCCAACGCCTCCGACGCCCTCGACAAGCTGCGGCTGGAGTCGTACCGGGACAAGGACCTCGAGGCGGACACGTCCGACCTGCACATCGCGATCGAGGCGGACCCCGCCGCGCGGACCCTCACCGTCCGGGACAACGGCATCGGCATGACCCGCGACGAGGTGGTCACGCTGATCGGCACGATCGCCAAGTCGGGCACCGCCGAGTTCCTGGCCAAGCTCAAGGAGGCCAAGGACGCGGCGGCGTCGCAGGACCTGATCGGGCAGTTCGGCGTCGGGTTCTACGCGAGCTTCATGGTCGCGGACAAGGTCACGCTGGTGACCCGCAAGGCGGGCACGGCGGAGGGCGTCCGCTGGGAGTCGACCGGCGAGGGCACGTACACGATCGAGCCGGTCGAGGACGCGCCGCAGGGCACCGCCGTCACGCTGCACCTCAAGCCCGAGGACGCCGAGGACCACCTCTACGACTACACGTCGGCGGCGAAGATCCGGCAGATCGTCAAGAAGTACTCCGACTTCATCACCTGGCCCATCCGGATGAAGGGCGAGGGGGACGACGCGGAGGTCGAGACGCTCAACTCGATGAAGGCGCTGTGGGCGCGCTCGTCGAGCGAGGTCTCCGAGGACGAGTACCACGAGTTCTACAAGCACGTCAGCCACGACTGGCAGGACCCGCTGGAGACGATCCGGCTGCAGGCCGAGGGCACGTTCGAGTACCAGGCGCTGCTGTTCCTGCCCTCGCACGCGCCGATGGACCTGTTCCTGCGCGAGCGCAAGCGCGGCGTGCAGCTCTACGTCAAGCGCGTGTTCATCATGGACGACTGCGAGTCGCTCGTCCCCGAGTACCTGCGGTTTGTCAAGGGCGTCGTCGACGCGCAGGACCTCTCGCTCAACGTGTCGCGGGAGATCCTGCAGCAGGACAGGCAGATCCAGCTGATCCGCCGCCGCCTGGTGAAGAAGGTGCTCTCGACGGTCAAGACGATGATGACCGCCGACGCCGAGAAGTACGCGACGTTCTGGCGCGAGTTCGGCCGCGCGGTCAAGGAGGGCCTGCTCGACGACTTCGAGAACCGCGAGGCCATCCTCGAGATCTCGTCGTTCGCCTCGACGCACGACGCGGAGAAGCCGACGTCGCTGCGCGAGTACGTCGACCGGATGAAGGACGGCCAACAGCACATCTACTACATGACCGGCGAGTCGCGGTCGGCGATCGAGAACTCGCCGCACATGGAGGCGTTCCGCGCCAAGGGCTACGAGGTGCTGGTCCTGACCGACCCGATCGACGAGATGTGGGTCGACGCGGTGCCGGGCTTCGACGGCAAGCAGTTCCAGTCCATCGCCAAGGGCCAGGTCGACCTGGAGTCGGAGGAGGACAAGAAGGCCACCGAGGTCGCGCGCGAGCAGCAGAAGAAGGAGTTCGAGGGCCTGCTGTCCTGGATGGGGACGGCGCTGGGCGAGACGGTGAAGGAGGTCCGCCTGTCCTCGCGGCTGACGACGTCACCGGCGTGCATCGTCGGCGACACGCACGACCTGACGCCGACGCTGGAGAAGATGTACCGCGCGATGGGCCAGGAACTCCCGCCGATCAAGCGCATCCTGGAACTCAACCCGGACCACGCACTGGTGAAGGGCCTGCGCGAAGCCCACACGGCCCGCCCGGACGACGAGGGCCTGGCCGAGACGGCGGAGCTCCTGTACGGCATGGCCCTCCTCGCCGAGGGCGGCGAGCTGAGCGACCCGTCGCGGTTCATCAAGCTCCTGGCGGGTCGGCTGGAGAAGACCCTCTGATAGTGGCGACCGGGCGGGGTGCCTTCGGCGGGCTCTGAAGGCACCCTCCCTCCGGGGGCCGGGGGCCGGGGGCCGGGGGCCGGGGGCCGGGGGCCGGGGGAAGGGGAGGCATCTCGCCGCTGGCGGGGAAGGCGCCCGCCCCCAGCGGAGAAGGCACGGAGAAGGCACCCCGCCGCTGGTGGCTCTCGGCGGTCAGCGGCTTCGGGCCCGATTCCGGCGTGGCTCCGCATCGTCCGAGCCGGGGCGGTGCCTCCGCCCCGGCTCCGATTCGCCTGGTGGGGCCCGGAACTCGCGTGATCAGTGCCGTGATTCGCGTGACCAGGCCCGGAACTCGCGAGTTACGGGCTCAATCACGCGAGTTGCGGGCCCAAGCACACGAGTTCCGGCTCCAATCACGCGAGTTCCGGCTCTGATCACGCGGGTTACGTCCTGCTCCAAGCGGGATCCGGGTCAGGCGCGGCGGGAGCCGAGCAGCAGCAGGCACAGCACTGCGATCCCCGTAACGACCCCAGCTACGAGCAGCATCGGGTTCAGGCTCGGCGGCGTCGCCGCGGCCGCCTGGACCGCCGGCTGTCCCGTTGCCGGAACCTCCGTGGCTGGGGCGTCCGTGGCCTGAGCCGGGGCGGTGGTGCCCGGGGAAGTCGCCGCCGGTGCCGCCGCGGCCGGTGATGTTGCTGCGGATGTCGTCCTCGGTGACGTCGGGCGGGGTGCTGCCGCCGCTGTTGTCGGCTTTGGTGGGGCCGTTGTCGGGGCCGGGAGGACCGTTACCGAGGCTCGCATGTCCGGGTGCACCGAACAGTAGTACGCGTACGTGCCCGGCTGGCGGAACGTGTAACTCCAGCTCTGCCCGGCCGACAGCTGCGGGCTGCGGAACGCCACCGGCGCACTCGTCGTCACCACGTCGTGTGGTGCCGTGTCGTGCTGCATCCACGTCACCGTGTCGCCCACCCGGACCGTCAGTGATGCCGGGGAAAATGCGTAGTCCTGCATCATCACCTGCTGCGTTGCCGCTCCCGCCGTCGGGACGAGCAGGGGGACGTTCAGGAACATCAGCACGCCCGTCAGGAGCAGGGCCGCGCGCCGCCTCATCGGGTGAACTCCATCGCGATCTCGACGCGCAGGCGGCGGCCCGCCAGCGCCCGGGCGAGACGGCCGAGCTGGCGGGGGCGGCGGCGGGGTGGTGGGCTGATTCCCGCCGCCCAGATGACCAGGCTGTCGTCGTCGCGGCAACGGATGTCGCCGCTCAGGCGGACCTCGCGGCCCGCGATGCGGCCGTCGATCACCACCTCTTCGGTCACCTCGGCGGCCGTGAAGGTCGCCGTGCCGCGGGAGAACGGCAGGGTCACGGTCACCGTGAACTCCGAGCCGGGTGTCCAGTGCCCGCCGGTCGCCGTCAGGCGGGCGCGCAGCATCGGCAGGCGCAGGACCGAAACTTCGATGACGCACCGGTCGCGGCGCAGGGCGAGGCCGGTCGCGGGCGGGACCGGCAGGACGGCGGTGTCGGGCATCGGGGGAGAGCCTCCGGGAACGAGGGGGACGGGTGGCCCGGCCGGGAACCGGGCCACCCGGGGCGGGGCGAGAGTCAGCAGCTCGCCTGGTTCAGCAACGGCGTGAGCACGTTTTCGAGCCACACCGTGTGCGTCTTGATGTACTGGTCGAGGTTGAGCAGGTCGGTCACCTGCTGGCCCAGCGACTCCTCCAGGTGCGCGCTCTTGATGTGCGCGATGATCGGCGCCAGCGTGTCGGTGACGACCTTGTCGGCCGACCCGTCGAACACCGGGGCGAGCACCGTTTCCAGCCACACCGTGTGGGTCTTGATGTACTGGTCGAGGTTGAGGATGTCCTGCACCTGCTGGGCAGGCGAGGTCTCCAGGTGCGCGCTCTTGATGTGGTCGAAGATCGGCTGCAGGACCGACTTCGGCACGCACGAGCCGCCGCCGGGCGGGGTGGACGGCGCCGGCATCGTGTGGGTCGGGGACGTCGTCGGGGTGGACGTCGGGGCCGAAGTGGGCGGGGCGGTCGTCGGGGCCGAGCCGGTGACGGTCACCGTCGCCTTCATGTCCGGGTGGATCGAGCAGTAGTACGAGTACGTCCCGGCCTTGGTGAAGGTGTGGCTGAACGTCTGCCCGGTCTGCAGGGTCGGGGAGGTGAACTTCTCCGGCCCGTCGGTGATCACGATGTTGTGCGGCGCGGTGTCGTGGTTGGTCCACGTCACCGTGTCGCCGACCGAGATCGTCAGGCTCGCCGGGGTGAACTTGTAGCCCATCGCCTCGACCGACTTCGACGACGCGGGTGCCGCGGCGGCGGGAGCGGCGGCGCCGCCCGCCTGCTCCTGGGCCAGCCCCTGGTACAGCGGGACGGCCAGGGGGCTCTGCCGCGCGAGCGCGGCGAGGTCGACGTCGGTGCGCTGCGCCGGCGCCGCCTGGTCGGCCTGCCCGCCGCGCAGCGTGGCGAGGCTGAACAACGCGGTCGCCAGTGCGAGGATCGCCACGGCGATCGGCCAGTTCCGCCGTCGCCGCACCACCTCCGGCTGCTCGGGGGCGGCGGGGTTGGGGTTGTCCATCGAAGGACTCCTTTCGGGTACTGCGCAATCAACGGCCGGGACTGGCCGTGACGAGGAAGCTCGCCGCGAGCAGGACCACGAGCACGAGCGTGGTCTCGGCGGCGACGGAATAGACGAACGGGCGGACCGTGCCGGCGTCCCCGCGCAGCACGACGGCGAAGTCGAGGCGGCGCCCGACCCAGCGGCGGCTGAACTGCGCGGCGGCGAGCACGGTGGCGAGCACGCCGAGCTTGACCAGCAGGGTCTGCCCGTAGGAGGTGGAGAACACCCGGCCGACGCTGCCGACGGTCTGCCACGTCAGCACCACGCCCGCGGCGACGACCAGCGAGACCGACGCCATCGCCAGCTTCGAGTAGCGGGGGACGACCGCGGCCAGCTCGCCGGGGTCACGGCGGGCCAGGACACCGAACAGCAGCACAGCCAGGCCGCCGATCCACGCCGAAGCGCCTGCCAGGTGGGCGAAGTCCGCCAGCTGTGTCAGCCACGGCCGGGTGCTCTCCACCGCGTGGCCGGTCAGGCCGGTGGTGCGGAGCAGTCCGATGAGGACCGCGCCTGCCCCGACGCGCCAGGGCAACGCGGTCGCGGCGGCCCGGTCGCGTTGCAGCAGCCACGCCAGCACGACGCCGCCGAGCAGCCACAGCAGGGCGCGGGCGAACCAGATGCGGCCGAACTGGCTGTCCAGCGCCTGGCTCAGCAGGTCCAGCGCCAGGAAGTCGCCGGGCGGGCGCTGCGCGGCCCACGCCGCCTGCAGCCCCAGCCCGGCGAGCGTGCCGAGCAGGCCGAGGACCCAGCCGGTCACCAGCAGCACCCGGGTGCCGCGGTGGGCGGCGCCGCCGGGCCACAGCACGGCCACGAACAGCAGCCCGCCGGCGAACAGGGTCAGCCCGGCGTAGTCGACGCTGCGGGCGACGACGTACCACGCCTTCACCGGTTCCACGGCTCACCGTCCATTGAGGATGGTCGGGGTGACGGCGGCCGCGGGCACCATCGCGGGCTCCAGGCCGCCGTCGGCCGTGCGGCAGTAGCCGAGGACCTGCGCGCCGAGCCCGTCCGGGCCGGTCACGCCGAGGCCGGTGGTGACCGCGCCCAGCAGCGGCAGCCCGCCGACGGTGTCCAAGACCTGTTGCGGCACACCGGGCTGGCACGCGGGCACGTCGGTCCCCGGCGGCGGAGGCGGCGGGAGCGTCGGTGACGTCGGCGGTGCCGGCGACTCCGACGAGGGCGGGGGTAGCGGGGTGCCGGGGTCGGACGACGCGGGCGGCGCCGCGACGATGTCGCCGGGTGGCATTGCCGCGGCGGGCGGGTCGCCGACCGGGACCGCGGGCAGCGGCGCCGCCGGGACGTCCGCCGGTGGCTGCCCGGCCGGAACCGGTTGCTGTGCCTGCGGGGTTTGCGGAGCCGGCTGGTGCCCGCCGTCGGCCACCACGGGCGGGGCCGTCGCGGCGGCACTGCCCGGGCGCAGGCCGATGCCGGACGCGTAGCCGACGACGATCACGACCGCGCCCGCCAGGCTCGCGGCGATGACGTGGTCGCGGCGCACTGCGGGACCTCGCAAGGTTTCGTCCTCCAAAGAACGCCGAATCCGCCACTATGGAAAAGCGTGAGCGGAAATGCCGGGGGATCGGGAATGAGCGGGATGCGGGAGCAGAAAACCAGCTGTCACGTTTCAGGGCGTGATCTTCACATGAAGGACAGGTAAAGTCCCGCGGCTCCCGGTGGGCGAAGCGCGGTGAGTTGCTGAGCCGAACGCCCCGTTTGCTGGGCCGTCCGGGTGACTCGACCGGCTGACCACTGGAGCAGTGGTCCGTTTTGTCCGATTCTGGCGGCGCGGCGGTGAGAATTGCTTAACACAGCCGTTTCATGGAGCACGGTGATGCCATCGGCTGTCCTCGCTAGCGTTCCGGGAATACCGCCCCTGCGAGAACGCGAGGAAATCATGGCTTCCCCGTCGACTTTCCCGGTCCGGATCGGCGTCGCGCTGGCGGCCGCCGCCTGGACGCTCCTGCTGTCGGCGCCCCCGGCCGACGCGCACAGCATCCTGGTGTCCAGCTCGCCGTCCCGGGACGCCGCGCTCGCGCAGGCCCCGGCCGAGGCGGCGCTCGTGTTCAACGAACCGGTGGAGAACCAGTTCACCGAGCTGGCGGTCATCGGGCCCGACGGGACGTCGCACTGGGAGTCCGGCCCGGCGTCCGTTGTGGACGCCCGTGTCTCGGCACCCCTGCGCGCGCTCGGCCCGGCGGGGACGTACACGATCCGCTACCGCGTCACCTCCGCCGACGGCCACCCGGTGTCCGGGGCGATCCCGTTCCGGCTCACCGTCGCGGGCCCGGCGACGGCACCCCCCACCGCGGCGCTCGCGGCGGCGGCACCGGCCCCTGACGACATGCCGCTGTGGCCGTGGATCACCGGCGGCGCGGTCCTGCTCGGCACCGGCTTCGCGGTGGCCCGCCGCCTCGCCCGCGCCAACGCCTGAAGCGTGTGTGCCGCCGCGGCCGGGCGGGTAACCCCGGGCCATGACGAACCTCGACGACACGACGACCGCGAAGCTCGACGAGTTCGTGCTCGCCCGGCTCGCGGAGGACGAAGACCGGGTCCGGCGCGGTGAGCTGCCGCTGCTGGACGAGGCCGAGCGGCGCGGCAGGCTGCGGATCATGTACGCCGACGACGGCGACGGGCTGCTGCTGGCAGGCGGGCCGGTCGAGGCGATGGAGGACCGGCATCCGGTGCCGTTCGGCGAGAAGGTGGAGTTCCTCCGCCGCGAGATCCGCGACAGCCACGACGACGTGTCGGTGAAGCTGATCGCGTCCGTCTACGAAGCCCACCCGGACTGGCACGACGAGTGGCGCCCCTGAGCGTTTCGCGCCCGCGCGGAACGGGAACGCGCCAGGCATGTCCGGAACCGCGCTCGACGACGTGACGGCGATCCGTGCCGCGGCCGCGCCGCTGCGCAGCCCGCAGGATCTCGACCCGCTCGTCCGGCGGATCGGCGACGCCCGGATCGTCCTGCTCGGCGAGGCGACCCACGGCACGGCCGAGTTCTACCGGTGGCGCGCGGAACTGACCCGGCGCCTGCTCGCCGAACGCGACTTCTCGTTCGTCGCCGTCGAAGGCGACTGGCCGGAGTGTCACCGCGTGCACTGCTGTGTCGCCGGGGCGCCCGGCGCGCCGAACGATCCCCGGCAGGTGCTGTGGGGCTTCCGGCGCTGGCCGACCTGGTTGTGGGCGAACGAGGAGGTCGCCGAGTTCGCCGCCTGGCTGCGGGAGTTCAACGCCACCGGCGACGGCCCGCCCTGCGGGTTCCACGGCCTCGACGTCTACAGCCTGTGGGAATCGCTGCGCGGAGTGGTGGACTACCTGCACGAGCACGCACCCGGCCGGGCCGCGGCCGCGCTGCAGGCGTTCCGCTGCTTCGAGCCCTACGGCGAAGACCCGCGCGAGTACGGCCTGTCCGCGGAACTCGTGCCGGAGAACTGCCGCGACGAAGTGGTCGAGCTGCTGACCGCGGTGCGCTCGGCGGCGCACACCGACACCGTGCCCGGCCTCGACCCTGCGTTCGTCGCCGAGCAGAACGCCGAGGTCGTCGCGGGCGCGGAACGCTACTACCGCGAGATGGTCCGGGGCGGCGTGCGGTCCTGGAACGTCCGCGACACCCACATGAGCGACACCCTCGACCGGCTGCTGCGTGCGTACGGCCCGGAGTCGAAGGCCGTGGTGTGGGCGCACAACACGCACGTCGGGGACGCCCGCGCGACCGACATGGCCGCGTCCGGCATGGTCAACCTCGGCCAGCTCGCCCGCGAACGGCACCCGGACGACGGAGTCGTCACCGTCGGCTTCGGCACCTACCGCGGGTCGGTCGTCGCCGCCGACCACTGGGGCGGCCAGGTGCGCCGGATGCCGGTGGCGCCGGCCCGGCCCGGCAGCCTCGAAGCCCTGCTGCACGAGGCCGTCCCCGGGGAGAACAGCCTCTACGTCTTCGGGAACGACGGCGCGGACCAGTGGGCGAAGGAGCTGCTCGGGCATCGCGCGATCGGCGTCGTCCACCGTGGCGGCGGGTACGTCCCGACCGTGCCGTCGGCCCGCTACGACGCGTTCGTGCACTGCGACGAGACCACCGCGATCACGCCGCTGCACCCCTGGGAGCCGGAGGAGGACGCCGAGGCGCAGACCTATCCGAGCGGCGAGTGAGATGGCGGCGCCCGTCCGCATCTTCGCCGACCGCGAGGACGGCGGGCGGCGGCTGGCCGCGGAACTGGGGCGCCGCAGGTGGTCCGATCCGCTCGTGCTCGGCCTCGCCCGCGGCGGGGTGCCGGTGGCCGCCGTCGTGGCGCGGCAGCTCGGCGCCGAACTGGACGTCGTGGTGGCGCGCAAGATCGGGGCGCCGGGGCGGCCCGAGTACGGCGTCGGCGCGGTGACTCCCGACGGCCCGGCGATCTACGACGAAGCCATCCTGCGCGGCCTGCACCTGACGGCGGCCCGGATGGCGCGCGCGGAACACCGGGAGCGGCAGGAGGCCCGCCGCCGGATCGGCCGCTACCGCGCCGGCCGGGCCCCGGCACGCGTGACCGGACGGGACGTCCTGCTCGTCGACGACGGTCTGGCCACCGGCGTCACCGCGACGGCGGCGCTGCGGGACGTCCGGGCGCAGGATCCGCGGACGGTCGTCTTCGCCGCGCCGGTGGCCGCGCCGGGTGCGCCCGCGCGGTTGCTGTACGAAGCCGACGACGTCGTCTGCGTGGCCGAACCGCCGGGATTCCGCGCGGTGGGGCAGTGGTACGCCGATTTCCGCCAGATCGCCGACGAAGACGTGCTGGCCCTGCTCGCCGGATATGCAGGGGACAGGCCGTGACGCGCTGCTCCACTCGGGTCATGCCGGGTTGACCGACCGGGTGACGGGGTATCACCCGGCGACGGCACCGGGGGCGGATGGACGGGCGCGAAATGAACGGACGGGACGGCCTGGGCGCGGCGGCGCGCGGCCTGCGGCAGTACGTGCTGGCGGTCGCGGCCGGGCTGGCCGCGCCGGCGTGGTTCTGCGAGGTGGACGTGCCGGCGGGCGCGTACCTGGCGCTGGACCACCGGCTGACCCGCTTCCCGGACCATGACACGGCCCTGCTGTGGGACGAGCGCGACGGCTGGGCCGCGGCAGTCGAGGCCCCGGCAGGCGACGAGGTGATCGTGCTCGCGTACCTGGGCGGCGACGTGCTGCCCCCGCCGGAGACGGTGGTCGAGTTCGTGCGAGCGCTCTACGGGGAGGAGTACCCGGGCCAGCCGGAGCCACCGGACTTCCGCAGCCCAGGAGCCCCCGACGGCTTCGACGAGCGGCTGGCGGCCTACGCGGGGGACACCGTCGGCCAGCCCTGAGCCGCCGGACCCGAGCGCCCGAAGGCCACATTGGGTGCGTTGGACGCACCGAGGGCGGCCTTGGGTGCGTTGGGTGCGCCGAGGGCCACATTGGGTTCGCCCGACGCACCAAGGCCACATTGGGTGCGTTGAACGCACCGAAGGCCACATTGGGGCGCAACACCTGAGTCTCGGGAAGCGGGCAGATCAGCGAGCCGGGAGCACGCAGAACTCGTTGCCCTCCGGGTCGGCGAGCACGATCCACGGGTCGTCGGGCGGGTCGTCGAGGACCTTCGCGCCGAGCATCACCAGCCGTTCCACCTCCGCTCGCTGGTCGCCCTCCGCCGGGGCCAGGTCCAGGTGCAGGCGGTTCTTGACCGTCTTCTCCTCCGGGACCGGCTGGAACAACACTGCCGGGCCGTCGTCGAATTCCAGCTGGCGGTATGTCGTTCCCTGCGAGTCGGTCCACGTGCGCGTCTTGCCGCCGCCGAGGGCCTTCTCCCAGAACTCCGCCAGCAGGTCCGGCTGACGGCAATCCACCGTCACCGCGAGGATCCGCATCATGGCTGCACCACCCGGTTGATCGCGGCGGCGACCAGTTCCGGTTCCGACACCGTCACGGTCAGCCCGGGATGGCGGAGCCGGCCCCACGGGTCGAGGCCCCGCACCGGCTCCCGGAACCGCAGGCACACTCCGCGCCGCCAGGTCGTGCCGAACGTCAGGCCGTGGTCCGCCAGCGACAGCCGGACGCCGAGCGCGCGCCATGGGCGGTACGGGCCGGTGGCCTCCGCGCCCGCGATGTTGCTCAGCGGTGTCTCGACCAGCCATGGGCCGAATCGGACGCGCAGGCCCGTGGCGTCCAGCTCCAAGCCGCCGAGCAGGCGGCGCAGCGGCGGGACCGGGATGGCGAAGTCGGCGTGGAGCCGGTAATGGACCACGACTGCCGTCATGCGCCGTCGCCCCTCGGGGGGACGTCGTCGTCGGCCGGGCTTTCGGGGTCGCGCCACTCTTCCGCGCGGGATGGGCCGTTGCCCTGCAAGGTCCCGCGCAGCTCGGCCTTCAGCGCGTCGTCCTCGCGCGGCGAATGCTGGTCGCTTTCGCGGTGCATGGAACCTCCTTCACACGGCGTCCTGCTCCGGCTACCCGGTGATCGCCCGACGAAACGGCGAAGATCACCGCGCGCGGCGGGCCGCGACGATGCCGAGCGCCAGCCCGGCGGCCGCGGTCAGGCCGTGCAGCCAGTTGTCCGCCCAGTTGATGTTGACCGGGTCCTCGGGGTTGACGAACGCGGCGGCGAGAATCCCGTACGCGGTCATCCCGGCGAAGCCGACGAACAGCAGCCAGCAGTAGAAGATCGCACCGCTGCGCCGGGTCGCGGCGAGCAGCCCGAGCACCCCGACCACGGTGTGGACGATGTTGAGCACCGGCGTGACGCTGAAGATCCACACCGCGCGGCTCGTCTCGTGGCCGACCTCGGCCGTCTCCGGCGTGAGGAACCCGGCCACGCCCAGCGCCAGGTAGAGCAACCCCACCACGGCGACGACCGGGCGGAGCCAGGACACCTTCGGCCGGGAGCGGGTTTCGGCGGGCGTCATGGCGGCCTCCTTCCGTTGCCGGTCGGATACCCCGGGGAAGCGGGGGAAAACGGAAGAATGGAACGGGCCGGACGGCGGGCTGGGGGATCCGCCGTCCGGCCCGGGGCCGGGACCCGCGCCGGTCCCTGCAGCCACGACGCGGGCCCCTGGTCTCAGGGAGATCGCCAGTCGTGACCGGGATAGGCCGTCCCGGCCTGGGCGCCCATCAGGAGCAGGCCGCCGTCGACGACGAGCGAGGTTCCGGTGACGTACCCGGCCGCGGGGGTGGCCAGGAACGCGACCGCGGCGGCCACTTCGGCCGCGTGGCCGGGACGTCCGAGCGGGATGCCGGGCCGGTCCTGCTCGCGCGGGTCGGCGTCGGTCTGCCCGGTCATCGGCGTCGAGATCTCGCCGGGCGCCACGGAGTTCACCGTGATGCCGTGCTCGGCCAGCTCCAGCGCGAGCACCTGGGTCAGCGCGCCCGCCCCGGCCTTGGCCGCGCAGTAGGGCGCGGCACCGACCCGCGGAACGTGCTCGTGGACGCTGGTGATCGTGATGATCCGGCCGCCACGCCCGGCGTCGATCATGTGCCGGGCCGCGCGCTGGGAAACCAGGAACACGCCGTCGAGGTCGACGTCGAGGACTTCCCGCCACTTCTCGAAGCTGAGGTCCAGCACCCGCTGGCTGCTGCCCGTCCCGGAGCAGTTGACCAGGACGTCGATCCCGCCGAGATCCTCGGCGAACGCGTCGACGACGTCGGCGGCGCCCGGCAGCTCGGTCAGGTCGAGGCGCCGTACGTACGCGGCCACGCCGTGGGACCGCACCTCGGCGGCGGTTTCCTCCGCGCCGTCGGCGTCGGAGTGGTAAGTGATCCCGACGTCGAGGCCACCGCCGGCGAGGGCGACGGCGACCGCGCGCCCGATGCCGGAGTCGGCACCGGTGACGACGGCGCGCCGCGGCGTCGCGGCATCGGCGGGCAAGGGCGCGGGAAGCGGCACGGCAGCTCCTTTCGTTGCCTGGTCGGCTACCACCGCCGCCGGAGACTAAACGCGCCTCGCGCGGGGTATTCCGTCCCGATGAGACTGGCCGTGCTGGACATCGGGTCGAATTCCGCTCAGCTGCAGGTGGTGGACGTGTCCGCCGGAGCGCCGCCGCTCCCGGCGCACGCGGTGAAGGAACCGACGCTGCTGGCCGAAGAGCTGCTGCCGGACGGAACGCTGAGCGAGTCCGGAATCGAGCGGGTGACGGCCGCGGTGCGCCGGGCCGTGGACGCTGCGGTGCAGCTGGGCGTCGATCAGCTGTACCCGTTCGTCACCGCGGCGGTGCGCGACGCGGTGAACCGCGACGAGGTCATCGACCGCATCCAGGCGGGGGCCGGGATCCGCCCGCAGTTCCTCTCCGGCGAGGAGGAAGCGCGGCTGACGTACTTCGCCGCGCGCCGCTGGTACGGCTGGTCGGCCGGGCGGCTGCTGCTGATCGACATCGGCGGCGGCTCGATGGAGCTGGTGCTCGGCCGCGACGTCGAACCCGAGCTGGCGGTGTCGCTCCCGCTGGGCGCGGGCCGCCTCACCCGCGAGTTCCTCACCGCGGACCCGCCGACGGGCAAGCAGCTGAAGGCACTGCGACGGCACGTCCGCGACACGCTGCCGGAGGTGTTGGACCGGCTGCGCTGGGAAGGCCCGGCCCGCCGCGTCGTGGCGACGTCGAAGACGTTCAAGCAGCTGGCCCGCCTGACCGGCGCGGCACCCCAGCGCAAGGGCCCGTTCGTGACCCGCGAGCTGGCGGTGGCCGACCTGCGGGCGTGGATCCCGCGGCTGGCCCGCGTCCCGGCGGCGGAGCGGGCGCGGCTGCGCGGCATCTCGAAACCCCGCGCCCGCCAGGTGGTGGGCGGTGCGGTCGCGGCCGAGGTGACGCTGTCGGCGCTGGACGTCACGCACGTCGAGGTCTGCCCGTGGGCGCTGCGGGAAGGCATCCTGCTGCGCCACCTCGAACGCGTCGCCGACACACCGGCGTTGCCGCTGCAGCCGCTGACCCGCCACCCTGACGCGACGGTGCGGCAGCTGGAACCGGTGCCGTCCTGAGCGTGTGCCTGCCGCCCGGCGGGGTAACCGCGCCGTTCCCGGAACGGAAAGGAGCACCCCGTGAGCAAGCCGAACCCGATCGAACTGCAGAAGTACCTCTCGGGCGTCGACTACCCCGCGCAGCGCGACGACCTGGTGCGGGCGGCCGAGAAGAACGGCGCCGACTCCGACACCCTGAACCTCGTGCGCGGCCTGCCCGACCGGACCTACGAGGGACCGAGCGGGGTCAGCAAGGAGATCGGCGGCTGACTTCCGCGGCCCGGGCGGTGCGTGCCGCCCGGGCCGTCACAGCCACGGGCGCAGCAGGCGGGTCACCGCCGGCATCACCACGTACGTCATCGTCGTCAGCAGCACCAGCGGGAACAGCGCCGCGCGCAGCGGCAGCGGCCACGACGCGGTCAGCGGCACCACCCACGCCTGGAAGCCCAGCACCAGCGGGTAGACCGAGACCAGCGAGATGAGCCACATCTTCCACCGCGGCGGCGGTTTCATCGTCGCCGCGGCCTCCGACGGCACGTGGAACCACGTCTCCAGCCCGGTCCGGTGCTGCTGCGCGGTCTTGGTCGCCGCGAGCGTCCGTGCCTGCGCCAGCCACCGCTGCCGTTCCGGCGAATCGAGCCAGGTGTGCAGGTCGCGGCGGGTCGCGAACTGGTGGACGACGTGGAAGTCGCGGCTGTCCTCGTTGTGCACGACGGTCGCGGCGAGGTTGCCGGGAAACCGGGCCGCCTCGGCGGTGACCCCGCGGGCCCACTCCGCGAACTCGCCGATCCGGCCCGGCTTGGCGCGCCAGCTGTACACCGCGGTCACCGGCTCCTCCAGCCGGCCGCGGCGGCGGGTGTCCGAAGTGGACACGGCTACCGGGATCCCGTCCCGGACAGGGAAACCGCCTCGGGCTGGGCCAGTGCCGTCACCGCGCGGCAGACGTCCGCGGGGTCGACCGTCTCCAGGCAGGGATGCCCGGGCACCGGGCAGACGCGCGCCCGGCTGTCCCGGCACGGCGCGTGCTGGTCGCCCAGGACCACCGAGGGCACGCCGTAGGGCGCCCACCGTGCCGCCGGGACCACCGGCGCGAACAGCGACACCACCGGGGTGCCCGCCGCCGCCGCGAGGTGCGCGGGGCCGGTGTTGGGGGCCACCACGACCTGGGCTCCCGACAGCACCGCCGCCAGCTCCGCCAGTGACGTGCGGCCGCCGAGGTCGACCGCCGACGGGCCCGCCACCTCACGGGTCAGCAGGCGTTCCGACGGCGCGCCGGTCACGAAGACGCGGTGGCCGTCGGCGGTCAGTGCCTGCACCGCCCGGCGGCTCCAGGCGGCCGACGGCTGCCGGGCGGGCACCGACGCGGCCGGGTGCACCACGACGTACGGGCCGCCACCGGTCAGCCGCGTGGTGTTCGGCAGCGGGCGCCGCAGCGCCAGCGCACCGTGGTCGTCCGGCGGCAGCGAAAACCCCGCCGCCGCGGCGAGGGACAGCATGCGCTCCGGTTCCGGCGGGTCGCCGTCGACGCGGTGGCGCAGGTCCAGCAGGCTGCCCGGATAGTCCTCGGAAATCGCGCCGATCCACGGCACTCCCGCCTGCCGCAGCAGCAACGCCAGCGGCAGCGGCGACTGGTGGAACGACGTCAGGATCAGCGCCTTGTCGAACGAGCGCTCCCGGACCGACGCCACGAACGCGGCGGTGTCCTCGGCGGTCACCGGCGGCGGCTCGGGGTCGATCCAGGGAGCCAGCCAGGTCAGCTGCTCGTCCACGCCGGGCAGCAGCTCGCCGGCGGCCCGGCCGTGCGGGCCGGTCAGCAGCGTGACGTGCGAGGCGTGCGCGGCGACCGCGCGGACGCACGGCCCGGCCAGCAGGACGTCGCCGAGGTTGTCCTGGCGGGCGACGAGCACGCGGGTCATCCGGCGACCCCGGCCAGGCGCAGTGCCTCGGACAGGTCGCGGGCGACGGCGGCGTGCCGTCGCGCCTTGGCGATTTCCGGCTCCAGGGTGCGCGCGGTCGGCACCAGCACCGCGCGGGCACCGGCGGCCAGCGCCGCGTCGACGTCGGCGCCGGTGTCGCCGATGACCACACAGGACGCGGGATCGACGCCCAGCTCGCCGGCGGCCCGCAGCACCATGCCGGGGGCGGGCTTGCGGCACGCGCAGCCGTCGCCGTCGTCGTGCACGCAGACCTGCCACGTGCCGAACGGGCCGAACAGCTCCTTGACGCGGGCGTTGACCGCCGCCAGCTGTTCGGGGGTGATCAGTCCTTTCGCGACACCCGACTGGTTGCTCACCACGCCGACCGGGATGCCGCGTTTGCGCAGGTTGCGCACCAGCTCGACGGCGCCGGGCACCGGGCGGACGCCGTCCGGGTCGTTGAGGTAGGGGACGTCGACGATGAGCGTGTCGTCCCGGTCGAACAGCACCGCCACCGGGGGCCGCGGCCGCCGGACGGCGATCTCGCCGCGCAGCCGGTGGTAGCACGCGGCGGGCGGGATCAGCGCGCTCGTGACGACCATGCGGGCCACCTCGCCGGGCGTGCGCGGGCCCGGCACGATGCGGCGGGCGGCGAACTCCGCGGTCAGCCCGGCCCACACCCCGGCCGCCAGCAGGGCCTTCCCGCGCTGCCGCAGCACCGGCAGTGCCAGCGCGGCCAGACCGGCCACTGTGGACAGTGCGTGCAGCCCGAGCCTGCCCGGCCCGGCGCCGGTGCGCTGCCGCCACAGCACGCCGTGCTTGTGGCGCATCAACGCGTTGTCGGCGTTGCCGCGCTGGGCCTTCAGGCTGTAGAAGAACCCGGCCCGCCGCGCCGGGTGCGTGGTCAGCCGTTCGCCCTGGTCGATGCGGTGCCCGGCTTCGGCGACGCGCAGCGCGAGGTCGGAGTCCTCGCGGAACGCCCGCGGGAACCGCTCGTCGAAGCCGCCGGCCTCGGCGAGGGCGGCGCGCCGGTAGGCCATGTCCGCGGTGATCCACCGCGCGTGCTCCAGGCCCGCGGTGCCGCGCTCGTCGTCGGTGGGACGGCGGTCCGCGGGCAGCGGGACGGTGATCCGGCCCTGCGACGCGGCGACGTCCGGCGGCAGCCCGGCGAGATCGCCTGCCAGCTGCCGAGGCCAGTCGTGGGCGAGGACGACGTCGTCGTCGACGAAGGCGATCCACTCGCTTTTCGCGGTGCGCCAGCCGAGGTTGCGGGCCGCCGCCGGGCCGCGGCCGCCGGAGCGCAGCACGCGGACCCCATCGGGAACGTCCAGTTCGGACCCGCCGGGGCGGTCGTCGACGACGAGGATCTCCGCCGGACGCGGACCCTGGCCGCCGAGCAGGGTCTCCAGCAGTGGCCGAAGCGTCTCCCGGCCCGTCGTGGGGATCACCACGGTGTAGTCGAGCGAAGCAGTCACTGCAGTGGGCTACCCGCGGCGCGCTCGATCAAACGGCGTGTCGGGCGGGCGGCCCGCGGGTAACCGGGCGGGGACACGAAGGAGGTGCGGATGATCGAGATCCGGAATCCGGCCGACGGCAGCGTGGTCGGCAGCGTGCCGGTCGCGGGCGAAGACGAGATCGACGCGGCCGTGACGCTGGCGGGCCAGACCCGCGCGCAGTGGGCGCGAACCCCGGCGGCCGAACGCGGCGCACTGCTGCACACGGCGGCGGAACGCCTGCGGGCGCAGGCGGACGAGCTGGCGAAGGTGAACGAAGCGGAAACCGGCCGTCCGCGCGCCGAAGCGCGTGAAGGCGTCCTGGCGGGCGCGGGAACCCTGGACCAGTACGCGGAACTCGGCCCGGTCCATCGCGGCCGCAGCCTGCTCGGCGACGTCGGCGCGACGGATCTCATGGTGCCGGAGCCGCGCGGGGTCGTCGTCGCGCTGACGCCGTGGAACGACCCGGTGGCGGTGGCGTGCGGCCTGCTGGGCGCGGCGCTGGTCACCGGGAACACGGTGGTGCACAAGCCGAGCGAGCGCGCACCCCATACCGGCCAGCTGCTCGGCGAGGTGCTGAGCGGAGTCCTCCCGGGCGGCGTCCTGCAGACCCTGCACGGCGACGGCGGAGTGGGCGCGATCCTGGCCATGCGCGACGACGTGGACGTGATCGCCCACGTGGGCAGCACGGCAACGGGCCGCTCGATCGCGGCGAGCGCGGCGGCGACGGGCGCGAAGACGCTGCTGGAGAACGGCGGCAACGACCCGCTGCTGATCGACGAGGACGTCGACCCTGGCTGGGCCGCGGGCCAGGCGGCGCTGGGGGCGTTCGCGAACTCGGGGCAGATCTGCGTGGCGGTCGAACGGATCTACGTCCACGAAGCGGTGGCCCCGGCGTTCCTGGAGGCGCTGGTGAAGGAGGCGGAGTCGCGGACGCTGGCGCCCCTGGTGGACCGCCGCCACCGCGACCACGTGCACTCCCACGTGACGGACGCGTTGGAGCGTGGCGCGCGGCTGCTGACCGGCGGAGAGATCCCGGACGGCCCGGGCGCGCACTACCCGGCGACGGTGCTTGCCGAGTGCGCTCCCGACCTGCGGGTGATGACGGAGGAGACGTTCGGTCCGGTGGCGCCGGTACGGGTGGTGCCGAGTTTCGATCAAGGCTTGGCGGAAGCGTCCCGTGGTGAGTACGGCCTGGCGGCCACGGTACTGACGGGTTCGATGGCGAACGCCCAGCGTGCTTGGCGAGAGTTGCCGGCGGGCACGGTCAAGGTGAACAACGTGTTCGGCGGAGCCCCGGGCGGAGCGGCTCATCCGCGCGGGCGAAGCGGGAACGGGTATGGGTACGGGCCGGAGCTGCTGGACGAGATGACGCAGACGAAGCTCGTGCACGTGGCGCCGCCGGGATGAGCGACCGGAGCGTGAGACGGGGGCAGACGGAGACGGAGAGCGGCGGGGCTGCTGGGGATGGTGGTGCTGCGGCCGGGTCCGACCGGGCGGGGGCCGGGAATGGCGGTGCTCCGGCGGGTTCCGGCCAGCCGCAGCACCGCGATCCTCCTCAGCCCGGCACCGGCGCCTCCCGCCGCCGGGTTCACCTCACCCCTCTGGCCGAGGTCACGCGCCGCCTCGGCGGGCGGCTGCTGCGTCACGACGCCCCGGACCGGCAGGAGTGGCGTCCGGACTCGCCGTCCGATACCGGGCGGCACGACCGGACCCCGCTCGGCTGGTTCGCGCGGGCCCTCCGCGTCCCCGGGAGTGAACGGCGGAGCCTCGTCCAGGCCGCCAAGGCCACCTTCGCCGCCACTGCCGCCTGGCTGCTCGCCACCCTCGTCCTGCGGCTTCCCCAGCCCTTCCTCGCCCCCTATGCCGCCGTTTTCCTCGTCGACGCCACCGTCTACCGGTCGGTCCGCGGGTGGGCGCAGCAGGTCGCCGCGGTCACGGCCGGGGTCGTCCTCGCCGCCGTGGCTGGGCATCTCATTCCGTGGCAGGCCGTTGCGCTGGCCGTTGTCGTCTTCGTCGGGCTGCTTGCCGGGAACTGGCGGCGGTTCGGGTCCGCCGGCATCTGGGTCGGCGTCACCGGCATGCTGCTGATCTCCTACGGCACCGCCACCGAGACCGTCCTGCTCGGCGACCGGCTGCTCGAAACCGCGCTCGGCGCGACGATCGGTGCCGCGGTGAACGCGCTCGTCTTCCCGCCCCTGCACGGCGATCGGCTCGCCGACGCCACCCGGCGGCTCGCCGAGGCGCTGGCCGCCCTGCTGGAGACCGTCTCCGGCCTCGTGCGGGCCGACGACCCGCCGGACGACGTCGGCGATCTGCTCGCCCGGGCGCGGGACGCCCGCAGCCTCGTGGTGGTGGCCGAGGACGCCGTCGGCCTCACCCGGGAGGAACAGGTGCTCAACCTGCGCCGCCGCCGTCCCGGGTCGGGTGCGCGGCACGACCGTCCACTGCGGACACTCATCGCGCTGTGGGCGCCGGTGTCGCAGCTGATCGCGGCGGTGCGGACCGCGTCGGCGGCACGGGAACCGTACGGCTACCCGTGGCCCGACGCGCGGGAGGCGCTCGCCGACCTGCTGTGCGGGCTCGCCGGGGCGGTCCGGTCGGTCGCCAGGCAGGGCGAGCCGGTGGACCTCGAGGAGTGCCGTGCCCTGCTGGCCCGGCTGGAACACCGCCTGGTCACCGCCGACGACGGCGTCCCGGCCCGGCTCGGGCTCGGCACGATGACCCTGCCCGCCCGGCACCTGGTGGAGACCCTCGAAAACCGCTGAAAGCCGTGAATGGCCCATTCACGGCTTTGCGGCAGGGAACGGCTACTGGACCGCCACCGCGTCGACGTCCGAGCGGTGACGGCGGCAGGCCGTGCACACCATCGTCTGGCCGAGCAACGTGCCGTCGCCGGAAACCAGGCGGGCCACGTGCAACGTCGGCAGGCCGCACTCCTCGCACGGGATGGGCTTGCTGTCGCGGCTGATCACCACTCGGTTCGGCATGGCTCTCCCTGGGCGGCATCGAAGGTGCCGACCGATTACCCACGTGGCGTGCGCCACACTCTTCCGGTGCGCCGATGTCACTCGAACGGAGTAGTCACGACGCGGGGTACTGCCGCTCACCCAGCAGCCCGGCCAGGTGGACGGCGTTGCGGACCAGGGTCGCGTTCGTCGAGGCCACGGCCTTCGGGGTCTCGTCGAGGTCCTGGTAGTCGCGGCCCTGCATGGCCTCGCCGTTCCAGTAGGTGCCGCCCTGGGCCGGGATCGTGAAGCCGACGTCGTTGAGCGCCTGGAACAGATCCGCGATGATCTTGTGGGCACCGTCCTCGTTGCCGACCACCGCGGCCACCGCGACCTTGCCGAACATCGCCGGACGGCCCTCGTCGTCGGTTTCGGACAGCTCGGCGTCCAGCCGCTCCAGCACCCGCTGCGCGACGCTCGACATGTGCCCGACCCACGTCGGGGTGGCGATCAGCAGGATGTCCGCGGCGGCGAGCTTGCGGCGGATTTCCGGCCACGCGTCGCCTTCGCCCATGTCGGCCTCGACGCCCGGGCGGACGTCGTGGTCGACCACGCGGACCAGCTCGCCGGTGGCGCCGCGCTCGGCGAACAGGTCCAGCAGCTGGCGGGCGAGGAGGTCGCTGCTCGACTTCGCCGGGGACGGCTTGAGCGTGCAGGTCAGCGCGAGGACACGCAGGGTCATGAGTGCCTCCTGGGATGGGTGCCGACGCCGATGTGGGTGAACCCGGCCGTGGCCAGCGCGTCGGGATCGAGCAGGTTGCGGGTGTCGACCACGACCGCCCGGTCGGCCGCCGCGGCCAGCCGCGGCCAGTCGAGGTCGCGGAACTCGGGCCATTCGGTGAGCACGACCAGCGCCGCCGCGTCCTTGGCCACCAGGTACGGGTCGTCGACCACCTGAACCGCGCCCAGGCCCGGCACGCACCCGACGGCCGGGTCGTGCGCGGTCAGCTCCGCGCCCGCCCGGGCGAGCTCGCCGGCCACCGCGAGGGCGGGGGAGTCGCGCAGGTCGCCGGTGCCCGCCTTGAACGCCAGGCCCAGCAGGCCGATGCGGACGCCCGCGAGGGAGCCGTCGGTGGAGCCGGTCACCGCCTGCCGCACGGCCCGCACCACGCGGGCGCGCTGGCGGGCGTTGACGCGGACGGCGTCGCGCAGGATGCCGAAGTCGACGCCCGCCGACTCGGCCGCGTGCAGCAGCGCCGAGGTGTCCTTCGGCAGGCACGAGCCGCCCCAGCCGGGGCCGGGGGCGAGGAACTGCGGGCCGATCCGCGCGTCCAGGCCCATGGTGCGGGAGACTTCGCGGACGTCGGCGCCGAACCGTTCGCACAGTTCTGCCAGGACGTTCACATAGGACAGTTTCACCGCGAGAAACGCGTTGCTGGCGTACTTCGCCAGTTCGGCGCTGGCCGAGTCGGTCGTCACCACCGGGGCACCGGTCGGCTCGTACAGGTGCGCAATGCGTAGCGCCGCAGGCGAATCCGGCGGATCGGTGCCCACCACCACGCGGTCCGGGTGCAGGAAGTCCTCGACGGCGTGGCCTTCGCGGAGGAACTCGGGGTTGCTCACCACCGGCAGGTCGTCCCGGTGCAGCAGGGCGGGCAGCCGCGCCGCGGTCCCGACCGGCACCGTCGACTTGGTGACGACCAGGCAGCCGGGCCGCAGCAGGCGCCCGAGCTGCGGCACGACCTGTTCGAGGACGCCGAGGTCGGGACGGCCGTCCTCGCCGGGCGGCGTGGGCAGGCACAGCAGGACGACGTCGGCGCCGTACAGCTCGGCCTGCGCGGTGGTGAAGGTGAGCGTGCCGTCGCCGAGGCCCTGGCCGACCAGCTCGGCCAGGCCGGGCTCGGCAATGGACACCACACCGCGGTTCAGCTCGTCCACTTTGGACTCGTCGGCGTCCACGCAGGTCACCCGGTGTCCGAGCCGGGCGAAGCAGGCAGCACTGGTCAGGCCGACGTAGCCCGCGCCGACGATCCCGATGTGCTCAGCCATGCGCCACCCTCGCCTCCAGGGCCGACCGCGCCGCGGCGAGCACGCGTTCCTCGCCGAGCAGCAGCAGCCCGCCGTCGGGTTCCTGACCGTGCGGGTCGCCGACGTTTCCCGCCCACAGCACGACATGCTGCCGGGCGGACGGCGGCGGGCCCCACAGCCGCGGCGGCGTCGGGCCGAACAGCAGCACCGACGGCGTGCCGAACGCGGTCGCCAGGTGCCCGACCCCGGTGTCGCCGCAGACGACCAGCGCGGCCCCGGCCACGAGCGCGGCCAGTTCCGCCAGGCCGGTCCGCCCGGCCAGCACCGTGTCCTCGCCGAGCCCGGCCCGGTCCGCGATCGACAACGCCAGTTCACGTTCGCCGGGGCTCCCGGTGAGCACGACGTGGTGACCGGCCGCGGCGAGGGCGGCGACCACGCCGGCGAACCGCTCCGGCGGCCAGCGCCGGGACGGGAACGCCGCGCCCGGGTGCACCACGACCGCGTCCGGGGCCGGGCTCGGGCCGGGCGGCACCGGCAGCCGCAGCGCCGAGCGGTCCGCCTCCAGGTGGGCGTACTCGACGAGCCGGCACCACCGGTCGACCTCGTGGACGTCGTCCCGCCACGCCAGGCCGGGCACGTCCGGGAAGTCCGGGTGCCGGTGGGTCAGCAGCTCGGCGGGGTCGGTGGCCAGCAGGTCGTGGATGCTCTCCGGGCCGCTCCCGTGCAGGTTGACCGCCAGCCGCGGCGGCGGCCCCGGCCACGCCAGCTCGCCGAGACCCGGCGTGGGCAGCAGCTCGTCGACCGCGTCGATCAGCTCCACCAGGTCGCGCAGGCCCTCCGGCGCGGCCAGCACCAGCCGGTCGTCCGGGTACGCCGCGCGCAGCGCCCGCAGTGCGGGGACGGCGGTCAGCAGGTCGCCGATCCCCAGTGCCCGCAGCACGAGCACCGCGGAGCTCACGGCCACGACCCCTCCTCGGACGCGCAGACGACCAGCTCGCGGACCTCCGAGCCCGGCGGCTGCTGGAGTGCGAAGACGACGGTGTTCGCCACGTTCTCCGGCTCGTTCAGCTTCGCGTCCGGCGGCGGCTTGTACTGGTCGGTGCGGCCGTCGAAGAAGTGCGTCCACATCCCGCCGGGGATGAGCAGGGTGACGCCGACGCGCCCGGCCAGCTCGGCGGCGAGCGCGCGGGTGAAGCCGACGACGCCGAACTTCGAGGCGCAGTAGGCGGTCGCGTCGCTCACCGCCTTGATGCCCAAAGTGGACGCCACGGTGACGACGGTGCCGTGCGAGCGCTCCAGGTAGGGGAGCGCGGCCCGCACGACGGCGGCGGTGCCCAGCAGGTTCACCTTGACGACCCGCTCCCAGTCCTCTGTGGACACCGAGCCGAGCGGGCCGCAGGCGTCGGTGCCCGCGGCGGTGAAGACGCCGTCGAGGCCGCCCGCGCGCTCGGCGAGGTCGCGGACCGCCTGCTCGGTGGCCGCGGTGTCGGTCAGGTCGGCTTCGACGTACTCGGCCGGGTCGTCGGGACGGACGCGATCGAGGACGTACGGGGTGCCGCCCGCCTTGCGGACGGCGTCGACGGTGGCGGCGCCGAGCCCGGAGGCGCCGCCGGTGATCAGGACGTTGCCGAGGGGTCGCATCGCGCTCCTTTTCGTACGAGGTCGGGTGATTCAGGCACTGGCCGCCGCGGCGACCAGCCGGGACGTCGAGTAGCCGGGGACGGTCGGGACGAGCACGACCTCGCCGCCGTGGCGCTCGACGACCTCGCGTTCGGGCAGGTCGGCCTGCGCGTAGTCGCCGCCCTTCACCCACACGTCGGGCCGCAGCCGCTCCAGGACGGCGGCGGGGGAGGACTCGTCGAACACGGCGACGGCGTCCACAAAGGACAATGCGGTGAGCAGCCGGGCCCGGTCGCGGTCGCGGACCAGGGGACGGCCGGGGCCCTTGAGGGCACGCACCGACGCGTCGGAGTTGAGGCAGACGGCCAGGGCGTCACCGAGGGCCCTGGCCTGCCGCAGCAGGCTCACGTGCCCGGGGTGCAGCAGGTCGAAGCAGCCGCCGGTGGCGATCAGCCTGCCGCCTTCGGCGCGGACCCGCTCGGCGAGGCCGAAGGCGTCGGTGGCCGGCTGCGGGTCGGGGACCGGACCGTCGTTCGTGGACAGTGCGGTGGCGCCGCCGGCGATGACGAAGCGGGCGGCTTCCTCGACCGCCGTCGCGACGGCTTCGGTGGTGTCGGCGCCGCCGAGCAGGGCCGTCGTGGCCGCGGCGGCGAACCGGTCGCCCGCACCGCAGGTGTCGGGCGCGGTGTGGCCCGGCGTCCGCGCCGCGGCGGGGATCGGGACGTTCGTTTCGCCGAGCCCGTCGGCGAGGACGGCACCCCGGGAGCCGACGGTCACCGCGACGGCGTCGGCGTGCCAGTGGCCGCGCAGCAGCTTGGCCAGCTCGGCCGGTTCGTCGTGCCCGGCGAGCACCGCGCGGGCTTCGGCGAGGTTCGGGGTCACCAGCGCGATCCCGGGCACCGGCTGGGCGCCGCGCGGGTGCGGGTCCCACACCACCGGGACGTGCTCGGCGCGCTCGCGCAGCAGCCGCCGGACGTCGGGATTGCGCGTCACGCCCCGGCCGTAGTCCGCGACGAGGATTGCGCCGGCGTCCTCGATGACCTCGCGCACCCGGGCGGGCAGCGGCTCGGCGGTCGCCGTCCCGTCGCCGGAATCCAGGCGCACCAGGGACTGCCCGCCCGCGCGGATCCGCGTCTTGCACACCGTCGTGCCGTGCAGCGGCAGCGGCAGCACGGTGACGTCCGGTTCCAGCAGCCCGGTGAGCGCGTGCCCGCCCTCGTCGTGGCCGAGCGGGGTGACCAGGACGACCTCGGCCGCCGACCGCGCGGCCAGCAGTGCGGCGAGCCCGGCCCCGCCCGGGCGGCGGCGCCGGGCGGTCAGGTCGACCACCGGCACCGGGGCCTCCGGGCACAGCCGGTCGGCGGTCCCTTCGGCGTCGACGTCGAGCAGCGTGTCGCCGAGGACGACCAGCGGCCTCACGCCGTCACCCCGAGCGCGTCGTCGAGCGCCGCGCACAGGCCGTGCACCAGCGCCAGGTGCATCTCCTGGACGGTCGCGACGGTCGGGGCTTCGACCGTCACGGCGTCGTCGCACAGCGCGGCCAGCGGGTTCGGGGCGGGGCCGGTCAGCGCCCAGGTGGTGACGCCGAGTTCGTGCGCGGCCTTCGCGGCGGCGACGACGTTCTGGCTGCTGCCGCTGGTGGACAGGCAGACGAGCACGTCGCCCGGCCGTCCGTGGGCGTGCACCTGGCGGGCGAAGATCTCGTGGTCGCCGTAGTCGTTGACGATGGCCGTGGTCGCGGACGTGTCCGCGTGCAGCGCGATGGCAGGCAGCGCACGGCGTTCGTGGCGGAACCGGCCGACGAGCTCGCCGGTCAGGTGCTGGGCTTCGGCCGCGCTGCCGCCGTTGCCGCAGGCGAGCAGCTTGCCGCCGGCTTCGAAGACCCCGGCGAGGTGCCGTCCCCACGCGGTTATCTTGGGGGCGGATTCGCGGGTCCGCCGGGCGGCTTCGGCCAAAGCGGCGAGATGGTCTTCCATCACGGCACCTCCTTCTTCTCCGGCGACGCCGCGCCGGGTCGGGTCGCACGAGGACGCCGGAGCACGAACGGCCCCAGCGCGAGCAGGTCGATCGGCGCCGAACCGAAGCATTCGAGCGCGTCGCGCGGCGAGTCGACCATCGGCCGTCCCGCGGTGTTGAGGCTGGTGTTGATCACGACCGGCAGGCCGGTGCGCCGCTCGAAAGCGGCCAGCATCCTTGCCAGCACGGGGTTTTCGCGGTCTTCGACCGTCTGCACGCGGGCGGTGCCGTCGACGTGCGTGACGGCCGGGATGCGCTCGCGCCAGTCTTCGGCGACGTCGTGCACGAACAGCATGTACGGGCTGGGCAGCGGGCCGCGGGTGAAGATCTCGGCCGCCCGCCCGGCCCGCACCATCGGCGCGACCGGGCGGAACTGCTCGCGGCCCTTGACGTCGTTGAGCCGTTCCAGGTTCGCCTTGCGGCCGGGGTGGGCCAGCAGCGACCGGTGGCCCAGCGCCCGCGGGCCGAACTCCGCGCGGCCCTGGAACCACGCCACGACCTCGTCGTTGGCGAGGGATTCGGCCACTGTCTCGGCGAGGTCGTCGGGGCGCTCGTACGGCAGCTTCGCCTTGATCAGGATTTGCTCGAGTTCCTCGTCGGTCCAGCCGCGACCCAGGCCCGCGTCGCCCATCGGCGCACCGCGTTCCCCGTGGTCGGCGGCCAGCTTCAGGGCGGCGCCGAGCGCGGTGCCCGCGTCACCGGCCGCGGGCTGGACCCAGATCCGGTCGAACGGCCCTTCGGCGTGCAGGCGCGTGTTGGCGACACAGTTGAGCGCGATCCCGCCCGCCATCGCCAGGTCCCGCTGGCCGGTGCGCTCGTGCAGCCAGTCCGCCAGTTCCAGCAGGATGTCCTCGAGGACTTTCTGGACACTCGCGGCGAGATCGGCATGCCGAGGCGTGAGTTCTTCACCGGCTGCGCGGCGGGGTGCCAGCGCGGACAGGTCGACGCCGTCGGCGTGGAACCCGCCGTCGCCGGTGACGTGGACGTGCTCGCACAGCTCGTCGAGGAACTCCGGCTTGCCGTAGGAGGCCAGCGCCATCACCTTGTACTCGTCGCTGGAGCGCGCGAAGCCCAAGTGCTCGGTGAGGTCCTCGTACAGCAGGCCCAGCGAGTGCGGGAGCCGTTGTGCCGCAAGCTCCTTGAACCGCCCGTCGCGGTATTCGCCCGCCAGGTAGGACGTGCTCTCGCCGCGGCCGTCGGCCACCAGCACGGCGCAGTCGCCGAACGGCGCGGCCAGCGCGGCCGACGCGGCGTGCGCGACGTGGTGGCGGACGAAGTGGACGATTTCCGGGTCCAGGCCGGGCAAAGCGGACTTCAGGAACAGAGGTGCCCGTTTCGCGAACTCGGTCCGCAGCTCCTCGCCGCTGGGATCGTGGCCGGGCAGGCCCGGCTCGACCAGCGCGGGGTCGTAGGAATAGCCGACGGCGTCGAGGTCCTTCGCGGACAGTCCCGCCTGCGCAAGGCACCAGGCGGCGGCCTGGGCCGGCTGCTCCCAGGTGGAGAACGGGACCGCCTGCTTTCCGTGCTTGCGGCGGCTGAACCGTTCCTCCTCGGCCGCGGCGACGATCTCTCCGTCCACGACCAGTGCCGCGGCCGGATCGTGGAAGACGGCGTTGATCCCGAGTATGCGCATCGACCTGCCTCTGGCGTTTCCGGCGCGGACCACTTCCCGTCCGCTCTCGCCTATAGCGCTACCCGGCGAAGTCGTTGATAAACGATGGCACGCAAAAGCCCTGGGCGTCGCTACTCAGGGCGACGGCGCCCGGCGGAACCACGCCGCTGTGCGACGGAGACCGTCGTCGGCGTCGATCTTCGGTTCCCAGCCCAGCACGTCACGGGCGAGGGAGATGTCCGGGCAGCGGCGCTTCGGGTCGTCGACGACCGCGTCGACGTACTCGATCGGCGAATCCGAGCCGGTGATGGCCTTGATCCGCTCGGCAACCTGACGGACCGTCAGCTCGTACGGGTTGCCGATGTTCATCGGGCCGGGGTGCCCGGACCGCGCGAGCGCGAGCAGGCCGCGGACGGTGTCTTCGACATAGCAGATGGACCGCGTCTGCTCGCCGCTGCCGGTCACGGTGAGCGGTTTTCCCTTGAGAGCCTGGTCGAGGAACGCGGGGATCATGCGGCCGTCGTGGGCCCGCATGCCGGGCCCGTAGGTGTTGAAGATCCGCGCGATGGCCGCGTCGGTCCCGTGTTCGCGCCGGTAGGCCGAGGTCAGCGCCTCGGCGTAGCGCTTGGCTTCGTCGTAGACACTGCGCGGGCCGACGGGATTGACGTTGCCCCAGTACGTTTCGCGTTGCGGGTGTTCCAGCGGGTCGCCGTAGACCTCGCTGGTGGACGCGAGCACGAACCGCGCGCCGTCCCGGCGGGCCAGTTCGAGCGCGTTCTCGGTGCCGTGCGAACCGGCCCGCAGCGTCTCGATCGGCAGGGCGAGGTAGTCGCGCGGCGACGCGGCCGACGCCAGGTGGAACACGACGTCGGCCCGGCAGTTCAGCGGCAGCGGCTGCGTGACGTCGTGACGCACGAACCGGAACCGCTCGTGGCGGCGCAGGGCGTCGAGGGTGTCCGCCGCGGACGTCGCGAGATTGTCCACGGCGATCACTTCGATGTCCTCTTCCAGCAGCAGCTCGCACAGGTGCGCCCCGACGAACCCCGCGCCCCCGGTCACAACCGCCCGCTCGAACCGCCTGGTCACTGCCGCCTTCGTCATGCCGAAGCGGCTACCCGGCTGCGCGGCGGGCAAACTCGTGTAAGGCCACGGCGAGCGGGTACGCCAGGCTCATGCGAGTTCTGCTCACCGGATGGGCCAGTTTCCTGCACGGCGAAGCGACCGCGGGTGACGTCCTCAGCCTGAGCGCGGTGGGGTCCGCGCTGACCGAGGCGGGCATCGGGCACGATGTCGTGTTCAGCCCCGGTTTCCGCCCCGGCACCCTGCACCTGCCGGACGCGCCGCCGGAGAACTACACGCACGTGGTGTTCGCCTGCGGCCCGGTGCACGGGCCGCAGGTGCGTGCGCTGCACGAGCGGTACGCGTCCTGCCGCCGGATCGCCGTCGGCGTGTCCGTGCCGGACCCGGACGACCCGGCGGTGACCGGGTTCCACCGGATCTTCCCGCGCGACGACGGCGTCACCCCCGACCTGTCACTGGCCGCGCCGGTGTCCAGGACCCCGGTGCTCGGCGTGGTGCTGGCCCCGCGTCAGCCGGAGTACGGTTCCGCGGGCCGCCACGACGAAGTCCACTCGGCACTGACCGGCTGGCTGGCCGGCCTCGACTGCGCCCGCGTCCCGCTGGACACGCGGCTGGCGCACGAGGACTGGGAGCGGTGTGCCACCCCGGACCAGTTCGTCTCCGCCGTGTCCACAATGGACGTCGTGGTGACGACCCGGCTGCACGGGCTGGTGCTCGGGCGCCGGGCCGGGGTGCCGGTGCTGGCCGTCGACCCGGTGGCGGGCGGCGGGAAGGTGACCGCGCAGGGCAAGGCGCTGGGCTGGCCGGTCGTCGCGGCCGAGGACGCCGGCGACACCGCGTTGCTCGACGCCCGGCTGAAGTGGTGCCTGTCCCCGGACGCCGCGGCCGACACCCCGGTGCCTTCCCTGGCCGCTCTGGTCGACGAGCTGGCGGGGCCGCGGTGAGCGCGCGCACGACCGTCGTCATCGCCACCCGCAACCGCGCCGCCGAACTGGCCCGCACCCTGGCCCGATTGTCCTGTTTGGACCCACGGCCGCCGGTCGTGGTGCTGGACAACGCTTCCGAGGACGACACCGCCGAGGTCGCCGGCCGGTACGCGAACGTGCGCGTGATCCGGCTGCCGCAGAACCTCGGCGCCGCCGCCCGCACCCTCGGTGTCATCGTGGCCGACACGCCGTACGTCGCCTTCAGCGACGACGACTCGTGGTGGGCGCCGGACGCACTGGCCGAAGCGGAACGGATCTTCGACGAGCACCCGCGGACCGGCCTGCTGGCCGCGCGGACCCTCGTCGGCCCGGAGTGCCGCGAGGACCCGGTGACGCCGGAGATGGAGCGCAGCCCGCTCGGGCATCCGGACGGCGCGCCCGGGCCGCTGGTGCTCGGGTTCCTCGCCTGCTCGGCGATCGTCCGCCGCACGGCGTACCTGCAGGTCGGCGGGTTCAGCCCGCTGCTGCACTTCGGCGCGGAGGAACAGCTGCTGGCCTACGACCTCGCCGCGCACGGCTGGGAGGTCTGCTACGTCGGGCACCTGCGCGCCCACCACCACCCGTCGCGCTCGCGGCCGCCGTCGTCGTGGCGCCGCCGCGCCGAACTGCGCAACCGGCTGCTCATCGCCGCGCTGCGCCGCCCGCCGCGGGTCATCCGCCGCGAAGTGGCCCGGACGCTGGTGACGGCGCCCGGGGCGGTGCTCGGCGCGGTGGCCCGCCTGCCGCGGGCGCTCGGCTCCCGGCGCGTCCTGCCCGAGCACGTCGAAGACCAGGCCCGTACTCTGGAAAGGACCGCCGAATGGCGCGAATCTCGGTCGTGATCATCACCTGCAACCGCCGGGAGCAGCTGCGGGAAACCCTCGCGCACATGACGTCCCTGCCGGAGGAGCCGCCGATCTTCGTCGCGGACAACGCCTCCGCCGACGGCTCGGCCGACATGGTCGCCCGCGAGTTCCCCGGCGTCCGGCTGTTCCGGCTGGCCGAGAACCTCGGCGCGGTGGCCCGCAACATCGCCGTCGAGGAGGTGACGACGCCGTACGTGGCGTTCTGCGACGACGACACGACGTGGCAGCCGGGCGCGCTGACCCGCGCGGCGGACCTCCTGGACGCCCACCCGGGCCTGGGCTCGGTGACCGGCCGTTGCCTGGTCGAGCCGGACCTGGCGGAGGACCCGATCACCCCGGAGCTGCGCGACTCGCCGGTCCCGGGCCCTTCGTGGCTGCCCGGGCCCGCGTTGCTCGGCATCATGGCCGGGCTGACAGCGGTGCGCGTGAGCGCGTTCCGCGAGGTCGGCGGCTTCTCGACGCGCATGTGGCTGGGTGGCGAGGAGGAGCTGTTCGCCCTCGACCTCGCGGCCCGCGGCTGGTGGATGTGCTGGGCGGAGGACGTGGTGATCCACCACGCGCCGTCGAAGCTGCGCGACCCGCGTCACCGCCGCCGCCTGGGCATCCGCAACACGCTGTGGACGCTCCTGCTGCGCCGCCCCTGGCCGGCGGTCTTCCGCCGCGGCCGCGAGGTCCTCCGTTCCGCCCCGGCCGACCTCGCGACTCTCGCCGCCCTCGCGGACGTCGTCCGCGGCCTGCCCTGGGTCCTCACCCACCGCCGCGTGGTGCCCGCCCACGTCGAGCACGGCCTCCGCCTCCTGGAAGCACCCCAGCGCGAGTCGAAGGCCCGCCGCTACGTGGGGTGAAAGCCTCTGAAGGCCACCATCAGGTCACTAGATGGTGGCCTTCAGAGGCTTTGCGGGGTCAGCGGGCCTCGGCGGTGGCCGCGACCTGGGGGACCAGCTTGTGGTAGGCCCGGAGGGTGTCCGCGGCCACGCGGTCCCACGAGTAGCGGGCCACCGCGCGGTCGTGGCCCGCGGTGCCGTACGCGTGGCCGAGTGCCGGGTCGTCCAGCAGCCGCCGGACGCGGGCCGCCAGCTCCTTCGGCTGGTGGGGGCGGACCAGCAGGCCGGTGACGCCGTCGACGACCGTGTCGGTCAGCCCGCCGACCGCGGCCGCGACCACCGGGACGCCGCACGCCATCGCCTCCAGGGGCACGATCCCGAACGGCTCGTACCACGGCGTGCACACCACCGCGTCGGCCGAGCGCAGCAGTGACGGCATGTCCTCACGCGACACCTGCCCTGGCCAGCGGACGCGGTCGCCGACGCCGAGCCGGTCGGCCAGCTCCCGCAGCCGCTTGACCTCGGGGTCCTGCGACAGCCTGCCCCGCTCGGGGCCGCCGGCGATGACCAGCTCGGTGTCCGGCAGCTGGGCCAGCGCGGTGATCGCGATGTCGAACCCCTTGCGCGGCACCAGCCTGCCCACGGTGACCAGGCGGTGCGGCAGGCGGCGGCGGGCCACCGGCCCGTCGGGGGTGAACCGCGTGAGGTCGACGCCGCAGGGCACGATTGAGATCCGCGACCGCGGCACGCCGAGCCGGGACAGCTCGAAGACCTCGTCGGAGCAGGTGGCGACCACGCGCCCGGCCTGCCGCCCGATGATCCGCTCCAGCCGGATCCGGTCGGCCGGGCTGGTGTCCTTGTCGCCCTGGTACCGCTTCTTGACGACGCCGAGTGCGTGGAAGGTCTGTACCACCGACGTCCCCGTGGCGCTCGCGGCGAGCGCGGTCGCCAGCCCCGACATCCAGAAGTGCGCGTGCGCGACGTCCGGCCGCTCGGCCGCCCACCGGTCGCGCAGGAAGCCGCCGAACTCGCCCATGTAGGGCAGCAGGTGGTCCTTCGGTTCCTTGCGCGGCGGCCCGGCGGGCACGTGCACGACGCGGTAACCCTGCGGCGTCCGCACCTCCGGCGGCTCGTCGCGGCTCTCCCGTCGCGTGTAGACGGTGACGTCGTGGCCGGCCCGGGTCAGCGCGGCCGACAGCTCCGCGACGTGCACGTTCTGCCCGCCCGCGTCGGCTTCGCCCAGTGCGGCCAGGGGGTTGGCGTGCTCGGACACCATCGCGATCTTCATCGGTGAGGCGTTCCCTTCGAGGTTCAGCGGGCCGTCTCGGCGAGGAGGTGGTCCCAAGCGGTCAGGAAGGCGTCCAGCCCGTAGTGCTTCAGGACGTGCTCCCGGGCGTTCTTGCCGGCCAGCGCGGCGAAGTCCGGCTCGTGCAGCAGCTCGCGGAACCCGCGGGCCAGCACGGAGACGTCGGTGGAGAGCACGCCCGCGTCGTCCGGCACGGCCTCGACCGCCTCGGTCGAGGCGAAGACGACGACCGGCATCGCCAGGTGCATCGCCTCCAGAAGGGACAGTCCCAGCGACGTCCAGCGGGCGGTGTGCAGGTAGACGCGGCGGCGGGCGATCTCGTCGTGCAGCTTCGGGGCCGGGACGTCGCCCCGGCCCCGCAGTGGCGCGGCGAGTTCTCCGGTGCCCATGCCGAACACGTCGACGGGTCCCTCCGCGGCGAGCGTGCCGAGCAGGTCGGCACCGGTGACCCGGCGGCGCCGCACCGGCTCGTTGATCATCGACACGCCGGCGGCGAGTTCGCCGGTGTAGCGCGGCCCGGGGTCGGGGATGCCGTGCGGCACCACCGTGACCGGCGCGCGGCCGCAGTCCCACATCGCGGCGTTGAAGTGCGTCACGTGCGCGACGGTGATGTCCGAGCGACCGGCCAGCGGATGCTCGCTGGAGGCGGCGTACGGCCGCGGCGCGTTGTGTTCCACGTAGACACCCGGCACGCCCAGCCCCGCCACGAACTCCAGCTCCTCGGGACGCTGCAGGACGACGACGTCGGGCTCGGCCTCGGCCAGCCGGTCGAGCGGCACTTCGGTCGCCGACGGCCAGTCGCGCCCGGCCTTGCCAAGGCCCCACGGCGCACCGTCGGGTGAAACCGGCAGGAGGTAGTCGTGCCGTCCGCGGACGAAAGCGTCGGTCCACGAGCCGTGCACGTGCCAGAGCAGTACTCTCAGGCGCCGGGATCCGGGTTGGGTCATGACTCCCTGGTTTCCCGGAGATCGACCGTTAAACGTGCGGCCTGACGGGGTACCCGGCCCGTGACGGCCGTGCGCCGAGGAAGGGACGTCCATTCATGCGGTTCACCCCACGGGGCACCCGGTTCTTCGAACTGCTCACCGACGCGGCGAGAAACCTGGTGACCGCGACCGCGCTGCTGCGCGACCTGGTGGCGGCCGCCCCCGCCGACCGTGAGCCGCTGGCGAAGCGCCTGCACGAGGTCGAGCACCAGGGTGACGAGCTGACGCACACGATCATGGTGGAGCTGAACAGCTCGTTCGTGACGCCGTTCGACCGCGAGGACATCCAGGCGCTGGCCGCCAAGATCGACGACGTGCTCGACTTCATGGACACCGCGGCCGACCTGGCCGTGCTGTACCGCATCGAGGCGTTCCCGCCGGGCACCGACGTGCTGATGCGGGTGCTGTGCCAGGCGGCGGAGCTGACCGCGAAGTCGATGCCGGGCCTGGCGAAGGTGGGCGACCTCGAACCGTTCTGGATCGAGATCAACGAGCTGGAGAACGAGGCCGACCGGGTCTACCGGCGGATTCTGGCCCACCTGTTCGAACCGGGCGGCGACGCGCTGGAAGTGCTGAAGACCAAGGAAGTCGTCGAGCAGTTCGAGCTGGCCGCCGACGCGTTCGAGCACGTGGCCGACGTGGTGCAGACCATCGCGGTCAAGGAGTCCTAGTGACGGGGACCGCTGCCCTGGTCACCGTGGTCGTGCTGACGCTCTTCTTCGACTACACCAACGGCTTCCACGACGCGGCCAACGCCATCGCCAGCGCGGTCTCGACCCGGGCGCTGACCCTGCGCGCGGCACTGGTGCTGGCGGCGGTGATGAACCTCGCGGGCGCGCTGCTGTCCACCGGCATCGCCGCGACGGTGGCCAAGGGGATCATCGACGTCCCGGTGGGCCCGGACGCGCTGACGGTGGTGTTCGCCGCACTGGCCGGGGCGATCACCTGGAACCTGATCACCTGGTACTTCGGCCTGCCGTCGTCGTCCTCGCACTCGCTGATCGGCGGGATGGTCGGCGCCGCGCTGGCCGCGGCCAGCCGCGTGCACTGGTCGGGCATCGCCGAGAAGGTGCTGATCCCGATGGTGGCGTCCCCGCTGCTGGGGCTGGTCCTCGGCTACGCGGCGATGGTGGGTGCGCTGTGGCTGCTGCGCCGGGCGAACCCGCACCGCAGCGGCCGGGTGTTCCGCCGCTTCCAGATCCTGTCGGCCTCGGCACTCGCGCTGGGCCACGGGCTCCAGGACGCGCAGAAGGGCATGGGCGTCATCGTGCTGGCCCTGGTGGCGGCCGGCCACCAGTCGACGTTCACGGTGCCGATCTGGGTGAGCCTGGCGTGCGCGCTGGCGCTGTCGCTCGGGACGTACTCGGGTGGCCTGCGGATCATGCGGACACTGGGCAGGCGGGTGTTCCCGCTGGACCCGCCGCACGGGTTCGTGGCGGAATCGGTGGCCTCGTCGGTGTTGTACGTGACGGCGTTCGCGGTCAAGGCCCCGATCTCGACCACGCACGTGATCACGGCGGCGATCATGGGCGTCGGCGCGACCCGGCGGCTGTCGGCGGTGCGCTGGGGCATCGCCCGCGACATCGTGCTGGGCTGGGTCCTGACCTTCCCGGCGGCGGCCACGGTCGCCGCGGTGGTGTACCTGGTGGCCGACCTGTTCACCTGAGCCGCCCGGCCCGCGTTTGCCTGTCCCCGCCCGGGGGAAGCCGGGCGGGGACAGCCGTCCGCGGAAAGGGAGAGCCATGAAGGCAGTGACCTGGCACGGCAAACGGGACGTCCGCGTCGAGGAGGTACCGGATCCCAAGATCGAGGAGGCCACCGACGCGGTCGTGCGGATCACCTCGACCGGGATCTGCGGCTCCGACCTGCACCTGTACGAGGTGCTCGGCGCGTTCATGACCGAGGGCGACATCCTCGGCCACGAGCCGATGGGTGTCGTCGAGGAGGTCGGGCCGCAGGTGCAGAACCTCAAGCCCGGCGACCGGGTCGTGGTCCCCTTCAACATCTCCTGCGGCCACTGCTGGATGTGCGAGCGCGGCCTGCAGTCGCAGTGCGAGACCACGCAGGTCAGAGAGCACGGCAAAGGCGCGTCACTGTTCGGCTACACCAAGCTCTACGGCCAGGTCCCCGGCGGCCAGGCCGAATACCTGCGCGTCCCGCAGGCGCAGTACGGCCCGATCAAGGTGCCGGACGGCCCGCCCGACGAACGGTTCGTCTACCTCTCCGACGTCGTCCCGACCGCGTGGCAGGCCGTCGAGTACGCGAACGTGCCGAAGGACGGCTCGGTCGTCGTCTTCGGGCTGGGGCCGATCGGGCAGATGTGTGCCCGGATCGCCCGGCACCGCGGGGCAGGCCAGGTGATCGGCGTCGACCTCGTGCCCGAGCGGCTGGCCCGCGCCCGTGAGCACGGCGCCGTCGCGCTGGACACCCGTGACCACAAGGACATCGGCGACAGCGTCCGCCAGCTCACGGACGGCCGGGGCGCCGACTCCGTGATCGACGCCGTCGGCATGGAAGCCCACGGCGCGCCGGTCGGCAAGCTCGCGCACACCCTCGTCGGCCTGCTGCCGCAGCCGCTGGGGGAGAAGATCACCGAGAAGGCCGGCGTCGACCGGCTGAGCGTGCTGTATGCCGCCATCGACGCCGTCCGCCGCGGCGGCACGATCTCGCTGTCGGGCGTCTACGGCGGCATGGTCGACCCGATGCCGATGATGGAGCTGTTCGACAAGCAGGTCCAGCTGCGGATGGGCCAGGCCAACGTCCGCCACTGGCTCGACGACGTGATGCCGGTCCTCACCGGCGACGGCGATCCGCTCGGCGTCGAAGGCTTCGCCACCCACAAACTGCCGCTGCAGGACGCGCCGCGGGCGTACGAGATCTTCCAGAAGAAGCTCGACGGCGCGCAGAAGATCCTGCTGCAGCCGTAACACCCGGGAGGGAACTGACTCTTGCGAGCCGTCACCTCGCTGCCGTACGAAATCACCGAGGAAGACCACGTCCGGATCCCGATGTCCGACGGGACCGTGCTGTCCGCCCGTATCTGGCGGCCGGTCGCGTCGGACACCGATCCGGTGCCGGCGATCCTCGAATACATCCCCTACCGCAAGCGCGACCTCACCGCGCCCCGCGACTCCATCCACCACCCGTACCTCGCCGGGCACGGGTACGCCTGCGTGCGCGTGGACATCCGCGGCACCGGCGAGTCCGAGGGCGTCCTCGCCGACGAGTACCTCGAACGCGAGCAGCTCGACGCCGAGGAGGTCCTCGAGTGGATCGCGGCGCAGCCGTGGTGCACGGGCGACACCGGGATGATGGGCATCTCGTGGGGCGCGTTCGCCGCGCTGCAGGTGGCGGCGCGGAAACCGCCGAGCCTGCGTGCGATCGTGATCTCGTCGTTCACCGACGACCGCTTCGCCGACGACATGCACTACATGGGCGGTTGCCTGCTCTCGGACAACGTCGCCGAGTCCGGCACGATGTTCGCCTACGCCACGCTGCCGCCCGACCCGGCCGTCGTCGGCGAGAGCTGGCGCGAGATGTGGCGCGAACGGCTGGAGAACTGCAGCCTGTGGATCGACAACTGGCTGAGCCACCAGCGCCGCGACGACTACTGGCGGCACGCCTCGGTGTCGGAGAACTACAGCGACGTCCAGGTGCCGGTGCTGGCCTCCAGCGGCTGGGCCGACGGCTACTCGAACGCCGTCATCCGGCTGCTGGCCCACCTCGACGTGCCGCGGCGCGGGCTGATCGGGCCGTGGTCGCACAAGTACCCGCACCTCGGCGAGCCGGGCCCGGCCATCGGCTACCTCCAGGAGGTCGTCCAGTGGTGCGATCACTGGCTGCGCGGCGAGGAGAACGGCGCCATGGACGGGCCGATGCTGCGGACGTGGATGCAGGAGAGCGTCCCGCCGTCGACCTCCTACGAGGACCGGCCCGGCCGGTGGGTCGGCGAGGCGACCTGGCCGTCGCCGCACGTCGAGCCGCAGCAGTTGCCGCTGGCTCGCCACCGCCTCGCGCGGCCGGGCGAGACGGTCGAGGACGAGGCGCTGACGGTGTCGTCGCCGCTGTCGGTCGGGCAGTTCTCCGGCAAGTGGGCGTCCTACAGCGCGCCGCCGGACCTGCCGTATGACCAGCGCGAAGAGGACGGCGGCTCGCTCGTGTTCGACACCGACGTGCTCACCGAGCGCTGCGAGATCCTCGGCTCGCCGATCGTGCGGCTGGAGGTCTCGGCCGACCAGCCGGTGGCGATGATCGCGGCGCGGATCTCCGACGTCGCGCCGGACGGGCGCGCCACCCGCGTCACCTACGGGCTGCTCAACCTGACCCACCGGGACGGGCACGACGAACCCGCGCCGATGGAACCGGGGCAGCGGTGCGCGGTCGAGATCGAGCTGAATGCCGTCGCGCAGGCTTTCCCGGCGGGGCACCGGATCCGGCTTTCGCTGTCCACTTCGTACTGGCCGCTGGCCTGGCCGCCGCCGAAGCCGGTGCTGCTGAGTGTCCACACCGGACACAGCGCGCTGGAGCTGCCGGTGCGCCCGGTCGCCGAGCCGGACGAGCTGCCCGCGCGGCCGTTCGGCGAACCCGAAGGCGCGCCGCCGATGCCGGTGACCGCGCTGACACCGGGGGAGCAGCGCTGGACGGTCTCCCGTGACCTCGTCGACTACCGGTCCGCGCTGGACATCGTGAAGAACGCAGGCACCGTCCGGTTCGACGACCTCGACCTGGAGGTCACCCGCGACGTCCGCGAGCGCTACAGCTGGGTCGCCGACGACTTCTGCTCGCCGGTGGCCGAGACCGAGTGGGTCGTCACCTTCGCCCGCGGCGAATGGCAGGCACGCAGCGAGACACGCACCCGGGTGTCCTGCACGGACACCGAGTTCGTCGTCGACGCCCAGCTCGACGGCTACGACGGCGCCCGGCGGATCGTCTCGCGCAACTGGCACCGGCGGATTCCGCGGGATCTGGTCTGAGTTTCGGGAGGGCGCGTGCGCATCGTGGTCACGGGGGCGACCGGCAACGTCGGGACGGCGCTGCTGGCCGCCCTCGACCCGGCCTGCGACGTCGTCGGCTGCGCGCGGCGCCTGCCCGATCCGGCGGCCGAGCCGTACCACCGGGCCGCCTGGCAGGCCCTCGACGTCGGCCTTCCCGGCGCGGACCGGGAACTCACCGGGTTGTTCGAGGGCGCCGACGCCGTCGTCCACCTGGCGTGGGCGATCTCGCCGGCGCGTCGCGACCCGCCGATGTGGCGCACCAACGACCACGGCACCCGGCACGTGCTCGCCGCGGCGGCCGCCGCCGGGGTGCCGCACCTGGTCGTGGCGTCGTCGGTGGCCGCGTACGGGCCCGCGCCGCGCTGGCGGAAGGTCACCGAGGACTGGCCGTGCGACGGCATCGCGCACAGCGCGTACAGCCGCGGCAAGGCCGCGCTGGAAACCCTGCTCGACCGCTTCGCGCGGCGGCATCCGGAGGTCGGCGTGGCCCGGATCCGGCCGTGCGCGATCGTGCACCGGCAGGCGGCCGGGCAGTTCGCGCGCTGGCTGCTGGACCCGGTGCTGCCTGCCCGGATCGCCGGCGGGCGGCTGCCGGTTCCGCTGTGGACCGGCCTGCGGGCCCAGGCCGTGCACACCTCCGACGTCGCCGAGGCGATCCGGCTGATCCTCGGCCGTGGTTTCACCGGCGCGGTCAACCTGGCCGCGCCCGAGATCCTCGACGCCGACGCGCTGGCCGCGATCCTCGGCGGTTCCCGGCTCCCCGTGCCGCGCCCGCTGGCGCGCCTGGCCGTCCGCGCGGCCTGGGCGAGCGGGGCCCTGCCCGCGCATCCCGGCTGGCTGGAGCTGGCCGACCGTGCCGCGCTCGCCGACACCACGCTGGCGGAGACCGCGCTGGGCTGGCAACCTCGGTATGACGCCGCGTCCGCGCTCGCCGACCTCGTCGCCGGGCTCCGGTCGGGTGCGGGGGCGGCGAGCGCGCCGCTGGCCCCGCCGCGCCGTGACGGGGTCGTGGCCCGGCTCCGCTCGCTGAGCCGGGTCGGGCCGAGTCACCAGTCGCAAGCCTGAACCCGGGAGGCCGGAGTGAGTACCGAAGCCGTCGACGCCGTGGTGGTCGGGGCGGGGCACAACGGCCTGGTGGCGGCGAACCTGCTCGCCGACGCGGGCTGGTCGGTGCTGGTCCTGGAGGCGACGCCGCACGCCGGCGGCGCGGTCCGCACCGCCGAGGTCACCGAGCCGGGGTTCCGCAGCGACCTGTTCAGCGCGTTCTACCCGATGAGCGCGGTGTCCCCGGCGATCCGCGGCCTGCGGCTGGAGGAACACGGCCTGAGCTGGCGGCACGCCCCCGACGTCCTCGCGCACGTGTTCCCGGACGACCGGTGCGCGGTGCTGTCCCGCGACATCAACCGCACGGCGGCGTCGGTCGAGCAGTTCGCCCCGGGCGACGGCGACGCGTGGCGGCGGCTGTTCGAGCAGTGGCGGCAGGTCCGCGAACCGCTGCTGGACGCGCTGTTCGCGCCGTTCCCGCCGGTGCGCCCGGGACTGAAGCTGTTGCGCCGCACGGGAACCGGCGACGCACTGCGCCTGGCGCGGATGCTGACGCTGCCGGCACGCCGGTTCGGCGACGAGCTGTTCGGCGGCGAGGGTGCGAAGCTGCTGCTGGCCGGGAACGCCGCGCACAGCGACCTTTCGGTGGACAACGCGGGCAGCGCGGTGTTCGGCTGGCTGATGGCGATGATCGGCCAGGACGAGGGATTCCCGGTCCCGGCGGGCGGCGCGGGAGAGCTGACGGCGGCACTGGTGCGGCGCCTGGAGTCCCGCGGCGGGAAGGTCCACTGTGGACGTCCGGTGCGCGAGGTGCTCGTCGCGGGCGGCCGCGCGATGGGCGTCCGCGACGCGGCCGGTGACCCGGTGCGCGCCCGCAAGGCCGTGCTCGCCGACGTCCCCGCGCCGGTGCTGTACGGCTCGCTGGTCGACGCGGAGTGGCTGCCGCCGCGGCTGCTGGAGGACCTGGGCCGGTTCGAGTGGGACAGCGGAACGGTGAAGGTGGACTGGGCACTGTCGGGCCCGGTCCCGTGGACGGCCGAAGCGGCCCGCGGCGCGGGCACCCTGCACCTCGGCGCGGACCTGGACGGCCTGTCGGCGTTCGGCAGCGAGCTGGTCCGCGGCCGCACACCGCGTCGTCCGTTCCTGCTGTTCGGCCAGATGACGACGACGGACCCGTCGCGCTCACCGGCGGGCACGGAATCGGCGTGGGCGTACACGCACGTGCCCCGTGGGACGATGGAGAACCGAGCGGCCCTCGAACGACGCGCCCGCCGGATCGAGGAGACGGTCGAGGCGAACGCACCCGGCTTCACGAGCCTGATCAAGAGCCGCTACATCCAGGGCCCGGCAGAGCTGGAGGGCCACAACCCAGGCCTGATCGGCGGCGCGGTCAACGGCGGCACGGCGGCCATCCACCAGCAGCTGTTCTTCCGCCCGGTCCCGGGCATCGGCCGCGCGGACACCCCGGTGGACCGCTTGTATCTGGCGGGAGCATCGGCCCACCCGGGCGGAGCGGTCCACGGCGGCCCGGGAGCCAACGCGGCCCGCGCGGCTTTGGCCCGGGCGGGCCGTCTCGGTAACGGGTATGCGGCTGTCATCCGGGCCGCGCACCGGGCGATTTATAGCTGACTCCGGTCTGCGTTGCTTCGGGCGCTGTGCCGTGCCGTGCGCCGCCCTGCCGCGTGCCACGCCGCCGCGTGCGGTGCTGCCCGCGCCGCCCCATGCGGTGCCACGCCGCCCAGCGCCGTGCGGTCCCGCGGCCGCCCGTGCCGCCCCGTGCCGCGCCGCCCCGTGCCCGCCGTGCCGCGCCCCTGCGCCGTGCCCGCGCCCGCCGCCCTGCGCCGTGCCGCGCCGCCCCGCGCTGTGCCGTGCCGTGCCGTGCGGTGCCGCCTCGTGCCGCGCGCCGTCCCGCCCCGTGCCACGCCGCCGCGTGCGGTGCTGCCCGCGCCGCCCCATGCCGTGCCACGCCGCCCCGCGCCGTGCGGTGCCGCGGCCGCGCCCTGCCCCGTGCCGCGCTGCCCCCTCCGCGCCCCTCGCCGTCTGCTCCCGCTCGGGCAGTTCCGTGAATGGCTCATTCACGGGCCTAGAGTCCGTGAATGAGCCATTCACGGCTTGGGATCGGCGGCGCGGGTGTGCTTGCCGGTGACCAGGTCGGCGAGGCGGGCCAGGGACTCGGTGTTGCGCGGCTTGGCGATGAGCGCCTGCAGTGCGTCGGGCAGGATCTTGCCCGGGCCGCGGATGATGTGCTCGGTCATCCGGACCAGCGTCCGGCCGTCGGGGTGCGGGACGAGCGTCAGGCCGACCGCCGCGGCGCCCAGTGGCCAGCCGCGGGCTTCCAGGGACAGGGACAGGCCCGGCTCGACCGCGCGCACCACCGTGACGTCCTGGACGTGCAGGGGCCATGGGCCCACGCTGTGGTGGATGCGCGAGCCCACCGCGGGCCAGTTCGCGTCGACGTCGCGGATGTGCGAGCTGCCGACCACCCAGCCGGCGTAGAGCCAGCCGTCGGCGAGTACGGCGAACACGGCCTCGGGCGGTGCGTCGATGACGCGGCTGACTTCGCTCACGGTTTCCTCCTGGTCTCGGGCAGAACAGGAATACCCACCACCGGACGGGGTATGCCCGCGCCGACGCGGCAGGAGGTGGCGACGTGGCCAGGCGGCAGAAGGAACCCGAAGGACCGGCAGAGCTGTCGAAGCGCTCGTGGGGTGCGGTGCTCAAACGGACGTTCAAGCAGTTCGGCCGGGACAACCTGACCGACTGGGCGGCCGCGCTCACCTACTACGGCGTGCTGTCGCTGTTCCCGGGCATCATCGTGCTCACCGCGCTCCTCGGCCTGCTGGGCCCGGACAAGATCCAGGCGGTGATCGACAACGTCAGCGAGGTCGTCCCCGGTCAGGGCAAGGACATCCTGGTCGGCGCGATCCGCGAGCTGACGGGCTCGCGCAGCCTGGCCGGCCCGCTGGCGATCCTCGGCCTGCTGGGCGCGCTGTGGTCGGCGTCGGGGTACATCGGCGCGTTCATGAGGGCGTCGAACGCGATCTACGGCATGCCGGAGGGCCGTCCGCTCTGGAAGCTGCTGCCGTTGCGGGTGGCGCTGACGGTCGGGATCGTGGTGCTGCTGGCGGCGTGCGCGCTGGGCGTGGTGGCAACGGGCACGGTGGCCCGCCGCCTCGGCGACCTGATCGGCCTCGGCTCCACCGGCGTCCTGGTGTGGGAGATCGCGAAGTGGCCGGTGATCGCGGTGCTGGTGAGCCTGGCGTTCGCGCTGTTGTACTGGGTGGGGCCGAACGTCCGCCAGCCGGGCTTCCGGTGGCTGACCCCGGGCGGGCTGCTGGCGGTGCTGCTGTGGGTGCTGGCGTCGGCCGGGTTTGCGTTGTACGTGGCCAATTTCGGGTCGTACAACAAGACGTACGGTTCGCTCGCGGGCGTGATCGTGTTCCTTGTATGGTTGTGGATCTCCAACCTCGCGCTGCTGCTGGGGGCCGAGCTGGACGCGGAGCTGGCCCGCGGCCGCAAGCTCGAAGCGGGGCACGAGGAGGACCAGGCGGAGCCGTTCCTGCCGCCGCGGGACACGAAGGCAATGGACGACGACGAAGCCGCGGCGGTGGCGGAGTCGGAACGGAAGTGAGCGGATGGCCTGCCGGATCACCGAGCTGGTGCTGGAGTGCCGTGACCCCGACCGGCTGGCCGAGTTCTGGTGCCCGGTGCTGGGTTACGAGGTGGTGGGCCACGAGCCCGACGGCCTGGAGCTGGGCGTCCCAGGGGCTCGCTTCGGCGAGGGCCCGCCGACGCTGATCCTGGCCCAGTCGGACAACCCGAGGGTGGGCAAGCTGCCCCTCCACCTGGACGTGAGCCCGGCGGGCACCACGCAGGAGGAGGAACTGGCCCGCCTGACGGCCCTGGGAGCCCGCCCGAAGGACGTCGGCCAGGACGGCACGGAGTCCTGGGTGGTGTTACAGGACCCGGAGGGCAACGAGTTCTGCCTGCTGCGCACGGACGTCGGCCCGAACTGACTCGCCGGGTTGCCGGGGCGTGGGGGAGCGGCCCAATGTGGCGTTGGTTGCGTTGGACGCACCGAAGGCCGCCTTGGGTGCGTTGAACGCACCGAAGGCCACATTGGGGCGTTGGCGCGGAGCCACGGGAGCCCGGCGAAGGAACCTGTTGAAGGAGCCTGGCGCAGGAACCGGTCGCCGTCCGGACCGGGACCGCAGGTCAGCGGTGGTCGCCCGGCTGCAGCCAGACCGGCCCGGCAGTAGGCGAGACCGGTCCGGCAGTAGGCGAGACCGGTCCGGCCCGAGGCGGGACCGTGCCGGACCCAGGCGAGACTGCGCTGACCCGAGGCGAGACCGGCCCGGTCCCTAGGCGAGGCCGTGCTGGCCCGGGGCGGGACCGTGCTGGCCCGGGGCGGGACCGGCCAGGTCCGGGGCGGGACCGGGCTGGCCCGGGGCGGGACCGGCCAGGTCCGGGGCGAGACCGGGCTGGCCCGGGGCGAGCGCGGCCCGGCCCGAGGCGGGAAACCCACCCGCCCCCAGCCGAGACCGGTCAGGAAGCTCAGCGATCCTCAGCCGAGCAGCGACGCCACTGCACCCGGTCACCGGCCCGGTCGGCGTGCCATACCGCTCCCGAGTCCGACTCCCACGTCGGCACCAGCCGTCCGGTCACCACGCGGCCGCGGGCCACCCGGCCGAACAGCTCGACCCCGTCCGCGCGGCGGGCCGCCGGGATCCATGCCGGGAACCTCGTGCGCGGCAGCTTGCGCTCGATCCACTCACGCGCCGATCCTTCACTCCCGTGCTCGGACTCGACGATGGCCGAGACCGGGCCGTCGCCGCCGACTGCCAGGCCGATCGAGGCGCGCCAGCGCACCGGAGAGGATTCCGCACTCATCGATTCCAGGGTCCCCGACCCGCGGGGGCGCGGGCCAGTACACGTTCGGATGGATTGACGTTCACTCACCGTGCCCCCTGCCGCTCGCCGGACGTCGGACACCCCGGGTTCCCCGTGCGGGCGATCTTCAACCGGACGTCTTCAGCAGGCGGGCGCACGCCTTCTCCAGGACCGCCCGTGCCTCGTCGCCCTCGAGGCGGGCCGCGCGCTTGAGGGCCGGGGCGATCGTGCGCTCTCCCCGGTACGCCTCCACCAGCCTGGGGTCCACATAGGACGACCGGCACACCGCCGGTGTGTTGCCCAGTGCCTTCGACACCTCCTTCATCACGCCCGCCTCCGCGCGCTTGCGGGCGGTTTCGGACGTCGGCGGGTCGGCCGCGGCGAACGCGGCCGCCGCCAGGACCGTTGCCGTCCACGTGCGCAGGTCCTTGGCCGTGCAGTCCTCGCCTGCCAGCTCCTTGAACCGCTCGTTGACGTCCGCCGCGTGGACCTCGTGCCAGGTGCCGCCTTCGCGGTAGACCAGCAGCCGGTCGCTGCCGGACCGGCAGCGCAGCAGGGACTTCACCACGGCCGCCAGCGCCGCGTCGTGGATCGCCACCTCGCGGTCGATGCCGCCCTTGGCGACGTAGCAGAACCGGCACTCGTCGCCGCGGACCGCCGCGTGCTCGCGCAGCAGCGTCGCGACGCCGTGGGTGCCGTTCTCCTCCGCGTACTCCTCGCCGCCGGTGCGGAAGATGCCGCGGTCGAGCATCCGCAGCGCCGCCGCCAGCACCCGCTTCTTCGTCAGCCCGCTCCCGGTCAGGTCGGCCTCGACCGACGCCCGCCACGCGGGCAGCCGCCGGGCCATCGCCAGCACGCGGTCGTGCTTCTCCTCGTCGCGCTCGCGCCGCCACTGCTCGTGGTAGAGGTACTGGCGGCGCCCGGCGTCGTCGGTGCCGACCGCCTGGATGTGCCCGTTCGGGTGAGGGCAGATCCACACGTTGCGCCACGCCGGCGGGATGACCAGGCCCTTGATCCGGTCCAGCAGCTCGGGGTCGCTGACCGGCGAGCCGTCGGGCATGGCGTAGGAGAACCCGCGGCCACGGCGGATCCGCCGGATGCCGGGGCCGCGCAGGTCACTGCGCCGGAGTCTGGTGCGTCCCACCGCCGCGAAATACCCGCCCCGCGTACCGGGAAACCATGATTGCCGCCCGCCGCGGCGGGTACGCGAGGCGGAAAGCACCGGAAGGAGCACGGATGACCACCGCAACCAGGCCGCTGGCCGTCGTCACCGGCGCGTCCGGCGGGATCGGGCTCGAGCTGGCGAAGCAGTTCGCCCGGCACGACTTCGACGTCGTGGTCGCCGCCGAGGACGCCGGACTCGACGCGGCCGCGCAGGAGGTCCGCGCGTGCGGGGCGCAGGTCGAGGCGGTGCGCGCCGACCTTGCCGACCCCGAGGGCGTGGAACAGCTGGTCGGGCGGCTGGCCGGCCGCCCGGTCGAGGCGCTGGCCGTCAACGCCGGGGTCGGCGTGAACGGCGAGTTCGCCGGCGACACCCGCCTCGAAGACCAGCTCACCGTCGTCGACCTGAACGTCCGCTCGGCCGTGCACCTGGCCAAGCGGGTGGTGCCCGGCATGGTCGGGCGCGGGCACGGCCGCGTGCTGTTCACCTCCTCGGTCGCCGGCACCTCGCCGGGCCCGTACCAGGCCGTCTACGCCGCTTCGAAGGCGTTCCTGACCTCGTTCTCCGAAGGCCTGCGGGCCGAGGTCAAGGACAAGGGCGTCACCGTGACGGCCCTGCTGCCCGGCCCGACCGACACCGGGTTCTTCGAGCGGGCGGACATGGAGGACACCAAGCTGGGCGCCGGGCCCAAGGACTCCCCGGCCGAGGTCGCCGAGGCCGGGTTCGAAGCGCTGATGGCAGGCAAGGACAAGGTCGTCGCCGGCACGAAGAACAAGCTCCAGGCGGCCGCCTCGCGCGTGCTGCCGGACGCGGCCAAGGCGAAGCAGCAGGGCAAGCTGAGCGAGCCCGGATCGGCGGACGCATGAGCGTGGTCAAGGACGTCACGGAGAAGGCGAAGCAGGTCCAGCGCGACTACGCCGGGGAGTCCGACCGGCCGCTGGCCGGGTACGTCGGCGCGATGGGGGTCTACGGCGCCCTCGTCGGCGGGCTGACGCTGCTCGGCCGCGCCCTCGGCGCCCGGCTGCCGGGCCGGTTCGGTGCCGGCGACACGGTCCTGCTCGGCGCGGCGACGTTCAAGGCCAGCCGCCTGCTGGCCAAGGACGCGGTGACCAGCCCGCTGCGCGCGCCGTTCACCCGGTACGAGGAGCCGGCGGGCGAGGACGAGCTGAACGAGTCCGTCCCCGGCAAGGGCCACGCCGAGCACGCGGTCGGCGAGCTGGTGTCGTGCCCGTTCTGCCTGAACGTCTGGGTCGGCACCGGCCTGGCGGCGGGCCTGGTCATCGCGCCGCGCCCGACGCGGCTGGTGGCCACGGTGCTGACCGCGGTCGGCGTCGCCGACGCCCTGCACCTGCTCTACGACGCGGGCAAGAAGCTCGCCGCCGGCTGACTCGCGCCTGATGCGGCACTTTCACGGGAAAGTGCCGCATCAGGCGGGGCCGCGGCGCAGCGGGCGGACCGCCGGGCCCTGGATCACTTCGCCGTCGACGCCGAAGCGCGACCCGTGGCAGGGGCAGTCCCACGTCTTTTCCGCGTCGTTGAACGACACCAGGCAGCCGAGGTGGGTGCAGTGCGCGCCCACGGTGTGCAGCTGCCCCGCCTGGTCGCGGTGCGCGGCGACCAGCTCGCCGCCCACCCGCAGCACCTCCGCCTCACCCGGCTGCAGGTCGTCGAGCTTCTCCGAGCGCCACAGCGCCGCGACGTGGTCGCCGACCAGGTACTTCGCCACGGTCAGGTTGTCCTGGGCCAGTTCCAGCACCGAACGCGGGTCGAAGCGGTTGGGGTCGAACAGGTCCGCGGCCGGGTGCGGCTCGCCGAGGATCCGGGCCGCGAGGATGTGCCCGGCCGCCGTGCCGCCGGTCATGCCCCACTGGCCGAATCCGGTGGCCACCCACAGGTTCTTCGTGCCAGGCAGGTACCGCCCCACATACGGCATCAGGTCCACAGTGGACATGTCGTGCGCGGACCAGCGGTGGGTCACCCGGTGCAGGCCCGCGTGTGCGTCCGCCCACTCCGCGAGCCGCCCGTACCGGCGCTCGACGTTGACGTGCGCGCCGACGCGGTAGTGCTCGCCGCCGGCGATCACCATCGGCTTGCCCTGCTCGGTGTACGCGCGCACGGAATGGTGGGTGTCGGCGTCGAGGAACATCCCGTCCGGGGCCGCGTTCCCGGCCGCCGGGCCCGCCACGACGAGGTCGCGCAGGGGATCCAGCCGGGCGAAGTACAGGCCGCGGTCGAGGATCGGGTAGTGGGTCGCGACGACGACCTCGCCCGCCGCGACGTCGCCGCGCGAGGTCCGGACGGTCTGGCCGTTCAGCGCGGTCGCGCGCGCGTTCTCGACGATCGTGCCGCCCGCCCGCTCGATCTCGGCGGCCAGGCCGAGCAGCCAGCGGCGGGGATGGAAGTGGGCCTGCCCGGTGGTCCGGACGGCGCCGAGCGCGGGCACATCGAGCGGGACGTCTTCGGTGAACGACGCGGGCAGGCCCGCGGCCGCCGCGGCGTCCGCCTCGCGCTTCAGCGAATCCACCGACTTCTCGCGCGTGGTGTAGACGTAACTGTCGGCGCGGGTGAAGCCGCAGTCGATGCCCAGCTCGGCGGCCGTGGCGGCCATCCACTCCAGCGCCGCCGCCTGCGTGCCGGCGTAGGCCTTCGCCGCTCCCGTGCCGTGCCGGGACGTCAGGTCCGCGTACTTCGCGCCGTGCTGGGCGCTGACCTTCGCGGTGGTGTGGCCGGACACCCCGGCGGCGACCCGCTCGGCCTCCAGCACGACGACCGACCGGCCGCCGCGGGCGAGCAGCAGCGCGGTGGTGAGCCCGGCGATGCCCGCACCGAGCACCGCGACGTCCGCCGACTCCGGCACGGGCACCCCGGTGCGGTCCGGGGCGGGTGCGGTGTCGACCCACAGGGACAGGGGTTCAAGCAGGGCCAGCATGCCTGCGGATGCCCGTTCCGGCGCGGGTCAAACCGGCCATCCGGCCCGTTTCGGCCGCTCGGCGGCGGGGGTAGCCGGTGCGCATGAGTACCGACATCTTCGTGATCGGCCTGGACGAGGAGAACCAGCGGGTGCTGGACCGCCTGCCCTGGGCAGGCAGCTACCGGTTCCACGGCCTGCTGAGCCCCGAAGAACTGCAGCACGGCGACATCGACTTCGAAGCGCTGCTGAAGACGGCGCAGCACGAACTGGACGCGTTCGACGGCGAAATCGGCGCGATCGTCAGCTACTGGGACTTCCCGGCGGCGTCGCTCGTCCCGATCCTGTGCGGCCGCTACGGCCTGCCCAGCGTGTCGCTGGAGGCGGTGCTGAAGTGCGAGCACAAGTACTGGAGCCGCCTGGAGCAGAGAAAAGTGATCGACGAGCTGCCCAACTTCGGCATCGTCGACCTCGACGACGAGCACCCGGCCCCGCCGGAGGGCGTCGGCTTCCCGATGTGGCTCAAGCCGGTCAAGTCGTTCTCCTCGGAACTGGCGTTCAAGGCGGAGAACGAAGCCGAGTTCGCCGACGCCGTCGCCGAGATCAGGGCCGGCGTCGGCCGGGTGGGGGAGCCGTTCGGGTACGTCCTGGAGCAGGTGCAGCTGCCGCCGGAGATCGCGCGGGTGGGCGGGGCGGCGTGCCTGGCCGAAGAGGCGCTGCACGGCGTCCAGGCGGCGGTCGAGGGATACGTGTACAACGGCGAAGTCGTCGTGTACGGCGCCCTCGACTCGATCAACTACCCGGACAGCTCGTCGTTCCTGCGCCACCAGTACCCGTCGCAGCTGGGCGAGGAAGCGGTGCAGCGGATGCGGGACGTCGCCGAGCGGGTGATGAAGCAGATCGGCTTCGACAACGGCACCTTCAGCATCGAGTTCTTCTGCGACCCCGAGTCGGGCCAGGTGTGCCTGCTGGAGATCAACCCGCGGCACTCGCAGTCGCACGCGGAGCTGTTCGAGTTCGTCGACGGCGTCGCCAACCACGAGATCATGGTGCGCCTCGGCCTCGGCCAGGACCCGGGACGCCGTCCGCGCAAGGGGACCTACCAGATCGCGGGCAAGTGGTACCTGCGCCGCTTCGAGGACGGCGTCGTGACGCGCGTGCCGACCCCGGAGGAGATCGCGGCCATCACCGACCGCATCGACGGCACGCAGATCGAGATCATCCCGGAGGCGGGGCAGCGGCTGTCCGACCTGCCGGAGCAGGACAGCTACAGCTTCGAGCTGGCACACCTGTTCGTGGCGGGCCACACCGAGCACGAAATGGTGCAGAAGTACGAGGCGTGCGTGGACGCGCTGCGGTTCGAGTTCGACGACGTGCGCTGACCTCAGACGCGCTGAAGGGCACTTTCCCTGCACCAGCTGCGGGGAAAGTGCCCTTCGGTAGTCGGTGGGTCAGCCCGACTGCGGGTCGGTGTCGTCGTGCTTGTCACCGCTGGACGTGCCCTGCTCACCGCGGATCGTCTCGCGCTGGGCTTCCGGTGTGTCGCCGTGCGGGTCGTCGCCGCGTGCGCCTTCCGCAGGCTCGGTCGGGTGCTGGGTGCGCTCCTCGGACGTCATGGCGGGCCTCCTCTCGTTCGGTCCTTTCCGGACGGGATACCCGGTCACGGACCGTTGAACCCCGGTGTTTGCGGCGATCTTCGGCGGGTAGCCCGGAGCACGCGGATGTCCCACGGCGATCGCGCCGGGACCGCGGCGAGGTGAAGGAGACCGAGATGACCACGTCGGCGGAACCCGTCCGCCCGGGCCCCTTGGCCGCCCGGCCCGTGCCGCCCGCGCCGTGGATGCTGCGGCTGCCCGGCGTCTACCGCCCGCAGGAGGACACCGCACTGCTCGCCGCGGCGATCGCCGACCTGGCGATCCCGGACGGCGCGCGGGCACTGGACCTCTGCACCGGCACCGGCGCGCAGGCGATCACCCTGGCCCGCCGCGGCGCGCGCACCGTGCTGGCGGTGGACCTTTCGCGCCGGGCCCTGGTTTCGGCGCGGCTCAACGCCCTGCTGCGGCAGCTCGCGGTGCGTCCCTGCCGCGGCGACCTCACGACGGCGTTGCGCGAAGGCCCGTTCGACGTCGTCGTGGCGAACCCGCCGTACGTGCCGGCGCCCCGGGCGGCGGTCCGGTCGACCCGCGGCTGGGACGCGGGACCCGACGGCCGCGCGGTGCTGGACCCGCTGTGCACGGCCGCCGGTGCGCTCCTGCGCCCGGGTGGGACGATGCTGATCGTCCAATCCACACTGTCCGATGTGGACAAGTCGGCGGAAATGCTGACTGCGCAAGGAATGCAGACGTCGGTCGTGCGCCGCGTGCGGATCCCGTTCGGACCGGTCCTTTCCGGACGGACGGCGTTCCTGGAGTCGGCCGGGCTGATCGCGCCGGGGCAGCGCTGGGAAGAGCTGGTGGTGCTGCGTGCCGTCCGGTGAGCGCGGCCCGCGCCGGGTGACCGTCGTGCCGGGCGGGCCGGTCCTCGTGGAAGGACCGGTCGAGCTGTGCACGCCCGACGGGGAAGTCGTGCGCTCGGACCGGTTCCTCGTCGCGGTGTGCGCGTGCCGGCGGAGCAAGCGGTTCCCGTTCTGCGACACCAGCCACCGCAAGCGGGTGCGCACCCAGGAGGGCTGACCCCTCAGCCGAGGCCGAGGGGCAGCCGCAGCGAGGATTCCCCGGCCTTCCAGCGGCTCAGCACCTGCTCGCCGAAGCGTCCTTCCAGGAACTCGGTCGCCTGGATGCCGAACACGACGTCCGCGGCCAGTTCCGGCTCCTGCTCCAGCAGGTCGCCGAGCACGTCGTGGCGCATCACCTGCTCGTGGACTGCGTCGGCTTCGATGTGCTCGGTGTAGAAGAACCGGCACGCCTCTGGCGCGCCGAGACGCTGCAGGGCCTGGTCCATCCGGTGCGCCGACGGCGCGGTGGTGATCTCCGCGGCCGCGAAGTGACCGCACAGCGCGCCACGCAGCGACCGGTGCAGCCCGAACAGCGACATCATGTTGACCACGGCCAGCATCGACCCGGGTGCGTGGTCGATCAGCTCCAGGTAGCCGTCCGGCAGGCCCGCGGCCCGCAGCAGATCGGCGAAGAGCCGGGCGTGCACAAACTCCGCGCGGCCGCCGCCGAACTCGTCGAACTCCACCGCCACCAGCGCCGCCTTGGCCCGCCCGCGCAGCCGCGGGATCACCCACGCGTGCGGGTCGGCCTCCTTGTGGTGGTAGATCGAACGGTGCACGAAGTACTCGCGCACCTGCGTCCAGTCGCCGTGGTCGCGCAGGAAGTGCGACACCCCTTCGGCGTCCAGCGGCTCGACCAGCAGCGCGTCGAGTTCGGCGGAGACGTCGTCGCCGCCCGGCACGCTTTCCCGGAGTGTCGCGAGGAAACGTGCTTCCAATGCGCCGCGCAGGCGCAGCAGCTCCGGGTCCCACTCCCAGTCGGGGGACACGCCCGGCAGGCCCTGGTAGTGCAGCTCGTAGCACAGGTGCAGGGCCAGCTGGAGGTCGTCGCCGAGCGGGTCGGCGTCGGCCAGCCCGTCGAAGCCCAGGTCCGCCCGCGGGTGTTCGCGCAGGAGCGTGCCCAGCACCGACTCCGACAGCGGGCCGCGGGCGGCGGGCAGGGCGGCCGCCCGGGCGGGGGTGGAGGTCGTCATGACCGAGGGCTACCCGGTGCGCAGCGTTCCATGCCTCGGCGGCACGGTCTGCGCGGTGAGCCACCGCACCGCGGCCGCCGTCCCGCGCCCGGCCACCTCGCGCTGCCGCACGGACCCGGTGCCGTCGGCGCGCACCGCCGCGAGCAGGGCCTCGACCTCGGCCAGGTCACCGCTTTCCCCGAGCTGGTCCCGCACGTGCGCCAGCAGGTCCTCGACCAGCGACCACGCGGGACGGCGCCGCTGCCCGGCGACGTCGACCAGCTCGCCGGCGAGGCCGTGCCGCGCCGCGGCCCACACCGCCGCGGCGGCCACCTGCGGTGACACCGGCTCGGCTTCCCGGCCCGCGGCGAGATCGGCCAGCGCCCTCTGCACCAGTGCCCGGCTCAGCAGGGCCTGCAGCACGGCGTGGTCGACGGTGAGCGCGGTGTCGGCGACGCGGAACTCGACCGTCGGGAACCGGCCGGACGGGCGGGCCAGCCAGAACGTCTGGTCCGGGTCGACGAGCGCGCCGCAGTCCACCAGGGTCTCGACGGCCCGGCGGTATTCGGCGTGCCCGGCCAGGTGCGGCGCGATGCCCGAGCCGGGGAAGCGGGACTGCAGCACCATCCGCCAGCTGTGGTAGCCGGTGTCGCGCCCGTGGTCGAACGGCGCGTTGGCCGACAGCGCCAGCAACGTCGGCAGCCACCGGCCGAGGTGGTTGACGACGGCGACCGCGGTGTCGGGATCGGGGACCCCGACGTGGACGTGGCACCCGCAGGCTTCGTAGTCGGCGACCACCGCGCCGTAGGCGGCGTCGATCTCGGCGTACCGGCCCTCGGCCGCGGGCGGGGCCGTGGCCGGCCCGGGCCCGACCGGCGTGCCGGTGGCCAGCAGCGCGCAGTCCTCGGCCGCCGCGGCCCCGGCCAGCACGCGCCGCGCCGTCGTCAGGTGCCGGCGCAGCTCCCCGGCGGTGGTGCAGACGCCGGTGGCGGCCTCGATCTGCGTCAGCCGCAGCTCGCGGTGCACCCGGACCCCGTCGGGGAGCGGGCCGTGGTGGCGGTACCGGGCGAGCACCGGCTCGGCGCACGGCGACGCGTGCCCGGTACGGGGATTCACGAGGAGGAACTCCTCTTCGACGCCCATCGTGGGCGGGCCGTCGGCCATGGGGGGCTCCTTCCGCGCGGCGCCCGCCGCGGATACCCGTTCCGGTCGCGGAAATGCGTGTCTTGTTTCACTGTCGTCCGGGCCGGGGTACCTCGCCCGCATGACCACACACAAGCGTCCGCTCCCCGTGACGCGGACGCACCGGCTCCCCTCACCCCGCGCGCCCTCGGACGCCCCGCTGGAGAGCCAGGTCCGCTGGAAGAGCCCCGAAGCGGTGGTGGTGCAGCTCGGCGGCGACGTCGACCTGGGCACGGTGGCCGGGCTGGCCAGGGTGCTGGACGAGCACCTGCGTGCCCGCCCCGGCGTCCTGCGCATCGACCTGGGCAACGTCCGCTTCCTCGGCGCGGCGGGCCTGCGGGTCCTGCTGCGCGCCCACCGCCACGCCGAAGCCGCCGGCGTCCACCTCGTCCTCGACCCCGGCCGCTCGCGGCCCGCGATCCGCGCGCTCCGCCTGCTGGACCGGCTCGAGTCGCCGCCGCTCCGCGGTCGTGAGTGAGAAACAGCGTTAGAACACTGTTTCTCACTCACGACAAGCCGCGGCAGACTAGCTGCCGGTGAGCAGGTCGACCACGTCCTCGGCGCGCTGCCGCTCGGCAAACCGGCGGCGCTGGCGGTCCGCGCCGCCGCCGTCGGATGCCAGGCGGGCCAGGCCCTCGCGGGCGAACTCCAGGTCGCCCGCCGTTTCGAGGGCCGCCGACGTCAGCGCGACCAGGTCCTCGAGTACCGCCTTCGCCGGGGCCAGGTCGCCGGTCTTCGGGTGCGGGCAGCAGCCGAGCACGCCTTCCCGCGACGCCCGCCAGAGCTGGGCGCGCAGCACCTCGTTCGGCAGCGGGGCCGGGGGACCGCCGTCGGCCAGCGCGGTCGCGACCAGGCCGCGGGCCAGCACGCCGAGCAGGACCGCTTCCTCCGGGGCCGCGGCGACGTCGGCGATGCGGAACTCCAGCGTCGGCTGCTTCTCCGACAGCCGGACGTCCCAGTAGATCATCCCGCGGTCGAGGATCGAGCCCGCGCGCAGCCAGGCGTCGACGATGCTCTCGTACTCGTCCAGCGACGCGAACCGCGGCGGCGGGCCCGCCGACGGCCACCGGCTCCACTGCTGGTAGCGCCAGCTGCAGTAGCCGGTGTCGTAGCCGTCGGCGACCGCCGAGTTCGCGGTCACCGTGAGCAGGGCGGGCAGCCACGGCCGGACCCAGTTGAGCACCTCGATCCCGGTTTCCTTGCCGGGGATCGCGACGTGGACGTGGCAGCCGCAGGTGAGCGAAGTCCGTGCGGTGGCGCCGAAGTGCACGGCCATCCGCTCGTAGCGCGGGTTCGGCGTGATCCGCGGCGGGTCCGCTTCGGACAGTGTCGGCGACCCGGCGGGCAGCAGCCGCACCCCGCGCCGCCGCGCGGCCCGCGCCAGGTCCTCGCGCAGCCCGCGGAGCTGCCGGAGGGCCTCGGTGTGGGTGTGGCAGACGTCGGTGGCGGCCTCGGCCTGGGACCGGGTGAGCTCGTGCTGCAGCTCGCCCTGGTCGTCGGCGGCCGCTTCGGCGGCGTCGACGACGTCGTCGCCTGCCTGCGACAGGTGGCCGTGGCGGTCGACGACGAAGAACTCCTCTTCGATGCCGAACGTCAGCACCTCGCCGGTCTGTTCGTTCAAAGGTGCTCTCCTGGAGGTCGGGGCCCGCCGGATACCCGGCCACCCGGTCGGGCAAACGGCGTTTCCCCCTGCGGCGACGGGGTATTCGGCCGGGCATGAACCCGAGTACCGCGTCTTCGCCGTCGCTGCTGGCCGCCGACGCCGGGGCGACCGTGCGCCGGCTGTCGCGCTGCGTGGGCGACGGCGAGCTCGATTCCCCGGCGGAGATGTACCGGGTGCTCGGCGCCCTGCGGCTGCTGGCCGCCGACCTCACCCACCTGCTGCCCGCCCTGCAGGGCCGGCTGGAGGACGGCCTGCTGTCCGGCCGGGTGGTCCGCCGGGGCGGCGGCGACCCGGTCGAGGCGACGTGGGACTCGGTGGGCGAGGCCGCGCGGGCGCTGGCGCACGCCAGGACCGTGGCCCTGCTGATGACGAAGGAACTGGAGAACTCCCAGGTCGCCCTGCGGGACCTGGCCACACCGTGAGGACACCGATGTCGACCGACGCGATCGTGCTGCTGAAGAACGACCACAAGACCGTGGAGAAGCTGTTCAAGGAATTCGAAAAGGCGGGGGAGGACGCGTACGACGAGAAGCGCCGGATCGCCGACTCGATCATCGAAGAGCTGACGGTGCACGCCTACATCGAGGAAGAGATCTTCTACCCCGCCGCGCGCGAAGCCGTGCCGGAGACCAAGGACCACGTCCTGGAAAGCGTGGAGGAGCACCACGTCGTCGTGTGGATGCTCTCGGAGCTGGCCGGGCTGGACCCGAAGGACGAGACGTTCGACGCGAAGGTCACCGTGCTCACCGAGAACGTCCGCCACCACGTCGAGGAAGAAGAGGACGAGTGGTTCCCCGAGGTCCGCTCGGCCATGGGCCGCAAGCGGCTGCAGGAACTCGGGCAGCGGATGATCGACGCCCGCGCCGACGCGCCGAAGGACCCGCTGAAACTCCAGAGCGCCAAGGCCTGAGCCGAAAGGGACTTTCGTTGCGTCTGGCGCGACGAAAGTCCCTTTCGCTGCACGGCATGAGACGAAAGCGCCTTTCAGCGCTTGGCGACGACCCGGACCGACTCCAGTTTCGAGTCGGCGGGGTCGGGCAGTTCCATGCCCGCCTTCAGGCCGCTGCGCAGGTAGTCGAGGATCGGCCGGGTGATCACCTCGCCGGGCAGGACGCCGGGTGCCCCGGGCGGGTATGGCGTGATCATCTCCGCCGCGATGCGTCCCGGTGCCTCGTCGACGGAAACCTGTTCCGCCGGGCCGAAGAACGCGTCGCGCGGCAGCATCGCCGTTTCCAGCTCGAATTCGTGCGGCGGCGGGATCTGCACCGCCGGCGGCTTCTCGAACGACGGCGCGGCCTTCACCAGCGCGTCGAGCGCGTCGACGAGCGTGCCCGCGGTTTCCTCGTCGTCGGAGTGGTTGAACTGGGCGACGATCCGGCGGTGGTCGGACAGCCCGACGGTGACGCGCTGCTCGGCGCGCAGCCAGTCGGCGGCCTGGTAGCCGCTGATGCCCAGCGGGGCGAGGTCGAGCACCACCTTGAACGGGTCGGCCGAGTCGGCCAGGTCCGGGCCGAGGAACTCGTCGTACAGCACGGTCAGGCCGAGCCCGGCCAGCCGCTCGCGGACCGACGTCACCAGCTCCAGCGCGCTGCTCAGCAGTTCCTTGCCGTGCTCGGCCATCTGCCGCCGCCACCCGTCGAGGGCGGCGTACACCAGTGAACTCGGGCTCGTCGTGCCGAGCAGGTCCTCGCGGGCCTTCAGCACGTTCGGGTCGACGCGGTCGCCCTGGAGGTGGAAGACCGAGCTCTGCTCGACCGCGGCCCCCATCTTGTGCACGCTCGTCACGCACACGTCGGCGCCGGCGTACATGCCCCAGGGCGGCAGGTCGCCGTGGAAGGGCAGGTGCGCGCCCCATGCCTCGTCCACGATCAGCGGGATGCCCTGCTCGTGGCAGTACTCCGCGACGGCCCGGATGTCCCCGCACGTCCCGTAGTCGGTGGGCGTCACCATCAGGGCGCCCTTCACCTCGGGATCGCGCTCGCAGGCCTCCTGGAACTCGCGGACGCCCGGCGGGTGGGTGAGGTGCTGCCCGGCGTCCCAGCGCGGCCGCACCCACACCGGCTGGACCCCGCTGACGATCAGGCCGGAGATCACCGACTTGTGGACGTGCCGCGGCACCAGCAGCTTCTCGTGCGGGCCGGCGACGGCGAGCATCGCGCTCTTGACCGACAGCGAGCTGCCGCAGGTCGAGAAGAACGTGTGGTCGGCGCCGACCGCGTCGGCCATCAGCTCCTGCGCTTCGGCCAGCACACCCTGGCGCATCAGGCGGTCGTCGAGGCCGTTGAGCGCGATGACGTCGGACTTGAAGACGTCGGCACCGACGACGTCGAGCACCCGCGGATCGATGCCCCGCCCCTGCTTGTGACCCGGGGCGTTGAACGGAACGTACCCGGCGCGGTGGTAGTCGCGCAGCGCTTCCAGCACCGGTGCCTTGCTGTGGTCCATTCGGCCGGAGTAACCACGGCGGGCGCGCGCGAAACACCCGGTGGTGTGACACTGGGTGAGGGGGGTATTCCGGTGGGCATGGAGTGGCACGAAGAGCTGCACGAGCGGGCGGACGAACGGGTCCGCGATCTGGGTGAGCGGCTGTGGGCCGTCGCCACGGCACTGCACGAGCGCCCGGAACTGTCCTATGAGGAGCATTTCGCCGCGGACCGGCTGACCGGGGAGCTGGCCGCGGACGGGTTCGAGGTGGAGACCGGCGTCGCCGGGCTGCCGACGGCGTTCGTCGCGCGGGCAGGCACCGGCCGCCCGTGCGTGGCGCTGCTGCTGGAGTACGACGCGCTGCCCGGGCTCGGGCACGCCTGCGGGCACAACCTGATCGCCGCGGCCGGGCTCGGCGCCGCGCTGGCGGTCAAGGACGTGCTGGGGGACAGCCCGGGATCGGTGCTCGCGGTGGGCACCCCGGCCGAGGAACGCGGCGGCGGCAAGGTCGCGCTGGCCGAGGCCGGCGTGTTCGACGACGTCGACGCCGCCCTGATGATCCATCCCGGTGCCCACTCGTGGTCGTGGGCGCCGCTGACCGCGCAGGTGGAGCTGAAGGTGACCTTCCACGGCCGCGCGGCGCACCCGACCGGCGACCCCGAGCGCGGCATCGACGCGCTCGCCGCGCTGATCCAGGCGTTCGGCGCGATCTCGGCACTGCGCCAGCGCCTGCCACAGGGATCGCACGTCCAGGGCATCATCACCCACGGCGGCGAGGCGACGAACATCGTCCCGGACCGCGCGGAAGGCCGGTTCGGCCTGCGAGCGCTGACCACCGAGGCCCTGGACCGCCTCGCCGAGGACGTCGCGACGTGCGCCGAGGGGGCCGCGCTGGCGACCGGCGCGAAGGTGGACGTCGAACGCCTCGGCCGCGGGTACGCGCACTTCCGCGACAATCCGGTGCTGTCGGAGCGGTTCACCGAGCACCTGGCCGCGTGCGGCATCCACGCGACCCCGCCGTCGCCGGGGGTGTACCTGGGGTCCTCGGACATCGGCGACGTCAGCATCCGGGTCCCGGCGATCCACCCGTTCGTGGCGATCACCGCGGAGGAGCAGTCCGACCACACCCCGGAGTTCGCGGCCGCGGCGGCGAGCCCGCGGGGCCGGGCGGCGATGCTGGCGTCGGCGGCGGCGCTGGCCCGCACGGCAATCGACCTGCGGACGCACCCGGCACTGGTCAGCCGGGCCTGGGACTGCTTCCGCGACCTGGCGCGCAACGGGTTCTGAGTCAGGTCCGGGCGCCGACCGGGGGACGCCGCAGAAGCCGCTCGACGTGGTTCATCGCCTCGCGCCCCTCCGGGATCGCCTGCATGAGCCAGTTGTGGAACATGCCGGGGTACTCCCGGTAGTCCAGCTCGACGCCCGCTTCCGCGGCCCGCGCGGCGAAGCGGCGGGCGTCGGGCAGCAGGACGTCCCGCGTGCCGATGAACAGCGTGATCGGCGCCAGCCCGGTCAGGTCGGCGTGGATCGGGCTGACCCGCGGGTCGCGCGGGTCGGTGCCCTCGGCGTACATCCGGCCCGCCTCGCGCAGCCCGGCGATGCCGAGCATCGGGTCGGTCTCGTCGAGCAGCTCCGACACCGGGTCCGCCAGCTGGACGTCCAGCCACGGCGAGTACAGCACGAGCCGTTCGGGCTGCGGCCGCCCGGCCGAGCGCAGGTCCTGGGCGATGGCCAGGGCCAGTGCCCCGCCCGCGGAGTCCCCGGTGACGACCACGCGCTCGCCGGTCGCGGCGACCTCGTCGTAGGCCGCCTGGACCATCGGGATGGTCGCCGTGTGGTCGTGGTGCGGCACCAGCGGGTACACCGGCAGCGTCACCGCGCAGCCGAGCCGCGCGACCAGGTCTGCGGCGTACTGCCAGTGGTGCTTTTCGACCTGCTCGACGTAGCCGCCGCCGTGCAGGTGGAAGACGTGCAGGTCGCCGGTCCGGCCGTCGCGCGGGCGGAAGGTGAAGCACGGGAACCCGCGCACGTCGTGCTGCTCGACGTCGCACCGCCGCCGCAGGCGCCGCGGCGGCCGCGCCATCGACGGCTTCTGGTGCCGGGGAAGCCGGTGGTGCAGGGCGGAAGCGTTGTCGTAGAACCGTTTCTGCCCCGACGCCCGCAGCAGGGCCATCCTGATCTTCGCCTGCACACTGACCACGTCCGCTCCTTCCTGTCGGCTCCCGGGTTCCCCGGCGAGCCGGAGCCGACACTTCACGGCTTGCTCTTGGCCGCCCGCAGGAACCGCTCGCCGGTCTTCGCCAGCTCCGCGGCCAGTTCCGGCGCGTCGAGCACCTCGAAGTCGACTTCGAGCAGGCCGAGGTACAGCCCGAGCATCGCCGCGCTGTCCGAGCCGACCTCCGCCACGCATCGGTCCGGCCCCTCCGGCGTCACGTCCACCGCAACCGGCAGCCGGGCGCGCACGTGCTCCACCGGGGCGTGCAGCCGGACCCGCGCGTGGAACCGCCAGGTCGCCGCGCCCGTGCTGCGCTGCACGAACTGCGCGACGTCACCCTCCGGCGGCTCGCGCGGGGTGAACCGCGGGCCGTTGGGCACCTTCGGCGTCATCCGGTCGACGCGGAAGGTGCGCCAGTCCTCGCGCGCGGTGTCCCACGCCACGAGGTACCAGCGCCGTCCCCAGCTCACCAGCCGGTGCGGCTCGACGTCGCGGCGGCTGGGCGTGCGTTCGTGGCTGGTGTAGTCGAAGCGCAGCCGCTCGCTCGCCCGGATGGCCGCGGCGATCGCGGTCAGCACGTCCGGGTCGACGGCCGGGCCGGCGCCGGGCACCGCGACCGTCGCGGCCTGCAGGGCCCGCACCCGGTGCCGCAGCCGCGACGGCAGCACCTGTTCCAGCTTGGCGAGTGCCCGCACCGACGTCTCGCCGATGCCGGCGACCCCGGCGGCCGTCCGCAGCCCGACGGCGACGGCGACCGCTTCGTCGTCCTCCAGCAGCAGCGGCGGGAGCTGCGCGCCCGCGCCGAGCCGGTAGCCGCCCTGGACACCGGGGGCGGCCTCGACCGGATAGCCGAGTTCGCGCAGCTTGCCGATGTCGGTGCGGACGGTCCGCGCGCTCACCCCGAGCCGGTCGGCGAGGTCGGCGCCGGTCCAGTCGCGCCGCGTTTCGAGCAGGGACAGCAGCCGCAGCAGGCGGGCGGAGGTCTGCAACATGGTCTCGAGGTTCTCACGAATCGCGGAAGAAAGTCTTCCGCAATGGCTCGTAGCGTGCCTGTCATGACGAACGAAATCCGCCCCTTCCGCATCGAGATCCCCCAGGCCGACCTGGACGACCTGCACCGGCGCCTGGACTCGGCCCGGTTCGCCGACCCCGTGCCGGGCGACGAGCCGGACTGGTCGCGCGGCATGCCCACCGACGCCGTCCGCGAGCTGGCCGCCCACTGGCGCGACGGGTTCGACTGGCGGGCGCAGGAAGCGGCGCTCAACGCGTTCCCGCAGTTCACGACCGTGATCGACGGCCAGACGATCCACTTCCTGCACGTCCGGTCGCCGCAGGCGGACGCCGTGCCGCTGCTGCTCACGCACGGGTATCCCAGCTCGTTCGCCGAGTTCTCCGACGTCCTCGGCCCGCTGACCGAGCCGGGCCCGGACGCCTTCCACGTCGTCGTCCCGTCGGTGCCCGGCTTCGGGTTCTCGACGCCGCTGAGCGGACCCGGCTGGGAGCTGGCGCGCACGACGGACGCGTTCGCCGAGCTGATGACGCGGCTCGGGTACGACCGGTTCGCCGCCCACGGCGGCGACATCGGCGCGGGCGTCGCCGGGCGGCTCGCCGCGCTGTACCCGGACCGGGTCGTCGGCACCCACGTCGTCAGCGACCGCGGCATGATCGCGCTGGCGGGGGAGCAGCTGCCCCTGCCGGACGGCCTGTCCGCGGCCGAGCAGTCCGAACTGGACAGTGCCCGCGAGGTGTGGCGGGCGGGCCGCGGCTACCTCGACCTCCAGTCGCACAAGCCGGAGACGATCGCGGCCGCGCTGACCGATTCGCCGGCGGGCCAGCTGGCGTGGATCGCCGAGAAGTTCGAGGCGTGGACCAATCCGGCGGGCGGGGTCGACCGCGACCGGCTGCTGACGAACGTGAGCCTCTACTGGTTCACCCGCAGCGGCGCGTCGGCGGCCCGGTTCCTGTACGAGGCCGCGCACGCGGCCCACGGCTGGCTGGCGCCGTCGGACGTGCCGTCGGGCTGGGCGGTGTTCAACACCTCGCCGATGGTCCGCCGGATCATGGACCCGGAGGGGAAGATCGAGCACTGGTCGGAGTTCGCCGAAGGCGGCCACTTCCCGGCGCTGGAGGAGCCCGGGCTGCTCGTGACCGACATCCGCGAGTTCTTCCGTAAGCTGCGGCCGTGAACGTCCGGGCACTCAACCGGGCCCTGCTCGCCCGGCAGCACCTCCTCGCCCGCGCGGAGGTGCCTGCCGCGGCGATGCTCGGCCACCTCGTCGGGATGCAGGCGCAGGCGCCGCTCGCGCCGTACGTCGGGCTGTGGACGCGGATCTCCGGGTTCCGGCAGCCGGAGCTGGCCGCCCTGATGTCCGGCCGTGAAGCGGTGCGCGGGCTGCTGATGCGCGGGACGGTCCACCTGGTCCTCGCCGAGGACGCGCGGATCCTGCGTCCGCTGGTCCAGCGCGTGGTGGCCAACGGCTACACCGGGCACTTCGGCCGCCGCATCGGCACCGCCGACCTCGACGCGGTGGCCGGCTTCGGCCGCGACCTGCTGGCGCAGCGCCCCCGCACCCGCCGTCAGCTGCAGGACGAGCTGGCGGCCCGCTGGCCGGACCAGGACGCCGAAGCGCTGTCGTACGCGGTCAGCTACCTGGTACCGACGGCGCAGACGACCCCGCGCGGGGTGTGGGGTTCGACCGGCCCGGCGACGCTGACGACGTTGGAAGGCTGGCTGGGGAGTCCCCTGGCTTCGGCGCCGTCGCTCGAGGACGTCGTGCGGCGCTACCTGCGTGCGTTCGGCCCGGCGTCGATCGCCGACGTCCAGGCGTGGTCGGGCTTGACGAAGCTGCGCGAAGTGATCGAGCCGATGGGGCTCCGGACGTTCCGCACGGAGTCGGGCGAGCTGCTTTACGACGTCGAGGACGGCTTGCTCCCGGACCCGGAAACCCCGGCACCGGCGCGGTTCCTGCCGGAGTACGACAACGTCCTGCTGGGCCACGCCGACCGGTCCCGGGTGCTGCCGCCGGGCCGCCGCGTCCCGTTGCCCCCGGGAAACGGGGCATCGCGCGGAACGCTCCTGGTGGACGGCTTCTACCGCGCGGACTGGCGGCTGCTGCCTGAAGGTCTCGTGGTGACACCCCATGCGCGGTTGACCGCGGGCGAGCGGGCGGAGATCGAGGCGGAAGGGGCGCAGCTGCTGGAATTCCTCGGTGCGGGGGATGGGGAGATCCGGTTCACCGGCAGTTGAGGGACCGGCCCAAACGCCCCAAGGTGGCCTTGGGTGCGTTGAGCGCACCGAAGGCCGCTTGGGTTCATGGGGTGGTTGCAACACTGGGTGGTTGGAGGGTGTTGTGGCTGGTCGGGTGGGGTTGCCGCGGGTGGTGCGGGTGCGGTTTTGGGAGCAGGTGCGGGCGGGGCGGGCTGTGGCGCCTGCCTCGTGGGCGGTGGGTGTGTCGCATCGGACGGGCCAGCGGTGGTTCGCCGAGGCTGGCGGGGTGGTCGGTAACGCGCCGGGTGAGCTGGGGAATCGCTATCTGTCGCTGGCGGAGCGGGAGGAGATCTCACTGGGTCTGGCCCGGGACGAGCGGGTCGGGCAGATCGCGGCTCGGCTGGGCCGGCCGCCGTCGACGGTCAGCCGGGAGATCAGCCGCAACGGGGGCCGGGAGCGGTATCGGGCGCATCGGGCCGAGGCCGCGGCGCGGGAACGGGCTCGACGGCCCAAGACTGCGAAGCTGGCCGAGGAGGGCGGTAACCCTGGGTTGCGGGAGTATGTGCAGGCCGGGCTGGACCGGTTGTGGTCGCCGGAGCAGATCTCGGCCAGGCTGAAGCTGCAGTTTCCCGACCAGCCGGAGATGCAGGTGTCACACGAGACGATCTATCAGGCCATCTACGTGCAGTCCCGCGGTGCGCTGCGCCGTGAGCTGGCGGCGTGCCTGCGCACGGGGCGGGCGCTGCGCACACCCCGGCGGCAGACCCAGGCTCGCCGGTCCCGGATCCCGGATCCGGTCGCCATCAGCGACCGGCCCGCCGAGGCCGCGGACCGGGCGGTACCCGGCCATTGGGAGGGTGACCTGATCCTGGGAGCGGCCAACGGCTCGGCGATCGGGACGCTGGTGGAGCGGACCAGCCGGTTCTGCCTGCTGCTGCACCTGCCCGACGGGCACGACGCGGTGGCGGTGCGGGACGCGATGATCCATGCCATTCACACCCTGCCTGAACAGCTGAAACGGTCGCTGACCTGGGATCGGGGCACCGAGATGGCCCGGCATGCCGAGATCACCCTGGCCACCGATCTGGCGATCTTCTTCGCTGACCCGCACTCGCCCTGGCAGCGCGGGTCCAACGAGAACACCAACGGACTGCTCCGTCAGTATTTCCCCAAAGGCACCGACCTGTCGGTCCACAACCCCGAGCACCTCGCCACCGTCGCCGCCCAGCTCAACGACCGCCCCCGCAAAACCCTGAACTGGCTCAGCCCCAAGGAAAAACTGAACATGTTACTGTCCAAAACAGAGCATGTTGCAACCACCACTTGAATCCACCCCGCCTTGGTTGCGTTGAGCGCACCGAAGGCCACATTGGGGCGCTTTCCCGGTGGTACGGCGAACCCGCGAGGACCCGGCCGGTGCCGCTCTCTCCCAGTGGCAGCAGGGTTAGCACTCGCCGAGCCAGTGGTGCAGGGCCCACCACGATCGCATGGAGTCGAGAACCCGTTCTTTCCCAGCGGCAGCGGGGGTCAGCGCTCGCCGAGCCAGTGGTGCAGGGCCCACCACGACCGCATGGAATCCAAGACCCGGCCGGTGCCGTTCTCTCCCAGCGGCAGCGGGGTCAGCTCAGCCAGCCGGTCGAGGCGGTAGCGGACCGTGTTCGGGTGCAGGTGCAGAGTCTCGGCCGTGGGGCGCAGGCGGCCGCCGTGGTCGAGGTAGGTCAGTGCCGTTGCGGCCAGCTCGCGGTGGAAGCCGTTGGCCGGGTCGAGTGCGCCCAGCAAATCCGCCGCCAGGAGGTTGCCCAGCAGTGGCTGGGCCGCCAGCGCGATCTCGCCCGCCAGCCCGGTGAGGTCGTGGCAGCCCGGCCCCGCGATGCGGGCCGCCGCCGTGCAGAGCCGGTGCACCTCACGCAGCCCGGTCAGGGGCGCTGGAGGCGCGACGACCAGCAGGGCCCCTTCGGCGAGCGGGACGCCGGCGGGTGGGCGGGCCGCCAGGCCGGTGAGCCTGCCTTCCACCAGGCCGTACACCCCGCCGAACTCCAGCAGCGCCTGCTCCAGCGTGCGTGCCCGCGCCGGGTCGCTGACGTCGGACACCACGCACGAATACCGCGCGCCGGGGTGCAGTCCTGCCTGCCGCAGCTCTTCGGGCGCCGGCTCGTCGCCGGCCAGCAGCAGGGTGCGCAGCAGCTGGGTCCGCGCGTCGCGGAGCGTCCGCGACAGCTGCAGCTCCGCCGCGTGGTACCCCTTGACGATGTGGCGTTCCAGCGCGCCGGTGTAGCGCTCGGCGTCCAGGACCGTTTCGAGGATGACGTCGTCGGGGATGCCCGCGGCCCGCGCCCGCTCGACGGCGACGCGCGCGGCGACCGTGCGGCCCGCCTGGACCCCGCGCAGCAGGTCGGTGAGCGGGACACCCTGTGCGGCGCGGTCGGCGCCGAGGGCTTCGGCGGTGGTGTAGTCGGCGGTGTCCGGGTTCGCCGTGGCCCGCAGCGCCGCGGTCAGCAGGAACTGGACGTGCCGCCGGTTCTCCGCCTCCGGCAGCCGCGCGACCTCCGGTGACTGGCTGCGCGCGGCCCTGACCAGCTCGTCCAGCACGGTCTCGTCCGCGGCCATCGCGTCGAGCACCTGCCGGATCAACGGCGACGCCCGCACCGCACCTCCTCACCCCGTTGTGGCACGGCCACAACCCCGCGCCCGCGACGTTGGGCGAGCGGCCCTACCGGATCGGCTCCGGTGTCCGGTTATCGTGGCTCTACCGGACAGTAACCCCTGCCAGGCTGTCACCACACCTCTTCAGTGCCGAAAGGTGTTTCCCGTGCGCATTTCCCCGACCCGGCGGCGGTCCTACCTCTCGCGGCTGGCGTACCTGGTTTCGGTCACCGCGCTGGTGACGACCGGCGCCGCGGTGCCGGCGACCGGTGCCCCCGCGGCCCTGCGGGAGGTGATGTTCGTCGGCAACAACTGGGAAGGCACGGCGGACGTCATCGAGTCCCGTGGCTCCTTCACCCGCATCGGGCGGGTGAACATCATCCCGGACAAGGACCAGCGGCTGGCCGAGATCTACCTCAACCCGGTCAAGCTCGCGTTCTTCCTCGGCATCCGCAACGGCCCCGGCGAGGGACACGACCAGTTCGTCGACGACATGTACACCACGCCGGACGGCGGTTCGGTGGTGGCGTCGCGGCCGAGCTTCGCCGACGTCGTCTCGATCAGCCTGGCCACCGGCCGGATCAACTGGCGCTTCCCGGTGTCGGGCTTCCGCTCCGACCACATGGCGGTCTCGCCGGACGGGCGCCGTGTCGCGGTGTCCGCCTCGACCGCCAACACCGTGCACGTGCTGGACATCGTCACCGGGCAGCAGGTCGGCTCCTTCGCCACCGGGGACAAGCCGCACGAGAACGTGTTCACCGACGGCGGCCGGTACCTGTGGAACATGTCGATCGGCGAGGTCAACACCGACCTCGACGACCCGGGCTGGGACTTCACCAAGGGGGACCGGCACATCACCGTCGTCGACGCCACGACCTTCCGCCAGGTCAAGGTGATCGACATGCGCGACCGGCTCGACGCCTTCGGGCGCAAGGATCTCTCGGACGCCGTGCGGCCGGTCGCGTTCACCCCGGACGAGTCCAAACTGTACTTCCAGGTGTCGTTCTTCAACGGCTTCCTGGAGTACGACGTCGCGGCCGACCGCATCACGCGCGTCAAGGAACTGCCGAAGAACCCGGCCACCAGCGACGACCGCAAGACGTTCGTCAACGACTCCCGTCACCACGGCATGTCGATGAACCCGGCCGGGGACAAGCTCTGCATCGCCGGGACGATGGACGACTACGCCACGGTCGTCGACCGCGCGACCCTGCAGCAGGGCCCGCTGGTGCCTGCGGTCAAGCCGTACTGGGCCACGGTCAGCGGCGACGGCAGCGCCTGCGTGATCTCGGAGGCGGGCGCCGACCGGGTGACGGCGATCGACTTCGCCACCGGCCAGAAGCGCGTCTCGGTGCCGGTGGGCGACCACCCGCAGCGGGTCCGCATCGGACACGTGCCCGAGGGCTGGACGGGGCCCGCCGGTTCCTGACTTCAGGAAACGTCGAACGCCATCGTCAGCCAGCCACGGACCTCGTCGTCCACATCGGACACCGACCGCAGGCTCAGCCGGTGCCCGACCCGCGGCCCGCTCGCCCAGTTCGCCGGGGCGATGCGGGCCGTTTCGGTCGCGTGCGGCAGCCACAGGTACACCAGGACGTCCCGGGACCGCGGCCGCAGCTCGGCCAGCTTGCGGTCCCGCTTGAGGAACACCCCGACCTTGACCGCGTCCTCGTGGACGTCGCCGAGGTCACGCAGGTGCGCGAGGACGGCGTCGTAGATCTCCCGCTGCCACGGCGGCTTCCCGGCGAACGTCTCGTCCACCGTGCAGCCCGGCACGCAGGTGTGGCCCTGGCCGGCGCGCGCGAACTCGCGGTCGCAGCGCGGGCACGTCCACCGGGTCGTCATGCCGTCCAGGATGGCACTCACAGCGGCGCCGGGGCCGGCGCGGGCACGGTGGCGGCCGCGTGCACCAGCCGGCGGGCCGCCGTGGCCGCGGCCTTCCGCTGGGCGGGCGGCAGCCGGTCCAGCAGCGCGCCGAGTGCCGCGTGCCGCCGGTCGAGCAGCTGCGTCACCAGCTCCAGCCCGGCGTCGGTGACCTCCAGGGTGACCACGCTGCGGTTGCGCGGGTCGCGGCCGCGCGCGACGTAGCCGAGGGCCTGCAGGCGGTCGGCCAGCCGGGTCACCGTCGACGCGTTGACGCCCATCGCCGCCGCCAGCCGCGAGCTGGGCACCCGGCCGAGGCGGTGCAGGATGAGCAGCAGGCGCGTCTGCGGGAACGACACCTCCGGCGGTGCCGCGTGCGCGCACTCCCACGCGATCCCGACCAGGACCATGGTCAGGCCGTCCAGGGCCGCGACCTCCGGGTCGGTGTCTTCGACGCTTTGCATGACGCAATACTTGCCAACCGCAAGAGCGTCGGTCAAGATGGTGACTTCAGGCCCCGCCCGTGGTGTGCGGCCGGCTTTCCTTGTGTCCTGTTTGGACTTTCTGAAGCTGTTGGCAGACAAGAGAAATTCTTCGCCATCCGGTGAACCACTGCGCGACGCGGTCCGTGTACCCGGGGAGACAGCTGTCGCCAGAAGGAGGAACGATGCCGGATCACCGGGGCATGACGGCCCAGGTCAGGGCCCGGACCATGCTGGTCGTCGTGGCCACGCTCGCCGTCGTCGGCGCGGGCTCGGTCATGGTGCTGCGGGCCAGTGCCGACCAGCCCGCGCAGGCCCAGACGCAGGCGCAGGTCCCGGCCTACGGGCACGCCATGCCGGGCATGGCGGGCAGGCCGGCCGCCGAGGTCGCGGGGAACGTCGCCGGCGCCGGGCCGGTCACCGAGCTGGACAAGACGTTCCTGGTCAAGGTCCGCCAGGCCGGGCTGTGGGAGATCCCCGCGGGCAACCTCGCCCAGACCCACGCGAGCAGCGAGCAGGTCAAGCGGGCGGGGCTGCACCTGCTGGACGGGCACTCCCACCTCGACCAGCTCGTCCGCGAGGACGCGAGGATCCTCGGCGTGACCCTGCCGGACCAGGCCACCGCCGAGCAGCAGGGCTGGGTCCGGCAGCTCACCGCGGCGCAGGGACTGGAGTTCGACAAGCTGTTCGCGAACCTGCTGCGCGCCTCGCACGGCAAGATCTTCGCGACCATCGCGGAGGTGCGCGCGGGCACGCAGAACGACGTCATCCGGCGGCACGCGACGCAGGCGAACCAGACGGTGCTCGACCACATGACGGTCCTGGAGGACACCGGCCTGGTCGACGCGGACACGATCGCCGACGTCGCGGCGGCGGTCAACCCGCCGGCGAAGTAACCGGCGGCCGTCGTGAGGTGCGCTCCGCGGCCGCCGGTGCCACGCTGGAGATCATGACGCACTACGCGCTCGCCCAGACGCTGGCCACGGTCCAGGAATTCGAAGCCAAGGGCTTCCTCGGCACGGTCGGCAAGATCGCCGCGGCCACCGTCATCTTCTTCATCGCGATCGGCCTGGTCGCCGGGCTCGTCATCGGCTACTTCGTCGGGCGGTCGGTGGGACGGCGCCAGGGACCGCGCTGAGGCGTCACGCCAGCAGGCCGTTGCGGGCGAGTTCGTGCCCGGCCAGCTTCTCGATGACCTCCCGGTCGCGCTGCCGCCAGCCGGTGGCGACCTCGCCCGCCGAAGCCAGGCGCCGCAACGGTTGCGTGGCCAGCGCGCGCAGCGCGAGCAGGTCCAGTCCTTCGTCGCCGAGGGCACGCAGCCGGGCGGCCGCGGTGGCGCGGCGGGTGAAGTGCCAGCGCAGCGGCAGCCAGGTGACCACCAGCGTCAGCACCGGCAGCACGACGATGATGGCCGCCATCCACCACGCGAGGCTTTCGACCGCTTCGATCTGCCACCGCCCGGCGTCGGTGAGCTTGGTGCCGACGGCCGACCCGCCGTGCAGCGCCTTGGCGAGCGCGTCCCCGATCAGCGGGATGCCGTCGGCGGAGTTCGCCGCGGAGTCGAACGTGCCGCGCAGCCCGGTGCCCGCGTCGACGAGCCCGTCGCCGGGAGCCCGCAGCTTCATGACCTCGTCGTAGACCGACGTCGCCAGCCACACCGCGAAGACGACCAGCAGCAGGGCGAGCAGATCGCTGACGAGCTGGGCGGTACGGCGGATCGGCCGTTCGGCGTAGAGCTGCATCGGAACGCCTTTCGCGGTGGGGGATCGCGGCCACGGCAACGTACCCGCGCGCCGCGCGGCCGAACCGTGCGGCCGCGTTATGACGACGGTCATAATGCGCACTCGTGTCTGCTGTGCTCTCCTGGGACTATGACCGCTGTCATAGAGGTCCGGGAACTGGGCGACGGCGACCGGGACCGGATCGCCGCGCTCGTCGCGGCCTGCTCACCGGCGAGCCTCCGGCGCCGGTTCCTGATGGGCGGGCCCGCCGAACCGCCCGAGGTTTTCCGGCGCTACCAGCGCTTCCTGCTCGCCGGGCCACCATGCGGTGTGGCGCTGCTGGCGACCTGGGACGGCGTTCCAGCCGGTCTGCTCAATTTCGTCTCGGAGACGCCGGGGCAGGCCGAGGCCGGGATCCTGGTCGCCGACCCGTGGCAGCGGCGGGGCGTCGGCAGTGCGCTGAGCCGGTGGCTGTGGGCGTCCGGCCGGTGGCGCGGCTGGACCGTGCGCGCGACCGTGCAGGCCGGGAACATCGGTGCGGAAGCGCTGCTGCTGCGGCAGGGGTTCCGGCCGGTGCCGTCCTACGAACGCGGCGAGCGGGACTTCGCGCTGGTCGTGCCGGACCGGGCTACCATGACGGACGTCATGAAGGAGGCAGCCGATGACGAGGACACCGCGCGAGCGGATGGTGCTCAGCGCCGCGCAGCTGCTGCGGATCCACGGCGTCGGGGCGACCGGCATGCGGGACGTGGTCGCCCACGCCGAAGCACCGCGGGGCTCCCTGCAGCACTACTTCCCGGGCGGTAAGGACCAGCTGATCGCCGAAGCCGTCGCGTGGGCCGGGGACTACGCGGCCCGGCGGGTCGCGCGCATCGCGGAGCGGCTGGCCGATCCCACCCCCGGCAGCCTCTTCGCGGCCATGGCCGCCCAGTGGCGCGACGAGTTCACGGCACAGGGCTTCGACGCCGGATGCCCGCTGGTCGCCACGGTCGCCGACACCGCGGCCACCAGCGACACCCTTCGGGAAGCGGTCGGCAAGGCCTTCGACGGCTGGCAGCGCCCGGTCGCGGCCACCCTCGAACAGCTCGGCGTGCCCCCGGCCCGCAGTGCCGCGCTGGCGGTGCTGATGCTCAGCACGCTGGAGGGCGCGATCGTCCTGGCCCGCGCCCACCGGGACGTCGCGCCGCTCGACACAGTGGTCGCGGAACTGCGGCCGCTGCTCGACGGCGCCGTCGACCGGCGGCGCCGCCGGGCCTCCGCGGGGGACTAGGGTCCGTATCGAAGTCGTCCGATGGTGGCGAGGGGGTGGTCTGAAAGGGACTTTCCTCGCATCCGGCGAGACGAAAGGTCCCTTCGCTGCACCAGATGTGCCGAAAGCGCCTTTCGGTTCATCTGGCCCCGGCCCGGCGGATCGCCGCAGCAGGCCGCCCCACTGTGCCCCTTCCCTCACTCGACCTCGGTGAGTCCAGGCTGTTCCCCGCTTCGATACAGACCCTGGAGGTGCCCTTTGCCGGCCGGGGAACGCGCATCCGGTCCGGCAGGTGGTTCCCGGCCGTCGGGATCGAGCTGCCGGGCCCGTTTCACCAGGACTTCGGCCTCCTCCTCGGAGAGCCCGGCAACGGACCGGTGCCCGAACAGCTCCATGACCCCGCGCTGCTCGACACCCACAAGAAGAGTGCCGATTGCCGTTTCACAGGACCGAATCTGCTGGAACAGCTCACCGAGGCGGCCGGCGAGCGCCGCCGCGTCGGCTTGCTGGAGGAAGGTGTTGTCCACGAAGCCCACGTTACCGACGATCGAACAGCAGTTCGACTACACGATCGGGTAGTGCTCCGCCGTCTCAGGTGTGCGTTCCGCCATCGACGCGGATTTCCGTGCCGGTGATGAACTTTCCGTCCTCCGACGCCACCATCGCCACCACGCCCGCCACCGCCTCCGGGCCCGCCACCGCGTTGCCGACCGGGGTCGTGTGGTCCGCCGGGAGGATCGGGAGGAGGCGGCCGAACAGGGTGAAGTCGACCTCCTGGGGCAGCCAGCTCGCCGCCGAGTCCGTGATGCCGCTCTTGATGCTGCCCGGGGCGATGCTCACCGCGCGCAGGCCCTGCTTGCCGTACTCCAGCGCCAGTGCGTGCGTGAACGCCTGGATTCCGCCCTTGCTCGCGCAGTACGCCGCCATGTACGGATGGGCGAACGAGGCCGACGTCGAGCTGAAGTTCACCACCACGCCCCTGCCGCTCTCCAGCAACGCGGGCAACGCCGCGCGCGTCACCAGGAACGTGCCGGTCAGGTTCACCGCCAGCACGCGGTTCCACAGCTCCAGCGACGTCTTGTGCGTGTGCTCGGCCAGCAGGATGCCGGCCGCGTTGACCAGCACGTCCAAGCCGCCGAGGTGGTCGATCGCCGCGGCCGTGCCCGCCGTGACCGATGCCTCGTCCGCCACGTCCATGGTGATCGTCTTCGACGCGGGGGAGTCGCGCAGGCCCTCTTCAGACACGTCGGCGGCGACCACCCGGGCGCCTTCGGCCAGCAGCCGCTGGGTCGTGGCCCGGCCGATGCCGGAACCGGCGCCGGTGACGAGGATCCGGTGATCGCGCAGGCGGTCCATGGCGGTCACCGTAGCGGGTCAGGACAGCGCGGGCACCCGTTCGCCGTCCGGGGGCGGGCCCGGCGGGGTGCCGTCGCCGAACGGGCGGCCGCCCAGCTGCTCGCGGTGGTGCGGGGTCAGCCAGCCGGACGGGTCCGGGCCCAGCGGCACGATCCCGGTCGGGTTCACGTTCTTGTGCACCACGTAGTAGTGCTCCTTGATCTGCGCGAAGTCGATCGTGTCGCCGAATCCCGGCGTCTGGAACAGATCGCGCGTGTACGCCCACAGCACCGGCAGCTCGCTGAGCTTCTGCCGGTTGCACTTGAAGTGGCCGTGGTAGACCGCGTCGAACCGGACCAGCGTGGTGAACAGCCGGATGTCGGCTTCGGTGATCGTGTCGCCCACCAGGTACCGCTGGTCCGCCAGCCGCTCCGACAGCCAGTCGAGCCGGGCGAACAGCTTGGCGTAGGCGCGCTCGTAGGCTTCCTGCGACTTCGCGAACCCGCACTGGTAGACCGCGTTGTTGACGTCGGTGAACACCTTCTGCGCGACGTCGTCGATCTCGTCCCGCAGCTTCTCCGGGTACAGCTCCGGCGCGCCCTCGCGGTGGTAAGCCGTCCATTCCGTGGACATGTCCAGCGTCATCTGCGCGAAGTCGTTGGTGACGACCTGGCCGGTCGGGATGTCGACGAACGCCGGGACGGTGATGCCGCGCGGGTAGTCCGGGTCGCGCTTGAAGAACGCCTCCTGCAGCCGCTCGATGCCGAGCACCGGGTCGCGGCCGTCGGGGTCGAGGTGGAAGCTCCAGCTGCGCTCGTCGTGCACCGGCCCGGCGATACCCATCGACAGCACCGGTTCCAGGCCCAGCAGCCGCCGCACGATCACCGCGCGGTTGGCCCACGGGCACGCGCGGGCGACGACCAGCCGGTACCGGCCGGGCTCGACCGGCCAGCCGTCGCGGCCGTCCGCGGTGATGCGGTCGGGGATGTAGTTGAGGTCCCGCTTGTACTCGCCCTTGTCGCTCATCGGCGTCCTCAGCAGTCGTCGGTCGGGGGAGTGGCGTCCAGTGCCGCGGCCAGCCGGGCCAGCACCGGCCCGGCCGTGCGGATGTCCTCGGCGCTCAGGTGGTCGAACACCGCGGCGCGGACGCGGGCGAGGTGGCTCGGGTAGGCCGCCTCCAGTCTGGCAAGCCCGGCCGCGGTCAGCACGGCGTTGGACGCGCGGCCGTCCTCGGCACACCGGCGCTTCTCGACCAGCCCGCGGCGGGTCAGGTCGTCGACCACCCGGCTGATCCGGCTGAGCGAGAGCGCGGTCGTCGCCGCGAGCGCCGAGATGCGCAGCAGGTGGTCCGGCGCCTCCGACAGCGCGACGAGCACGCCGTAGTCGGAGATCGTGAGGCCGGTCTCGGGCAGGAACTGGTCCTCCAGCGCCCGCGGCAGCACGGTGGCGATGCGGATCAGCGGCCGCCAGAACGCGGCTTCGCCGGCGTCCAGCGCGGCTCTCTCACCCATGTCCGGCAGTCTACCGAAAGCTTGCTTGCGCAACCAGCCAAATGCGGTACAGTCTTGTTGAACCCTCAATCACCTGGGGGATGTCACCACGAGGAGAGAACAGTCATGACCAGCGCGACCACCTACCCCCAGCTGACCGGTGAGTACACCCTGGACGCCGCCCACTCGCGGATCGGGTTCGTCGCCCGGCACGCCATGGTGACCAAGGTGCGCGGCAGCTTCAACGAGTTCACCGGCAAGGCGACCATCGACGGCGACGCGCCGGAGAAGTCGAGCGTCGAGGTGACGATCGAGGCCACCAGCATCGACACGCGCAACGCCGACCGTGACGCCCACCTCAAGGGCAACGACTTCCTGTCGATGGACGAGTTCCCGCAGATCACCTTCCGCTCGACCGAGATCAAGCAGACCGGCGAGACCAGCTTCGACGTGACCGGCGACCTGACGATCAAGGGGATCACCCGCCCGGTGACGGTCCCGTTCGAGTTCGAGGGCTCGGCCAAGGACCCGTTCGGCAACGACCGGATCGGCTTCGAGGGCTCCACCACGATCAACCGCAAGGACTTCGGCGTCACCTGGAACGCCGCCCTGGAGACCGGCGGCGTGCTGGTCAGCGACAAGGTCACGCTGGAGTTCGAGATCTCCGCGATCAAGTCCGCCTGACTTCCGGGAGCGGGAACCGGGGCTGCCGGTTCCCGCTCACCCGCGAAACCCGGCCTGCGGCCGAACCGGCCAACCGGCATCACGGCACCCGGAACGCCCGCCGGTAAGCGCCCGGCGTCGTCCCCACCAACGCCCGGAACCGCCGCCGCAGGTTCACCGCCGAGGCCAGCCCGACCCGGGTGGCGATCGCCTCCACCGGCAGGTCCGTCTCCTCCAGCAGCGTCCGCGCCGCCGCCACGCGGCGGGCCAGGAGCCACGCTCCCGGGCTCGTGCCGAGCTGCTCGGCGAACCGGCGGGCCAACGTCCGCGGCGAGACGCCGGCGTGCGCGGCCAGGTCGCCGACCGACAACGGCGTGTCCAGCCGCTCCGCCGCCCACGTCAGGAGCCCGTCCACGGCGTCCGGTGCCGCCGGCGGCGGGGTGAACTGCAGCTGACCGCCTTCGCGATGCGGCGGCATCACCATGTGCCGCGCCAGCAACGCCGCGTACGCCGGCCCGTGGTCCTTGCGGACCAGGTGCAGGCACAGGTCGATCCCGGCGCCCGCCCCCGCGCTCGTCGCCACGTCGCCGTGGTCGACGTACAGCACGTCCGGCTCCACCTGCACCTGCGGGAACTCCCGGCGCAGCTGGTCCGCGCGAGCCCAGTGGGTGGTCGCCGACCGGCCGTCCAGCAGGCCCGTGCGGGCCAGCGCGAACACCCCGGAACAGATCGTCACCAGCCGCGCGCCGCGGGCGTGGGCGCGCAGGAGCGCCCGGCGGACGCGCGGGGGCAGCGGGGCCTCCACCGGGGACCAGCCCGGGATGATCACCGTGTCCGCGGTCGTCAGTGCCGAGAGGCCGCGGGACACCGCCATCGCGTACCCGGCCGTGGTCGGGACCGGTCCTGGCGTCTCCGCGCACACCTCGAACTCGTAGTGCCGGGGCACCCCGTCCCGCGGCGTGCCGAACACCTCCGCCGCGCAGCCCAGCTCGAACGTCGACTGCACCGGCCGCACCAGAGCCACCACGCGATGCATGGCACGAAAGTACCCCACCACGTCATCCCGGACACTGGCCCGGCACGGGCGCGCGCGGGCAGAGTGAGGGCCATGCACCCCGAGATCCTCGAGCAGGAGGGCTACACCTGGGCCGCCGTCCAGGACGCCCCCGTCCGCGAACTCTTCCCCGGCATCCGCCTGCGTCCACTGTGGACCGGCGCGAACGGCGCGCACGCCAACGTCCTGGAGATGGACCCGGGCACCTCCTGGCCGCGCCGGGACGTCCACGAGCCCGGCCCGGAGGAGGTCTACGTCCTCACCGGCACGTTCAGCGACGGCGCACGGGAGTACCCGGCGGGCACGTTCCTGCACGCACCCGCCGGGTCCTGGCACGTGCCCGCGAGCACGACCGGCTGCACCCTGTTCGTCTTCTACCCCGAGGGCTGAGCTACTCCGCGCGGATCGGCAGGTCGGCCCCGTCCCGGAGGAACACCGGGATCCGCTCCGCCGGGGCCGCCGCCTCCACCGTGGTCCCGCCCTCGTGGCGGGTCCCGGTGACCGCGTCCGTCCACGTCGCGCCCGCGGGCAGGTACACCCGCCGGGCCGTGACGCCCGGTTCGAGCACCGGCGCCACCAGCAGGTCCGGCCCGAGCAGGAACTCGTCCGACACGTCCCACGCCGTGGCGTCGGCGGGGAAGTCCACGAACAGCGGGCGCATCGGCGGGATGCCCTGCTCGTGGGCCACCCGCATCTGCTCCATCAGGTACGGACGCAGCCGCTCACGCAGCCGCAGCGACTCCGTGATCGCCTCGTACGCCTCCGGCCCGTACGACCAGACCTCGTTCGGGCCGCCGGTCATCTCCGGGCCGAACCCCGGCCGCGGGTCGCGGAAGCCGTGCAGGCGGAACAGCGGGCAGAACACCCCGTACTGGAACCAGCGGACCATCAGCTCCCGGTACTCCGGGGAGTCCGGGTCGCCGCCGTGGAAGCCGCCGATGTCGGTGGTCCACCACGGGATGCCGGCGACCGCGACGTTCAGGCCCGCCCGGACCTGCGCCCGCAGCGACTCCCACGTCGCCCCGACGTCACCGGACCACAGCGCCGCGCCGAAGCGCTGGCTGCCCGCCCACGCCGAGCGCGACAGCAGCACCACCTCGTCGTCGCCCTCGCCGCGGATGCCGTCGTGGAACGTCTGCGCGTTGGCCTGCGGGTAGATGTTGAAGACCTCCGCGCCCGGCCCGGTGTGGAAGCCGAGGTTGTGCGGGTGACCCGGCTGGATCTCCGGCTCGTCGCCGTCCAGCCACCACGCGCGCACGCCGAGGTCGTAGTAGTTCTCCTTGACCTTGCTCCAGACGAACTCCCGCGCCGCCGGGTTGGTCGCGTCGTAGAACGCCACCGGCATCTCGACGCCGAAGCCCTTGTCCTTCCACGGCGCGTGGAACGGGACGCCGTTCTCGGCCGCGACCAGCAGGCCCCGCTCGTGCAGCTCGCGGTAGTTCTCCGACAGCGGGTTGACCGACGGCCACACCGACACCATCAGCTTGACGCCCAGCTCGCCGAGCTCGCGGATCATCCCCGCCGGGTCGGGCCACTCGGCGGTGTCGAACTTCCAGTCGCCGAGGTGCGTCCAGTGGAAGAAGTCCGTCACGATCACCGACAGCGGCAGCCCCCGCGCGTGGTACTCGCGGGCCACCGACAGCAGTTCCTCCTGGCTGCGGTAGCGCAGTTTCGACTGCCAGAACCCGGCCGCCCACTCCGGCAGCATCGGCGCGTGGCCGGTCGCGTCGGCGTAGTGGCCGAGGATCTCGCGCGGGCCGTCGCCGGTGGTGATCCAGTAGTCGATCTGGCGGGCGTCGTCGGCGACCCAGCGGGTGCCGTTGGCGGCCAGCTCGACCCGGCCGACGGCGGGGCTGTTCCACAGGAACCCGTAGCCGCGGCTGGACAGCAGGAACGGCACCGACACCTCGGCGTTGCGCTGCACCAGGTCCAGCACGAGGCCCTTCTGGTCGAACCGGCCGTGCGTGCGCTGGCCGAGGCCGAAGATGCGCTCGTCGTCGTAGGCGGTGAAGCGCTGCTCCAGCCGGCCGTAGCCGTTGCGGGAGGGCATGAACAGCCGCGCGCCGGGCCACCAGAAGTGCGCGCGCTGCTCCGACAGCAGCTCCTCGCCGGTGTCGGTGCGGACGAACTTCAGCTGCGCGTCGATCCCGGTGTCGGTGTCGGCGATCTCGACGATCGCGGTCAGCGCACCGTTGACCACGCGGCCGGTCCGCCCGTCCGCCTCCGCGGTGGCGGACGACGGCTTCGCGGGCAGCAGCGCGCCCGGGACGTCGTCGAGGACGCGGTGCCGCCCGGCGCGCACGCGCAGGCTGTCGGTGCCCCATGGCTCGACGCGCAGCACCTCGTGCCGCACGGTGACTTCGAGCGAACGGCCGTCTTCGGTCGTGGCGATCACACAATCTCCTTGCGAGGGGGCTTCAGTCTTTGACGGCGCCGCTGGTCAGCCCGGCGACGACGTACCTCTGCGCGACGACGAGCAGAACGGCCGCGGGAATCGCGGCCAGGACGGCGGTGGCCATGATCCCGTTCCAGTCGGCGGACTGGTTGCCGACGAACCGGTAGATGCCCACGGTGATGGGCTCGAACGACTGCCCGGTCGTCAGCGTGACGGCGAACAGGAAGTCGGCCCAGGCGAACAGGAACGAGAACAGCCCGGCGGTGACCAGCGCGTTGCGGCTCACCGGGAGGATGACCGAGAAGAAGGTGCGCCAGTACCCCGCACCGTCCACACGGGACGCTTCGGTGAGCTCCTTCGGGATCGAGATCATGAACGCGCGCAGCAGGAGCACGGCGAACGGGATCGTCGCGGTCGAGTCGGCGAGGACCAGCCCGAGGTAGTTGTCGATCAGGCCGAGGTTGCTGAACACCGTGTAGAGCGCGTTGGCCATCACGATGCCGGGGATCATCTGCACGATGAGCATGACGAACACCAGCACCGGCCCGCCGCGCACCTTCAGCTGGGCCAGCGCGTACGACGCGGGCGCCGCCACCAGCAGCGAGACGAACACCGCGCCGAGCGCGATGATCACGCTGGAGAGCAGGTTCGGCCCCTGCGTCGCGACGGCCTTGCGGTAGCCGTCGAGGGTGCCGCCGACCGGGAAGAACGCCGGGTCCGGGCGCAGCAGCGCGCCGCTGGGCTGCAGGGAGGCGTTGACCATCCAGTACAGCGGGAACAGCAGCACCGCCACGATGAGGATGCCGAGCACCGTGCGCGGCCAGTTCGCCGTCTTCATGCCGCCTCCGCCAGGGTCGCCTTCGCCGAGCGCAGGTACAGCAGCCCGAACACCGTCGCCACCACGATCAGCACGTTGCCGACCGCCGCGCCCTGCCCGAACGCGAAGTCCTGGAAGGACAGCCGGTAGGACCACGTGGTCAGCGTCTGCGTGGCGTTGGCGGGCCCGCCGCCGGTGACCACCATGATCACGTCGAACACCTTGATCGTGTAGACCAGCCCGAGCATGAGCACGATCCCGGTGACCGGCCGCAGCAGCGGCCAGGTGACGTGCCGGAACCGCTGCCAGGCACCCGCGCCGTCCAGCGCGGCGGCCTCGTAGAGCGAGTCGGGGATCGCGCGCAGCCCGCCGTGCAGGATCACCAGGTTGAACGGGATGCCGATCCAGATGTTGGTGAGGATCACCGCGGGCAGCGCCCAGCTCGTGCTGCTCAGCCACGGCACCGCGTCCAGGCCGACGGCCCGCAGCGCGGCGTTGAGCACGCCGTGGTCCTGGTCGAACATCCACCGCCAGATCGCGCCGCTGACCACCAGCGGCAGCAGCCACGGCAGCAGCAGCAGCGACCGCAGCACGGCGCTGCCGAGGAACCGGCCGTTGAAGAACACCGCGAGCGCCAGGCCCAGGCCGAACTGGAACACCAGCGACCCGACGGTGAACAGGGCCGTGTTGAGCGCCGAGGTGGTGAACAGCGGGTTGTTCAGGATGGCGGAGTAGTTCGCGAAGCCGACGAAGGGCGCTTCGCCGGTGTAGAACGACTTCACCGTGTAGTTCTGCGTGCTCATCACCACGTTCGCGGCCAGCGGGTAGCCGAAGAACACGACGACGTAGGCGAGGGCGGGCAGCAGGAACGCCCACGCGACGAACCGGTTGTCCCGGCGGGACTTCCGGTTCGCGCGCGAGGGCGCCGCGACCGCCGGGGCGGCGGTCAGCGTCACGATCCGCTCGCCTGCTGCGCGGCCTTGAGGGCCTGGTCCACCGGCTGCTTCCCGGTCAGCGCCGCCTGGATGGCGTCGGCCAGCGCCTGGGAGACCTTCGGGTACTTCTCGCCCAGCTCGGCGGTGCGGGAGCGGGCCGTGCCGACCTCGTCGACGAACGCCTGCATGGCGGGCTGCTCCGCGCCGAACTTCTGCGCCACGGCCGTCTTCGACGGGACGTAGGCGTGTGCCTTGCTCCACTCGAGCATCGTCGGCTCGGACAGGATGCAGGACAGGACCTTGCCCGCGGCCTGCTGGTTCGGGCCGCTGGTCACCGGGATGGTGCCGACCTCGCCGCCGAGCGCGACCACCGGCTTGTCACCTGCCTTGGGCACCGGGATCGGCACGACGCCGTAGTGCAGCGACTTCTGCTCGTCGAGCCGGGCCAGGTTCCAGGAGCCGTTGATCATCATCGCCGCGTTGCCGCCGACGAACTGGTCGGCGACGTCGTTCTGGTTCCAGGTCACCACCGACTTCGACGCCGCACCGGAGTTCACCAGGTCGGTGACGTACTGCAGGGCCTGGGTGGCCTGCGGCGAGTCCAGCTGGGACAGCTCGGCGCCGTTGCTCCAGAAGAACGGCAGGAACTGCCAAGTGCCCTCTTCGGACGGGATCGCGGAGAAGGCGAGGCCGTACTTGCCGTCCTTGGTCAGCTTCGCCGCGGCGGCCTTCAGCTCGTCCCACGTCTTCGGCGGCTCGACGCCGGCGGCCTGCAGGAGGTCCTTGTTGTAGATCAGCGCGAGGCCGTTGACGCCGGGGGCGACGCCGTACACCTTGTCCTGGTACGTCCCGGCCTTGACGATGCTGGGGGAGTAGCCGTCGGCGGTGATGCCGTAGTCCGACAGCGGGGTCAGCGCGCCGGTCGCGGCGACCTGCTGCAGCGTCGGGTTGTCGGTGAAGAGCAGGTCCGGCAGCGTCTTGGAGCTGGCGCTCTGCAGCACCTTCGGCAGCAGCTGGTTGGTCGGCACCTTCTGGCGCTGGATCTTGATCCCGGTCTGCGTGGCGCAGGTGTCGAGGATCTTCTGCCAGGCGGCGGAGCCCTGCTCGTCGGCGTAGTAGTCGAGCTCGGTGATCGACGTCGCGGCGGGACCGCCCGCGCCGTTCGGCGCCGACGGCGCCGGGCTCGGGCTGCAGGCGGCCAGCAGGGAAGCGCTCGCGGCCAGGATCAGGGCGCGACGGGCTACGGACATGGTGGATTCTCCTTCGGCGGCGAAGCAGGACCAGGGGTCAGGCGTGGGGCGCGGCGGTGCTCTCGCGCCGGGTCAGGCGGGGCCCGAGCAGCCGGACCTCCGGGGTGGTGTGGCCGGCGAGCCGGCGCATGGTCATCTCGACGGCCTGGGTGCCGACCTCCTCGGCCGGGATGGCCACGTTGGTCAGCGCGACCGCGTGCTGCTCGGCCATGCTGTCCGGGCACACGGCGATGACCGAGATGTCCTCGGGCACCCGCAGGCCGCGGTGGCGCAGGTCCGACAGCAGGCCGGGCAGCACGGCCTCGTTGTGCACGACCAGGGCGGTCAGGCCCGGGTCGGCGGCGAGCAGGTCGTCCAGGCAGGCGCTCACCGCTTCGTAGGAATGGGCGCACGCCCGGGACTCCGCTCGCACGTCCCGCGCCTTGGTGGCCTCGTCGAAGCCGCGCAGGAATCGCGTCGCGTAGCTCGTCCCGCGGCGGTAGACCGCGGGGGACGGGCCGATCAGCGCGATCGAGCGGTGGCCCAGCTCGGCCAGGTGCGCGACGCACGCCGAGCCCGCCGCGGTGAAGTCCAGGTCGACGCAGCTCAGCCCGGCCGGGTGGTCGGGCACGCCGATGAGCACCACCGGCAGGTCGAGCGCCAGCAGCATCGGCACCCGCGGGTCGGCGGTTTCGACGTCCATCACCATCAGCGCGTCGGCGATGGCCGAGGACGCCACCCGCTGCAGCGCCGCCGGACCCTCGTCCTTGGTGAGCAGCAGCAGGTCGTGGTCGTGGGCACGGGCGGCGGTGACCGCCGAGGCGACGAACTCCATCACGACGGCGACGTTGAGGTCGGTGCGCAGCGGCACGACCAGCGCCAGCACGTTGGTCTTGCTGCTGGCCAGCGCCCGCGCGCCGGCGTGCGGGTGGTAGCCGAGCTTGCGGATGCTGTCCTCGACCAGGCGCCGGGTCTTCGGCGAGATCGAACGCTTGCCGCTGATCACGTAGGACACCGTGCTGGGGGCCACTCCGGCCGCGTTGGCGACGTCGTTGATCGTGACCACGGGTGGCCTCCTGAGGACGGGGAGCGGGTCGGTGTGTCGAAGCGCATCGACGATGGCACGAAGGTAGGCGACACCTGCCGGAAACACAAGCATCATTCGGCGTTCGGCCGCATTCGATTCGAATTCGACGACGAACGGCTTCGTCGAAAATGTCGAACCGTACTGGTTGGCGGACTTTTCGCAGCTCAGACCCCCTGCTGAGGGATAACCCCGCCTTCGTCGGACGCTGCCGGGGAAAGTCTTGACCTCGCGCTCACGCGGCTGTAATAGTCGTCACCCATCCCCACCTTCGACGCCAATGTTCCGCGCCGCGCCGTCGAAACGATTCGACGATTCCGGAGGCTGTCTGTGCGCAAGTCCCTGTTCCGCCGTGCTCTCGTGCCGATCGTGGCCGCGACCGTCCTGCTGGCGCCGACGCCGGCACTGGCCGAGCCGCCACCGGCGTTCCGTGATCCGTCGCTGCCACTGGCCGCGCGGATCGACGACCTGCTCTCCCGGCTGACCGCCGACGAAAAGATCTCGCTGCTGCACCAGTACCAGCCGGCCATCCCGCGGCTGGGCATCGGCGTGTTCAAGACCGGCACCGAAGCCCTGCACGGCGTCGCGTGGTCGACCGACTACGACAACAAGGGTGCCGTGGTCAAGGCCGACGGCACGGTGTTCCCGCAGGCCATCGGCCTGGCCAGCACCTGGGACCCGGCGCTGGTCAAGCAGGTCGGCGCGGCCGTCGGCCAGGAGGCGCGCGGCTTCAACGCCCGCAACCCGACGCTGTGGGGCCTCAACATGTGGGCGCCGGTGGTGAACCTGCTGCGCGACCCGCGGTGGGGCCGCAACGAAGAGGGCTACTCCGAGGACCCGCACCTGACCGGCGAGCTGGCGATCGCCTACGGCCACGGCATGCAGGGCGACGACCCGCGCTACCTGCAGGCCGCCCCGACGCTGAAGCACTACCTCGCCTACAACAACGAGGTCAACCGCGACACCACCAGCTCCTCGGTGCCGCCGAAGATCCTGCACGACTACGACGAGCAGGCGTTCAAGATCCCGCTGCAGGCGGGCGCGGCCAACGCCGTCATGCCGTCGTACAACCTGGTCAACGGCAGGCCCAACCACGTGAGCCCGGACCTCGACGGCAAGCTGCGCAAGTGGGCGCCGCAGGACATCGCCGTCGTCAGCGACGCCGGTGCCCCGTCGAACCTGGTCAACTCCGAGAAGTACTACGCCACCAAGGCCGAGGGCAACGCGGCGGCGATCAAGGCGGGGCTGGACAGCTTCACCGACAACGACACCGACGGCTCGATCACCGTCAACGCGGTCAAGGAGGCGCTGGCCAAGGGCTACCTGACCATGGCCGACGTCGAGAACGCCGACCGGCACCTGCTGTCGCTGCGCTTCCGCCTCGGCGAGTTCGACCCGCCGGGCCGCAACCCGTACGCGAAGATCACCCCGGCGGTCATCGGCTCGCCGGAGCACCGGGCGCTGGCCCGCAAGGCCGCTGACGACCAGGTCGTCCTGCTGCGCAACAACGCGGGCGCGCTGCCGCTGAACGCCGCGCAGAACAAGAAGGTGGCGGTCGTCGGCCCGCTGTCGAACACCCTGTACGAAGACTGGTACAGCGGCGCGATGACCTACAAGGTCACGCCGGTGCAGGGCATCCAGGAGCGGCTCGGCGCGAACGGCACGGTCTCCTCGTCCGAAGGCGTCGACCGGATCGCGCTGAAGGACCTCGCCACCGGCAAGTACCTGACGGCACCGGCCAGCCCCGGCAAGGTGACCGCGGCCGGGACCACCGCCGGCACCGCCCAGTCCTTCGACGTCTACGACTGGGGCGCGGGCAAGAACACGCTGCGCGCGGCCGCCAACGGCAAGTTCCTCAGCTACTCCGGCGGCGGGCTGGTCAACGACGCCGACCAGCCGACCGGCTGGTTCGTCCAGCAGCAGCTCAAGCTCGACGCGCAGCCCGACGGCAGCTACGTGCTGGAGTACGCGGGCAACGAAGCGAACGAGCCGTGGTTCGGCCCGAACAAGTTCGCCGTCGTCGGCGCCGACGGTTCGCTGACCTTCTCCGCCCCGGACGCCGCGCACGCGAGCAAGTTCGGCCGCGAGGTGCTCACCAGCGGCGTCGGCAGCGCGGTCGCCGCGGCCAAGGACGCCGACACCGCGGTGGTCGTGGTCGGCAGCATGCCGTTCATCAACGGCCGCGAGGCCAACGACCGGACCAGCACCGAGCTGGCCCCGGCGCAGCGCGCGCTGGTCGAAGCGGTGCAGAAGGCCAACCCGCACACCATCGTCGTCGTGGAGAACAGCTACCCGACCACCGGCTGGGACACCCTGTCCGTGCCCGGGATCGTGTGGACCAGCCACGCCGGCCAGGAGACCGGGCACGCGGTCGCCGACGTCCTCTTCGGCGACACCAACCCGAGCGGCCGCCTGACGCAGACCTGGTACGCCTCCGACGCGGCGCTGCCGGGCATCCTGGACTACGACATCGCCAAGACCGGGATGACCTACCAGTACTACCGCGGCAAGCCGCTCTTCCCGTTCGGGTACGGGCTGAGCTACACCAGCTTCCGCTACGACAACGTGCGGGCCATCCAGTCCGGCGGCAAGGTCCAGGTGAGCGTCGACGTGACGAACACCGGCGCCCGCAGCGGGTCCGACGTCGTCCAGCTCTACTCGAGCGCGCGGCAGTCCCGGGTGCAGCAGCCGCTGAAGCAGCTGCGTGACTTCTCGAAGGTGACGCTGGCCCCGAAGGAAACCCGCACGGTGCGCTTCGAGGTGCCGGTGTCCGACCTGGCCTTCTGGGACGTCACGCGCGGGAAGTCCGTGGTGGAGAGCGGGGTCTACGACTTCGCGGTCGGGCACAACGCCGCCGACATCGCCGGCTCGCAGCCGGTGTACGTCGCCGGGGAGCGGATCCCGGCCCGCGACCTGACCCGCCCGACGCAGGCGGAGAACTTCGACGCCTACTCCGCGGCGACGCTGACCGACACCTCGAAGGTCTCGGGCACGTCGGTGGCGGCCACGGCGGGCAGCTGGCTGGCGTTCAAGGACGTCGCGCTGAACGGCCCGGCGAAGTTCACGGCGTCGGTGTCCAAGGCCGACGCGGGGACGGCGCGGATCACCGTCCGCCTCGGCTCCCCGACCGGCCGCGTGCTGGGCACGGCCACGGTGTCCTCGACCGGTGACCGCTACGCGTACGCGACGGTGGGCACGGCACTGGGCAAGGCGTACGGCCGCCAGGACGTCTACCTGACGTTCGACGGCCCGGTCAACCTGGCGTCGTTCACCCTCAAGTAGGAGGTCTGCCGAGCTGAAGGGCACCTTCCTTGCGTGTGACGCAAGGAAGGTGCCCTTCGGTGCGTCCGGCCCGGCTCACCGGAGGAAGCGTGGGCTGAAAGGCGCTTTCCTGGCGTCTGGCGCGACGAAAGTCCCTTTCACTGCACCAGGCGAGACGAACGTCCCTTTCAGCCCGCCCTGAGGACCCGCGCAGAGGCGCTGCTCGGCCCGGCGGGGTGGAACCGCCGCCGGTCAGGTGTCGTGGGTGGGGAACACAGGTTGGACCCTGTTAAGCCCACACGCCAACCCCCGGGCGA